>NZ_OY762653.1:2290018-2607536 GCF_963666195.1 Trichococcus shcherbakoviae
GATAGGGGCGGGCATCCAGATGCCGGCGGTCGGCGCCATCCTGCCGCAGATCGTGCCGGAAAAGGAATTGACCCGGATCAACGGGCTCAACGGCAGCATCCAGGCCGTCGTCATGCTGGTTTCGCCGATGATCAGCGGCGCGCTTTACCAATTTGCGCCGATGGAAGGCATTTTCATGATCGATATCGTTACAGCGGCTTTGGCGATCGCCATCATGGTGTTCCTGCTGAAAGTCCCGACGCATGAAAAAGCCAGCCAGGAACAGGTCAGCAATTACCTGCAGGACATGAAGCTCGGCTTCCGCTACATCCAAAATCACGCCTTCATCAAAAGGCTGTTCCTCTATTTTTCGCTTGCCTTCTTGATGGCCGCTCCGGTGTCGTTCCTTTCCCCTTTGCAGGTGGCGCGCTCGTTCGGCGACGACGTCTGGCGCTTGACGGCGATCGAAATCGCCTTTTTCATCGGGATGATAGGCGGCGGCCTCTGGATCGCCTCATGGGGCGGCTTCAAGAACCGGATCCATTCCATCGCTTTTGCGATCGGAGCCATGGGCCTGTGCACTTTCGGGATGGGTGTCATCCCGAATTTCTGGATCTACCTCTTCCTGATGGGTCTCGTCGGCCTCGTCATCCCGTTGCTGAACGCGCCGAGCATGACGCTGCTGCAGGAAAAGATCGAGGAAGATTTCCTCGGCCGGGTCTTCGGTGTCCAAAGCATGGTCTCCAGTTCGATGATGCCGTTGGGGATGCTGATCTTCGGACCGCTTGCGGACCGGATGGCGATCGAAATCCTGATGGCCGTATCAGGCGCGTTGCTGATGGTCGTGGCCTTCTTCGCAATCCGTGACCGGGTACTGTTGGAGGCCGGCAAGCCGGAACCTTCGAACACCGGGAAAGAATGAAACTAAAGACTGGAGCTGCCGCATTTGGCAGCTCTTTTTTGTGCTTGTCCGATACTATGCGTTTATCGGACAAGCAGCGCCTGATGTATACGGCGGATGTCCGATACTTTGCGGTTATCGGACAAATAGTGCTCTAAGTGCTATGCGGTTGTCCGATATTTTATGGTTATCGGACAAGTAGCGCTTCAAACGCGACGCGGTTGTCCGATACTATGCGTTTATCGGACAACCGAAGCGCAAGCCAAGCAGAAAAGCATGATTGTCGGCAAACCACAAAGAAGAACCCGTCCAAAAATCAGACGGGTTCTTCTTCATTTGATCAGTTTATAAGCCGCATTTCAGCTGCGCGCCGCAATTGGTGCAAGTGTTGCAGCCGCCCAGATCTTCGACCGTACCTTGTCGGCAGATCGGGCAGGTGTCGCCGATTTCGTTGCCGATTGTGACATCGGTGGACGTGAGATTGGCTATCGAATCAACCAGGAAAGTCTTGTCCTTGTTGATTTTGACGTGCTCTTTCTCTTCCTCAAGCTTGGCTTCGTCATCCCAAACGTTTTCTTCGGCTTTCAGCGTCAGCACCTGCGAATCGCGGCTGCCGTCGACGTAGACCGTACCGCCCTTGGCTCCGCCCAGGTAAAGGCGTTCGTAGATTTTCTCGACTTGATCGACGGTATAGCCTTTCGGCGTATTCACCGTTTTCGAGATGGAGCTGTCGACCCAGCGCTGGATCGTCGTCTGCACATCGACGTGCTCTTCAGGGGCAAGCGTCATGGCTGTCGCGAAATAATCAGGCAACTGGTTCGGATCGGCATCGGGATGACGATCCAGATATTCTTGGACGATATCCGCCTTCACTTCGATGAATTTGCCGAGACGGCCGCTGCGGTAATACGTGAACGAGAAGTAGGGCTCCAAACCGGTTGAAACGCCGGCCATCGTGCCTGTCGATCCGGTAGGCGCCACCGTCAACAGATGTGAGTTGCGGATGCCGTATTTCAGGACGCCTTCACGGACATGCTCAGGCATTTTTTTCATGTAGCCAGTGTTGATGAAACGCTCGCGCAGGATCTGCGTCTCTTTTCCGGTTTGTCCGACCAGGAACGGGAAACTGCCGCGCGTCTTCGCCAACTCGATGCTTTCCTCGTAGGCCGCCACTGCGATCGTTTCGAAGACTTGATCGATCAGCTGCAGGCTTTCCAGTGAACCGTAGCGGACGCCGCAATAGATCAGCATATCCGCCAAGCCCATGATCCCCAAGCCAATCCGGCGTTCGCCGAGCGCTTGTTTTTTGTTCTCCTCCAGGAAGTAAGGGGTGGAGTCGATGACGTTGTCCTGCATATGGATGCCGGTGCGGACGGTCTGTTCCAATTTGGCGAAGTCGACCATCTGCAGGTCCTTGTTGACCATTTCGGCCAAGTTGACTGCGGCCAAGTTGCAGACGGAATAGGCTGCCAATGGCTGCTCCCCGCAAGGATTGGTGGCGACAACTTTTTGACCGTAGGCTACCGCATTCGTCATCTTGTTGGCGTTGTCGATAAAGAAGATGCCAGGCTCTGCCGCGTAAGTCGCGCAGACATTGATCAGCCTCCACAATTCGCGGGCTTTGACGGTCCGGTAGGTGCGGACAGCGTTGCCGGTAGCTTCCCATTCGCGGACATCGCCGCAGTTGGTCCATTCAGCGTCATAGTGCGCCATCGCGTCCGCGTCGTAGTGTTCGACATCCGGGAAACGCAGCGCATACTCTTCATTCCTCATGACGGCATCCATAAAGTCATCGGTGATGCAGACGGAAATGTTGGCGCCGGTCAGGAACTCAGGATTGTTGACTGTATAAGTGCCGCCATCGCGCAGTTTTTTCTCTGCTTCATGGATGACCGAGGCGTCAAAACCGCCGTGACCTGGGATGTGCTTGTAGTTGACGATGCCTGTGTACATGTTGATGTCTTTTGAAGAGAACGGCGTGAAATGCAGCTTTTCCTTCGCCAGCATGCGGATCTGCTCATCCTCGAAGTTTTCGATGATGTAGCGGAGGATGCGCGGATTCTGCATCTTGGAAATGATGAATTCGAAGATATCCGGATGCCAGTCGGCCAGCATGATCATCTGGGCGCCGCGACGGGATCCGCCTTGTTCGACCAGATGCGTCAGCTTGGCGATGTCGTCCATCCAGGAAACGGAGCCGGAAGAGCGGCCGTTGACGCCTTTCACTATTGTGTGGCGCGGACGCAGCGTCGAACCGTTCGAGCCGACGCCGCCGCCACGGCTCATGATTTCCATGACTTTTTTGCGGTGGTCGGAAATGCCGCCGCGCGAGTCGGGCACGAAAGGCATGACGTAACAGTTGAAATAGGTGACATCGGTACCGGAGCCGGCGCCGTAGAGCACGCGCCCAGCCGGGATGAAGTTCAAGGCTTTCTGTTCTTCGTAGAATTTCAGGAACGCTTCATGGCGAAGTTCCGGCGTGATTTCGACCTCGGCCAGGCCATGCGCATTGCGCATCGCAATCTGTTCGTAGAAAAGCTCCAGCGGTTTGTCCAACGTCAGGATCCGGCGCGTCACGATGCCGCCTTCCTCGACTTCGAAATCATCGATGTTGTGTTGGTATTCCTCGGACACTTTGATGCGGACAGTCTGTTCCTTGTGGTTTACGGAAAGGACGGTTCCTGTTCCGCGGGCCGGATATTTCGGGTCCTCCTTGACAGTCAGAATCACGATATCGCCTTCGGACAGGGTCTCCTTGGTGGAATCCTTATAGGAGTAGCGATCCAACATGACGAGGCGTGACACGCCCTCATAGGTCACGTTCATATCCTCCGTAATCGGAAACACATGCGGGAACCGCTCAATGTCCTTGTTCAATTTTTCGAATCCTGCTTTAAATGTGGTCTTTGTTGCATCCACAGTAATCACTCCCTTATTTATGGCGAAAACACTAGATGTTGTGCTGTCGGTTTGTTTCTCATACCATATATGTTAATTCTGTTCACCGGATAAATCAAGGGGAACAGTCAGTAAGTTGGAGTGTGCAAACGGATGAAAACGTTATTCGGATGGAAGGGGATGCGTTTGTAATAATATATCGGCCAATAAGAATAGGGCGTTGTGCGTCGGGATAGAGTCGTCGGCTGTTGCGGAAAGACTGAATGCCGAACACCCCAACAAATCCGTCCCACCCAGAATGCGAAACAGTAACCACTCAGCCCTTGCGAAAGCTATAATAAAGGCAGAAAGAACCACAAAAGAAAGGAGCCCGAGCATGAACGATAAAGAACGCTTCGCGGACATGATCCGCAAATCAAAACGCATCGTCGCCTTCACTGGGGCGGGCATCAGCACCGAGAGCGGTATCCCGGATTTCCGTTCGGCGGGCGGGCTGTTCGACAGATTGAGCGGCCGCCATTTCACCGGTGAGGAGACGCTCAGCATCGGTTTTCTGGAGACGTATCCCGAACTTTTCTTCCGCAATTATGCAGCGCATTTCGATTTTTCGCAGGCGCTCCCGAACGCCGGGCACCGCTTCTTTGCGGATCTCGAGCAGACAGGCAAAGAAGTCACCGTCGTCACCCAGAACATCGACAATCTGCACCAGTCCGCCGGCAGCAGCGCAATCATCGAACTGCACGGCAACGGGACGAGATGGCGGACGTTCGACACGGCCGAACCCGCTGATGCCAACGCGATCAGCATGGACGCGCATGGCATCCAGCGCGATCCCCAAGGCCGGATGGTGCGTCCCGATATCGTCCTCTACGGCGAAATGCTCAATGAGGAGGCGATGGAGCGCGCAACTGCGGCGATCGGCGCAGCTGACATGCTTGTCGTCATCGGCACATCGCTGGCCGTCTACCCGGCCGCGAGCTTCGTCCATTATTTCAATGGCCCTTACGCCGTCCTGCTGAACCGGACGCCCGTGCCGCAGTCGCTGACCTTCCAATTGGCCGTCCAGACAGATGCGGGCGCCTTTTTGGCGGAAGTCTGGCAAGAATTTTTTGAGAAATGAATAAAAGGGTGCTGAAACAAAAAGGGAATTCAGGAAAGGGGAAATCGTTATGCCGAAGCTGATTCAGCTGGCGAAGTATTTGGTCTATTCCTACGAAAACTATACGGCAGCCCGGTTCGGCGACAATGAGCTGAAGCTGCAGGCGATGCTCTATTTCGCGCAGCGGGAATGTCTGGCTATGGTAGGGGAGCCGCTATTCGAGGAAAGCTTTGAAGGCTGGGAAGAGGGACCGGTGCTGGCGGAACTGCATTTCTTCTTCGAGGAAGGCTACGATCCCTTCGAACCGTTGGAGATGAAAAAGTTGACGGAGCGCGAACAGTTCATCCTCGACCGCATCGTCTTTGCGTACGGGCAGTATGAAGGTTGGTATCTGGCGGATTTGGCGCGCCGCGAAACATCCTGGCGCAACAGCAGAACAGCAATCCCCGCGGAAGAAACCGAACCCAAACTGCTGGAACTTGCAGACATCCGCGAAGACGCGAAAAAAGTGCGGATCTACGATTCCATTTTTGATGTTTATCTGGATGAGTTGGAGGATTTCGAAGGGGAGGTGCTGGAGCCATGAACGAAACGCAAGCCTACATCGGTGCCATCGTGAAGACCCGTTTTGCCTATCATGACCTTGAAACGGACAAAATCGCCTTCAAGTCGCGCCCATTCCTGATTATCGGTGCCGAATACGATACGCTGCCGTGCGACTTCACGGCTTTTCCGATTTCGAAAGTGTGGACGAGCCAAAATATCGATCCCGTCCATGACATTAAAGTCGCAAAGGAACTCTACCCCAAGCTGAGCCTGAATGCGGAAGTCTCCTATATCCGCGTCCACAAAAGCCAGACGATCCACAGCTCGCAGCTTGCGATCGGAATCCTGTCCTCCTTGGGTGAAGCCTACCCAGATCTCTATACTGAAATAAAGGCTGCTTATCGGGATTTTTCTGGAGGGCTATTCTGAGTTATCAGAGCCGCGCCCTTGGACCGGACCCATACAACAAAAAAAACACCCCTGCATAGCGAAGGCCCATTAAGGTGCCTTCGTCTATGCGGGGGTGTTTCACAACAGCATATGCAAGCTCAGCGACATACGCTTAAGCTTCCACTGCAAATTGAAATCTTTTTTTAGCAACAACAGCTGCTCCAGCTGCAGCTACCAGCAAGGAGATTCCTCCTGCCAAGTAAAGATTGTTTGCCCCAGTCTGTTTGACATCATTCCCATTTATCGGGAATCTAGCGACAACAGTGCCGTGTGCATCACTTAAAACAACTTCTTTTGAAGTAACAGTAACAGTCATATCCAATATAGCAGCAGCTGCAACAAGCTCGGCCAAGATGGCTTGTTTATCAGCTTGAGTGAGCTGATTCACGCTGTTCGCTCCGCGTGCATTCACGACAGCTTGTGCATTATTGATGTGGACAATGATTTGATCTGCTTCTTCAGCAGTAACATCGTTGGCCATTAAATAATTTTTTGCTTGCTGCACGTAATTGGATGGTAAACTAGTTGCTTCCAAAGTTGCGATGATGTCATTTTCTGTTGCAGCAGCAACATTCGGTAGTGCTCCGAAGAACAACACGAATGCAAACAAAAGAGATACAACGACTTTTTTCATATATTTTTCACCTCCTCTCAATGCTTCTATCAGCCGATAATGAATCAGTAGTATTCCATTTCTTCAGAGTAGGCGCGTTCTCGGCGGTAGGCCGCTCGTTTTGCCTTGCTGATCAGGTAATAGCCAACCAGGCAGGCAATTCCCAAAGCGAAGACAAGTGCGCTCGAACCCAGGAAGAAGGTAGTGTAATGCAGAGCCAATGTGCGCAGTGCAGTATTGATGTAATCCGCTGAAACAGTGATCCGTTGCGGAATTTTAAGAATCAAAGCCATAATTGCCGGGATGATGACAAAGGCGGAGCCGGAAACTAAGCCACTACCGATCCAAATCAAGGACCGGTGAGGCAGTTTCCAGTTCAAGCCGACGATTGCCCCGGCAATCAAAAGGAAGGCTAGTGGTACGAGATAGAAATACGCAAGAACGGTTTGCAGCATTTTCCGGACGGTCTGGAATTGCGGAAAAGCAATGACGTTATCCAGATTGAATAGCATGATGTGGCTACCGACGATGGCGGTGGCTTCAGCAATGATCGTATCAGTCTGCGCTTGTAAGCCTTCATCGAACGGCTGGTTGTGCTCTGAGGCGTAGCTCTGAACATAAGCCGTCACGGGTTCCTCGAACATGCTGCGATCGGTCATCGCTTTGTATGTTGCATCAGGATCAATCAGATAATTGAGCACTTGTTCATTGTTTGTACGGGCAAGTTGCTGTAGGCCATATTGGTCCATCGCAGCTTCCACGAAGACTTCCTTGGGTATGGACGTTTCCAAGCTCAACGTCTTGAATTTAGCGGACAAGCTTTCCTCTACCATGGTATAGTAGGGGCTGTCGTCCAACTGCTTGTTGAGGTCGCTTCCGTTCAACAGGACCTGCTTCATGAAGATGACCCCGATCAAGGCGACCACTACATACATCAGGAGAAAGCTGAGGGTCATTCTGCCGATTTTTTTTATGTTTCGCATAACGATGCTCCTTTAAAAATTGATTTCCGACAGTGGATTGCCTTCGACTAATTTAGCGGTCACGACATATCTGTCAGGTGTGTTTCCGATGTAGTCGAAAGGATAACAAGTGTACAGCGTCAAAATCTGCTCTTCGGAAGGTGCCAGGATACTTTGGTCGGTCCCACTCTTGATTTCGATATTGCTGATTTCATACACGTAAGTTCCGTAAGTCAGCTCCAGGCGGATAGAGTCGCCGATCTGCGCATCCCCCAAAGTCTTGAAGACGGAATTGGTGTGCCCGGCGATGACCGTGTTGCCGATATCCCCCGGAAACACGGAACCATAATATTGGCCAGCTCCATATAATAATTGCGTTTCGTCATCGCCGACGAAAACAGGCGAGATGATGTTTGCTGCAGCCACGCTCAGCATCCCGTATTCATCCCCGTATTTCGGGAAAGATGGTTGGGTAGCTGTGCTTGGATCCTCAACAGCCTTACTGCTGTCGCTCAAATTCGTCTGCGCAATCGCGACTTCCTGTGGAAAGAACATCCGCGACAGGTAAAAGGCGTAGGAAATATTATCAAAAAATGCCAAAGAGAGCAGTGTTATACCGGATACGAAAAGCAGTACCGGGATACCAATCAATGTGACAATTCTCCGCCGCTTTAACCGTTTTTTTGGATTTATTTTTTTCCTCATCATTCCACTCCATTCATTTTAGTTGATGCGGCCTACCGTTTCTGGCAAAAGACGCAGGTTATCGCAGTCTATTTTCGTAAAATAACGGTTTAGCCCAATATATTGTAGATACCATAAAAATACTGATCTTTAAATTTTTGTTTACAATACTGCGTTAAGTGTAAAGTAAAAAAATGCTGATGTCCATGGAAAATCAGCATTTGGAGTAAAGATGTTTATAATGGATAGTTTCATATGGGAAAATCCGATTTTTAGGAATTCGCCCATCGGCATATTTTTACGAGGTAGAGGAAAAAGAGCACCCCGAAATCCTCACACTATCTGAGATTTTCAGCGTGCTTTTTCATTATTATGTGTTGGGGTTTAAATTTTACCCGCGAATAGCTGGTTTTTGGATTTGTAGGTAAACACGATTTTAATTTTAGCGATGACGGTATTGCCCGCCACTGCCAAATGGGAGATGATATCTTCATTAATTTCACCGAGATGCACAGCTTTTTAGGAATGAAGCGACGCATCCTCGAACGGAATGGCGAAAACTCCGAAGCCAACATAACAATAAAGTCCGCCTGCATGGACAATGTTTGTTGTATGCATGCCCGAAATCGGGAACGGCTTCTGCAACGGTGCGTAGTATTCCTGATGGGTATTTGTTCCAAACTAGCACCTGAAGTGGACTCCAAGTCAACATAAAATAGACGGAGACAAGTGTATTTCGACAAAACAAAAGGCCAGCACCCATTTCGGGAGTGCTGGCCTTTTGTTGGATACTATTCAAAAGCATTTAAGGAGAATAAGGGATTCGAACCCTTGCGCGCCTTTCGACACCTAACGCATTTCGAGTGCGTCCTCTTCAGCCGGACTTGAGTAATTCTCCATAAATGATATTATACCGCTTTTCGAACAATCAGAAAAGAAGATTTTTCAAAAATAACAAAAAAACAGCCACAAACTTCGGAATACGCGCTTGTTTATGACAAATCGGGAGTCACCCAGTAAAATGAGTCCTTCCTGAACAGATTAAATTATGGTAAAATGGAACCCTATGTACTCATTTTATTGTAATTTTTTACATACATCAGGAGGAATTTGAATTGTATAAACTATTGAACCAATGGTACAAGCTGAGCCTTGTCAAACGTATCATCGCCGGTCTGATCATAGGCATCATCCTTGGCGTAACGATTCCGGATGTCGCGCAGCCGATTACCATTTTTGGAGCCCTGTTTGTCGGCGCTTTAAAAGCGATTGCGCCTATGCTAGTCTTTTTCTTGGTTGCTTCCGCGATTTCGCAGCACAAAAAAGGCCAACAGACGAACATGAAATCTGTCATCGTGCTCTACCTTTTAGGTACCTTCTCGGCGGCACTCGTAGCAGTGGTCGCGAGCTTCATCTTCCCGGTTACTTTGACCTTGGGTGCTGGTGTCGAAGATATCGCTGCTCCTGGGGGCGTGGTGGAAGTCCTGAAGGCGCTGCTCTTGAACGTCGTGGACAATCCAGTCAAGGCTCTCTACAATGCCAATTATATCGGCATCTTGTCATGGGCTCTTATGCTCGGTTTCACTCTGAAGAATGCCGCAGCTTCAACCAAGCTGATGCTGGCTAATGTTTCTGATGCGCTGACGGAAATGGTCAGAATCGTCATTGCCTTCGCTCCTTTGGGGATCATGGGGCTTGTGTTCGATGTCATCGCGACAAGCGGAATAGGCGTTCTATTGGGCTATGGGAAACTGCTTGCGGTCCTGATAGGCTGTATGCTGTTCGTCGCTTTGGTCGTCAACCCGATCATCGTCTACATCTACATCCGTTCCAATCCGTTCCCGCTCGTCTTCAGATGCTTACGGGAGAGTGGCATCACAGCTTTCTTCACAAGAAGCTCTGCTGCGAACATCCCCGTGAACATGACGCTGTGCGAGGATCTTGGACTGGACAGGGATACTTACTCTGTATCCATTCCGCTTGGAGCGACCATCAACATGGCTGGGGCGGCGGTTACGATTTCCGTCCTTACCTTGGCAGCTGTCAACACGTTGGGTATCCCTGTTGATTTCGGTACTGCCCTTATCCTTAGCATCCTGGCAGCAGTCAGCGCTTGCGGGGCATCGGGTGTTGCCGGTGGTTCACTTTTGCTTATCCCGTTAGCAGCAAGTCTGTTCGGTATCCCGAACGATGTGGCTATGCAAATAGTCGGTGTCGGATTCATCATCGGTGTCCTGCAGGATTCATTCGAAACAGCCCTCAACTCATCGACCGATGTCCTTTTCACTGCGACTGCAGAATTCGCGGAGCGACGCAAGCGAGGCATTAAATCCTGATTGAAGACAAAATAGCAACGAAAGAGGCTGCATCAGAACCAGAACAGAATTTTCTGGCTTTGATACAGCTTTTTTTGTTTGTTTGTATTCGGAGATTCCCCGCCAAAACCTTTTGGCGGGGCAAAACGTCTGCAGATAGCACGAGATTCCCCGCCAAAACCCATTTGACGGGGAATTCCACCGCCAAACCGATCAAAAGGGCTACCTCTTAAATGAGGTAGCCCTTTTGATCGTCAATAACTATTTGAATCAGTCTTCTGTCCCTAATATTTGATTAATCTCTTGTGACAGCAAGTCTGCCTTGCCGCCAAATACAGCTTGGATGCCGCCTTGGACTTCGAAAACAGCAGTTGCTCCGAGATTCTTGATGGCATTTTTATCAACGACCGAACCGTCCTTCACGGAAACACGCAGACGGGTTGCACAAGCGCTGACGGATTCAATGTTTGCTTCATTCCCTAATGCTTCGATGATGATATGCGCTTCATCATTCAAGGTAGAAGCCTCTCCGGAGGCTCTGACCGGAATGCTTGCGTCAGATTCTGACTCATCCATACCAGGCACCATCACTTTGAATTTCGTGATCAGGAAGCGGAAGACGAAGTAATAAATCAATGCCCAAACAATACCGACGGGGATTACCCATACCCAGTTTGTTTTTGCATTACCTTGCAGCGGACCGAACAGGAAGAAGTCGATGAATCCGCCTGAGAAAGTGTTTCCGATACGGATGCTCAGTAAGTCAGCCACGTAGAAGGAAACGCCATCAAGGAAGGCATGGACCACATACAACCAAGGTGCGACGAACAAGAACATATATTCAAGTGGTTCGGTAATACCGGTCAAGAATGAAGTCAGAGCACTACTGAAATAGATACCGCCATTGGCTTTGCGGTTCTGTTTCGGAATGGAGTGGTACATGGCTAAAGAAGCAGCCGGCAAACCGAACATCATTGTAGCGAAACGACCTGCGAAGAAGCGCGTTCCGTAAGTGAAAAGACCTGTATGATTTGGATCGGCCAATTGCGCGAAGAAGATGTTTTGGGCACCGGCAACGGTTTCGCCCGCTACAACTTCAACTCCGCCCAAAGAGCTGTACCAGAACAGCGGATAAATCGTATGGTGCAAACCGACCGCACCTGTCAAACGAAGCAAAAATCCGTACAAGAACGTTCCGAAACTGCCCATAGCTGCGATGGCTGTGCCGGCGGATGTCAGTGCGCCTTGGATAGGTGGCCAAATCAGGTAAAAGAATGCCCCAAGAATGATAGCTGCAAATGATGCTACAATCGGGATAAAACGCGAGCCTCCGAAGAAACCCAAAAACTGCGGCAGTTCGATTTTACGATAACGATTATGCAGGAAGGCAACGGTACTTCCGACTGCTATTGAACCAACAACCCCAGTGTCGATCGAAGCGCCTTCCGCGGAAAATAATTGCAGAAAACCACTGATGGTTGCGACGAAAACAACGTAACCCACACCGCCGGCCAAACCAGCAGTCCCTTTATCTCCATTCGCGAGACCGACAGCGACCCCGATGGTGAAGATGAGCGCCAAATTGGCAAAGACGGCACTTCCGGCAAAACTCATGATGCTCAGGATCACTTGCAACCATTCAATGTCAAGGAACGGATAGGCCGCCAAGGTGCTTGGATTTGTCAATGCACCACCGAAACCAAGCAAGAGGCCGGCAGCGGGTAAAATGGCGATTGGGAGCATCATGGCTCTTCCGATTTGAGAGAATTTTTTAAACATGTTTTTCACTCCTTATTTTAAGTTGTCAATGAAACGTTTCGCTATTTCTTTTGGCCGTGTGATTGCACCTCCTACGACAATTCCTGCTACACCCAATTCCTGGATTGCTTTAGCTTGTTCAGGCATATGGATTTTACCTTCGGCGATGACATCCACACCGGCTTCCACCAGTTTTTTCATCAAGGCGATATCCGGCCCATCCTGTTGGGTGCTTTCCTCTGTGTAACCGCTTAGCGTTGTGCCGACAAAATCGATTCCTTCCTGGAAAGCGTTGAGTCCTTCCTCAAAGGTGGCGATATCCGCCATGAACAATTGATCGGGATATTTTTCTTTAATTTCTTTGATGAAGGCATTGATTGTTTTGCCGTCATAGCGTTCCCGCAAAGTGCAATCCAATGCAATGACTTCTACACCCGTTTCAACCAATTCATCGATTTCCTTCATGGTAGCCGTAATGAATGGCGCTTGAGGAGGGTAATCGCGTTTGATGATCCCGATGATCGGTAAATCAACTTTTTCCTTAATCTGTTGAATATCCCTTACCGATTCGGCACGAATTCCGACTGCACCAGCTTGTTCAGCTGCAAGAGCCATCAAAGGCATGATGCCGCCTTCTTCTGTGTATAAAGGTTCTCCTGGTTGCGCTTGACATGAGACAATGATGCCGCCACGGACTTTGTTGATGAAATCTTCCTTCTTCATGGATATTTCCTCCGTTATTTATTTTATTCCGGAGTTTATCTCCGTAAATGAAATATAGCACACGCTTTCATGTTTGTAAACAGGTAATTTGCATTTCTAAAAGTTCGTGTATAATGAGAGGCATAAACATGAAAAGGACTGACTTTATGGGACTAGCTCAACTGATTCAAGAAAAATATCACGCGTTGACGAAATCCGAGAAACGGATTGCGGATTACTTATTGAAAAATCAAGAACAGGCTGTGTATCAGACAATGAAGGATGTGACCGAGGCGGTAAAAGTAGGCGATGCCACGCTGATCCGCTTTTCCCAGAAGATCGGCTTCCATGGCTTTTCTGATTTGAAAATTGCTATTGCCAAGGAGGAATTCACCAGCCAGTATGAAGGGGACAACGATCGCCAATTTTACGACCGGATTTTGGAGAACCAGATCAAAGTTTTGGAATCGACCCGGCAGTTGCTCGATTCGGAAGTGGTTCTGCTTGCGATCGAAGCACTCACTAAAGCAAAACGGATCTACATCATCGGTGTTGGATCGAGTGGCTTGTCGGCAGCTTCATTGGAAAAGATGTTGCTCCGGGTAGGTGTGCATGCGAACCATATCGTTGATCCGCATTTTCAAGCCCATGCCTTAGCATTGCTGGGACCAGAAGATCTCGTGATCTGTTTCTCTTTGAGCGGTCGTACCAAGGATATCCACGATTCTTTGAAAATAGCCAAAGAAAACCATACACCCATCATTGCCATTACCAATTTCAAATCCTCGCCCATTGCTGAATTGGGTGACATTGTCCTACAGACCGCCAATGAGGAATTTTTTGATGGCGGATCACTGGCCGGGAAAATTTCGCAATTGTTCATTTCGGAGACGCTGGTGCGGGGCTATGAAATAAATAATAAAATCAAAACGGTCGAATTGCGGGAGAAGGTATTACGTTCCATTATTGATAAAGTACTGGATTAATTTTGTAGTGGC
The DNA here is from genome assembly GCF_963666195.1 of Trichococcus shcherbakoviae. Lineage (NCBI taxonomy): Bacteria > Bacillati > Bacillota > Bacilli > Lactobacillales > Carnobacteriaceae > Trichococcus > Trichococcus shcherbakoviae. The sequence continues at coordinate 2,303,924 of NZ_OY762653.1, forward strand.
CTTATCCGCTCGTTCCTGCAGCAGGCAGTGGAGACGCGTGAGCATAATATAATTATATTATGAGAGGGTGCGTGATTTCTGTATGGATGAAAGGGAATGAACTGTTTATGACAGTTTATTGAAAAGAAATTTATGTGCAAAATAGTTGCGCAAAAATATGCTATACTGAGAGGGAGAGAGTTGAATAGTTAAAACGATTTTTCGGTATTTTGCATCGGAGCACGAGTCGTAGGAGGTTGATTATGGGGGAAGAGAAGCAAACGGACATAAAACAGCTGAAAAGTCCGATCAATAAGGAAATCATGAACATCGCGTGGCCGGTTCTGATTGAACTGGTCCTGAGTTCGTTGTTCGGGATGATCAACATGATGATGTTGGGGAATATAGCGGACCATGCCTATGCGGCAGCTGCCGTTTCGGCGGTCGGGGTGACGAATCAGCCGCTGTTCTTAGGGCTGTCCGTAGTGCAGGCTTTGAACATCGGAGGCACTGCCTTGATCGCCCGCTATTTCGGAGCCGGAAAACATGACCGGATGGAAAACGTCATGAAGCATGTCATGATCATCAGCATGATCCTTTCCGCCCCGTTAGCCCTGGCCGCCTTTGTCTACTCAGATCAGATCATGACCTTTATGGGCGCGCAGCCCGATACAGTCGAAGTCGGAAGGCTCTATTTCCGGATCATCTGCATAAGTTACCTGTTGCAATCCTTCAATTTCAGCATTTCCGGTTCCTTGCGCGGAATCGGCGAAACACACATTCCGATGGGCGTGAATTTGCGCGCTAATTTCCTGAATGTCGTCGGAAATGCCTTGCTGATCTATGGACTTTTCGGGATTCCGGCTTTTGGCATCGAGGGCGCGGCGATTTCGACAGTCATCGCCAACCTAGTGGCCAACTTCCTGCTGATCCGTTACCTGCGATCCGGCAAGAGCAAGCTGAATTTTTCGTTCGCTCATCCTTTCCATTTTTCGATGAAAACGATGAAAAGCTTGGCGAAAATCGGACTGCCTTCAGCGCTGGAGCAACTAGTGCTGCGTTCCGGAATGATTCTGTTCATCCAAATCGTGTCGGGCTTGGGTACCGTCGTCTTTGCCGCCCACAACATCGGCATGAATATCCTATCCCTGTCATTCACGCTCGGACAAGCCTTCGGGATTGCGGCGTCAGCCTTGGTCGGAAGGGCTTTGGGAGCCGGGGATGCGAACCTGGCCGAAAAATATGCCTCGCGGACCGCTAAAATCGGCAGCCTGTGGGGCGCAATCATTGGAGTGGCTTTCTTCTTCGGAGCCGAGTACATCGTCGGCTTCTATTCCAGCGATCCGGAGATCATCCGGAATGCCGCTATCGCCATCCGGGTTGCTGCCATAACGCAGCCTTTCCAGTCGCATCAACTGATCGTAGCGGGTTCGTTGCGCGGGGCCGGGGATACGATTTTTCCGCTCATCTCGACTTTCCTTGGGATATTGATCATCCGGGTTGCTGCAGCTACTTTCTTCGTGCAGGTGCTCGGCCTGGGCATCCTCGGGGCCTGGCTGGCTGTCATGCTGGATCAGATCATCCGTTGGTTCCTGATCGCAATGCGTTTCCGCTCCGGCAAATGGAAAAGGATGAAGCTGGCCTAAATTCGCTCGAGAAAAAGAGTGCTGCCAATGCGCATTTTCAATAATTCAATAAGCTACAATTTGTCCTCCTCTTTCTGAGAAAGCGGGGGATTTTTTTCACATGCTTTGCTTAAAAATGGTATACTGTTCAATGAGAGAGCGGTTACAAATCGTCATCTGATAGCCGTAAGAAAGAGGCCAATACAAAGGAGGATGAGCAGTATGGAAGGACAATTGATACTGATTCGGCATGGAATCGCGGAAGAACGTACGCCTGAGGGGGATGACTTCTACAGAAAACTGACGGAAGCAGGAGTGGAGGAAATGACTGCGTTCCTGCCCGACGTCGCACCCTTACTGACTGAGGCCGGGAACTTAAAGATATGGACGAGCCCGTTGGTGCGGGCGCGTCAGACAGCTGAATTGGTGGCGGAAGCCGCTGCTGTCGAAGTAATCCAACCACAGGAATTTTTGGCGACCGGCGATTACGCGGCCTTCAGCGAAGCGTTGGAACTGGAAGAGGATGGCTTCAACTTGGTGCTTGTTGGTCACGAACCGTATATGAGCAGTTGGACGAAAGAGTTGATCGGTGCCGCGATCCCGTTCAAAAAAGGGGCTGTCGCCTTCTTCACTGTCGATTTGACTGCGGATCCTATCGGCAATCTGGAGTGGTTGTTGGCACCGGGGAAATCTGCGAAACGCAAACACGAAGACGCCGCCGACAAAAAGCATGCAGCGGATAAGCACGAAGGGACTGCGGATTGTGGCCCATGCGACGGCGAAGACACTTTGTACGCCGATATCATAAACGAACAGATGGCAGGTGTTCAGCATGCTTATGCCGCTTACCAACAGGATCCCGTCGAGCCGGAATCGGCGCATGCGCTGCGGGTGGTAATCCGCCAACTGCGGGCGTTGTTGAATTTCAACAAGGCGAACGGCGAGGAGAAATATTACCGGGAGGCGGGCGAAGATTGGCGCGACATCGCCACTACCTTCGGATACCTGCGCGAGCTGGATGTGCTGATGGAAGAATGCCGCGAGTTGCGCGGGTTGTATCCGGATATGCTGGCCGAGGACGGCCAAGTCATGACTTGGTTGATGGAAGAGCGTCAAGCCGAACAGGACAGCATCCATGAATTGATTACGAGTGGAGCTTTGACCGAGCGCATCCTGGATGCGGAAGCCGCTACGGCACAGTTCTTGAAATCCATCAGCCTGGACGATGAGCAGCAGAAAAAAGCCACGATCAAAAAACTTGAGAAAATGAAAAAACGTCTGATGCGCAAATGGGAAGAGGTGGATTTCTCCAACCATGAAGAAACCCATAGTCTGCGGATCAATGCAAAAAAACTACGCTATGCGGCCACCTACCTCGCTCCTATCATAGGAGAGAAAGATAAAACGGTCATAAAAGAGATGAAGAAAGTCCAAACGGGTCTAGGGACGCTCTGCGACCTCGACATCAACGGCCACTTGCTGTTGGAGATGGCCGATAAGACCGACGATCCCGAACTGCAGCACCATTTCAGAACACTCAGTGAGCACCAATTTCAACGCAGAGAGGCGATATTGAACGACGAAGAAGATTGAACATAAAAAGAAGCCCATCCAATGACCGGTTCAAACGGTCATTGGATGGGCTATTTTTTTGGCTGTTATGCTTCAGTAACGGGTGATTCGACAGCAACCGGTGTTGCTTCGGCAGACTTGGTGTCTTTGTAGCGGCAATAGCTCGCGAACAAAGAGCCGGTCACGTTGTGCATGATCGAATAGATGGCACCGGCCATGGAGGCCTGCGGTGCATTGAACGGCGCGTTCAGTGCCATGCTGGAAGCAAGGCCCGAGTTCTGCATGCCGACTTCGATCTGCATGGCACGGGTGGAGCTTGTATCGACTTTGAATACTTTGCAGACGATCCAAGCAAAGGCATAACCGCTCGTATTGTGCAGGAAAGTCACAAAAGTGATCAACAATCCGGAATGCATAATCGTTTCTTTGTTGACGGAAACGACTGCCGCAATCACCAAGAGTACCCCGATGGATGAGAAGGTCGGCAGGACAGAATAGTAAGAAGCGATCTTTTTGCCGAACAGCGAGTTCAGCACAACCCCGAGAACAACCGGCAGGAAAACGACCCGCAGAATCGACCAGAACATCGGCCAGAAGCTGATTTCGATTATTTCACCGGCATATAGCGAAATGTTCAGCGGCATGATGATCGGAGCCAACATCGTCGAAATCGAAGTCGCGGTCACCGAAAGTGCCACATCGCCATTTGAAAGGTAGGTCATCACGTTCGATGCAGTTCCCCCGGGACAGCATCCCAACAGGATGACACCCAATGCCAATTCAGGCGGCAGATTGAATATTTTCGTCAGCGCCCAACCGGCGAAAGGCATCCAGATGAATTGCATCAAGGTTACCAGTGCCACATATCCCGGACGATGGAACACCTCTTTGAAGTCATCGACGGATAGGGTCAAACCCATGAAAAACATGATGATCTGCAGGAATAAAGTTGTATAATTGCTTGCCCATACAAAGGATTGATCGAAAACGAAAGCCGCCAACGCGACACCGAGCACGATCCAGGTTAGATACTTGTTGAAGATTTGGTTCAGATTTGCCATTATTTCCCCTCTTTTCTTAAAAACGATAAACATCATGCTTTAAAATAAACGAATGTTTGCAAAGTCACGATAGATAAATATTAAAACTTGATGAGCATTATGTCAATCTTTATTATTCTATTGTTATAATTATTTCTGTATTTCCATTCATTGTGCATGCGGCTCAGAAATGAATGAGTCCCAAAGTACAGCTATACTTATTTTGTGGACTCTGCTATCATGATAGTTAGATTGCAAGTGTATACAGGAAAGGAGGTGTTTCAATTGGGAACAATGAAAGACGTAGCTGCTTTAGCGAAGGTTGGCGTCGGTACCGTATCGCGTGTACTGAACAATTCCGGAGCCGTAAAAGAATCAACCCGCAGAAAAGTAGAAGCGGCGATGAAAGAGTTGAACTATATTCCGAATGCCTACGCGCGCGGATTGAAGATGAACAAGACCAACACGGTTGCGTTGATCATTCCGACAATCTGGCATCCATTCTTTTCAGAATTTGCCTACTATGTGGAGCGGAATTTATCCGAACATAAATACAAGATGTTGTTGTGCAACTCCGATGTCAACAATGACAAGGAACTGGAATATATCAAGATGGTTCAAGAAAACAAAGTGGACGGCATCATCGGCATCACCTATTCGGATTTGGATAATTTTGTCTCGTCGCATTTGCCTTTCGTCACCATTGACCGTCATTTCAAGGAAGAAACGGTCTGTGTCACTTCGGACAACTTTCATGCAGGCCAATTGGCTGTAGAAAAGTTGATTGAGAAAGGTTGTAAAAAAATCGGGTATATCGGAACCCATTCACGCTTTCCTACTGAGACGACAAAGAGAAGGAGTGGTTTTGTGGAGCAATCTGAGCTGATGGGAATGCCTTATGCCATCTTCGATGGGGAAGACCCTGTTGTGGAATTAAAGAAAGACATCCGAACCTTTTTCGAAGAAAATCCAGATGTGGATGGCGTCTTTGCCCACACAGATTTTATTGCTTTGGACATTCTGGAAGTTTTGGAGGAAATGAATCGCAAAGTACCGGAAGAGGTGCAGATCATCGGGTGCGATGGCATCAAGATGGAAGCAGGGCGCAAACAGATCGTATCGACAATCCGTCAGCCTGTGGATTTGATGGCCAAAGCCGCAGTCGAAAAAATCATCCAGGTGATCGATGGCGAACCCGTCAAAACGAAGATCACTTTGCCTGTCCATTACATAGAAGGACCGACGACGAAAAATGAAATTTTAAAATAATATGTTTTTGGTATTGACAGAAAACGGTTACTGAATTATTATATGTTTAAATCAAAAACATATTTTTTTGAAGCGAAGTGGAAACGTTTCAATTACTCGATAAACGTTTCCCTATTTTTGAAATTGCGGGCAGTCTGATGATCCATTAACCGCACCGATTTCAAAAGTAGCATGCCGATTCTTCAGAATTTATTTTTTTGAACTAAAGTGGAAACGTTTCAATTATCGAGCATGAATCTTTCCACATTTTTTTGAAGCAAAGTGGAAACGTTTCAATTTTCAAAAGGAGGAGTTAGATCAGTCATGAAAAAAAGCCAGACAAGCATCAAACCAAAGGGCACACAAACAAAATGGGAATTCATCAAACAGCACCGAATGCTCTACTATATGCTGTTGCCGGGACTGATACTCACGCTAGTATTCAAGTATTTCCCGATGTACGGCATTCTCTTGGCTTTCAAGGATTACAACCCGCTGCGTGGGATCATGGGAAGCGAATGGGTGGGAGTGGAAAACTTCGTACAGTTCATCGACTCTCCCAACTTCGGCATACTGTTGGAGAACACGCTCAAAATAAGCATATACGGACTGATCTTGGGATTCTTCCCGCCGATCCTCTTGGCATTATCCTTGAATCATCTGATCAGCACAAAATGGAAGAAGCGATTCCAACTGATCCTGTATGCACCGAACTTCATTTCCTTGGTCATCGTTGTGGGGATGCTGTTCATGTTCCTTGCCGCAGATGGCCCCATCAACGGATTAATTGAAACCATCACCGGTTCGCGCATCACGTTCATGACCGACCCGAATTATTTCCGGACTTTGTACGTCCTATCCGGCATTTGGCAAGGAATGGGCTGGGCATCGGTCCTCTACACAGCCACACTGGCAAACGTCAGCCAAGATCTGATTGATGCAGCTCACATGGACGGCGCCAATATCTTGTACCGGATCTGGTACATCGATCTTCCGGCGCTGCGCCCGATCATGGTCATCCAGTTCATCCTTTCTGTCGGGGGGATCATGAACGTTGGTTATGAGAAAGCTTTCCTGATGCAAACATCTATGAACCTGCCTGTTTCGGAGATCATCTCGACCTACGTCTACAAAGTCGGATTGCAAATGGGGGATTACGGATATTCAACAGCAGTCGGGTTATTCAATACAGTCATCAATGTCATCTTGCTGTTGGCCGTAAACATGATAGCAAATAAAGTAAGCACTGATGACGCGGCTTTATAGAGAGAGAGGAGAACAAAATGATAACGTTGACAAAATTTGACCGCAGTGTCCTGCTGCTGAACCGCATTCTGATAGGGCTTCTGGTATTGATCACTCTATCGCCGTTGCTGTATGTATTGATTGCTTCCTTCATGGATCCCTTCATTCTCCGCTCACAAGGCCTGAGTCTGAATCCTGCGAATTGGAGTTTGGATGGCTATAACCGGGTGCTGAAGGATCCGGCAATCATAAGAGGTTTTGTGAATTCGATTTTCTATTCGTTCACTTACAGTGCATTGACCGTGGGGGTATCGATCTTGACTGCCTATCCTTTATCAAGAAAAAAACTGGTAGGCAAACGACCGCTAACAATCTTTTTTATAATCACGATGTTCATAGGTGGCGGGTTGGTTCCTACTTATTTATTAGTGAAAAACCTGGGCATGTTGAACACCGTCTGGGCAATTATCCTTCCAGGCTCAATCAATGTTTGGAACATTATCTTGGCCCGGACGTACTTTCAACAATTGCCCGCCGAGTTGGAGGAGGCAGCCATCATTGATGGCGCGAATGAACTGCAGATATTCTTTAAGATCATGCTGCCATTGGCGAAACCAATCATTTTCGTGCTGTTCCTCTACGCTTTCGTGGGTCAGTGGAATTCTTACTTCGATGCCATGATTTACCTGAATGATGCAGACCTGCAGCCACTCCAAATTGTGCTGCGAAAAATACTGATTCAAAACCAACCGCAACAAGATATGATCGGATCGGCGACTCAAATGGCGGAAATGGCCCAGTTGGCTGAACTGATCAAATACTCAACAATCGTCATCTCCAGCTTACCGCTTCTGATCATGTATCCATTCTTCCAGAAGTATTTCGATAAAGGGATGATGGCAGGTTCACTCAAAGGTTAGGCAATACGCAACACAAAATAAATACACTATAAAGGAGAAATACAAAATGAGAGTAAAATACCTTGGCACAGCACTATTATCCACAGCAACAGTTTTGACTTTAGCAGCATGCGGTTCTTCCGGCGGGGCCTCTTCCCCCGATTACGAATTGACCAATGTATCGTTCCCTTTGAAGGAAGAAGTAACCTTGAAGATGTCCACTTCCAGTTCGCCATTGGCACCGGCTGATCCGAATGAGAAGTTGATCTTCCAGCGTTTGCAGGAGCAATCGGGCGTGCAAGTCGAATGGAAAAACTATTCTTCGGACTACATTGAAAAACGGAATCTGGACATTTCCAGCGGCGACTTGCCTGATGCCATGTGGAATGCTGGCGCCAGCGACTATGATCTGCTTTCCTGGGCGGAAGACGGCATCATCATTCCCTTGGAAGACCTGATCAATGAACATATGCCGAACTTCAAAAAAGTATTGGACGAAAATCCGGAATATTTGGCCATGGTCACAGCGCCGGACGGCCATATCTACTCTCTGCCATGGATCGAAGAATTGGGTCAGGATAAAGAGTCCATCCATACCGTAAATGATATTCCGTGGATTAATGTGGATTGGTTGGAAACATTGGGCTTGGAGATGCCGCAAACAACGGAAGAATTGATGGTTGTATTGGAAGCATTCAAAACCCAAGACCCGAACGGCAATGGCAAAGCGGATGAAATCCCGATGTCCTTCATCAACGATGGCGGAAATGAAGACATGAAGTTCCTCTTCGGCGCATTTGGCATCGGCGACAACGATGATCACTTGGTAGTCAATGATGACGGCACAATCGACTTTACTGCCGACAACGAAGAATTCAAAAATGGCGTCACTTATTTCAACGAACTGTACAACAAAAACCTGATTGATGTGGAAGCTTTTGAACAGGATTGGAATGCCTACGTAGCGAAAGGGAAAGAGCAACTGTTCGGCGTGTATTTCTCATGGGATAAAGCCAACGTTTCGGGAGCGAATGATTCCTATGAGCCACTGCCTGCATTGGCTGGTCCAAGTGGAGAAAAACATGTTACGCGTACGAACGGCTTCGGATTCAGCCGCGACCGTTTCGTAATCACCAGCGCCAACAAAAATCTGGAGTTGACTGCCAAATGGGCAGATCAGATGTATGTGCCGATCCAATCTGTACAGAATAACTGGGGTACATATGGGGATGAAACGCAACAAAATATCTTTGAATATGTAGAAGCAACTGATTCGTTGAAACACTTGCCTTTGGAAGGCACAGCACCGGGCGAATTGCGTCAAAAAACCGAAGCTGGCGGACCGTTGGCAATTTTGGACGACTACTACGGAACTGTGACGACAATGCCGGATGATGCACAATGGCGTTTGGATATCTTCAAAGACACTTACTTGGCTGATGTTCATAATCAATTCAATTATCCTCGTGTATTCTTGTCATTGGAACAGGCTGACCGGATCGCACAGATCGACGCGGACTTGATGCCGTTCGTCAACAGAAAACGTGCAGAATGGATCGCAAACGGCAAAATTGCCGAAGAGTGGGATGCTTACCTGGAAGAACTGAACCGTCTGGGACTGGAAGAATGGATGCAGATCAAACAAGACGCGTATGATACTTACTTATCAAACAATAAATAACCACATAGAAAAAACAAATCCAAGAAATGAGGGGTAGCGTGAACACTCAAAGTCAATTGGCTTACTCGGCAGATCGTGCCAACCAATATATAGCAGAAAATAAAGGAACAGTGAATCCTCTTTACCGGAATCGCTATCATGCATCACCGCCAGTCGGCTGGATGAACGATCCGAACGGCTTCGTCCAGTTCCAAGGGGCGTATCACCTGTTTTATCAATTCCACCCGTATGATGCGAAATGGGGCCCGATGCACTGGGGCCACATGAAGTCGACGGACTTGATCCATTGGGAAGACTTGCCTGTCGCTTTGGCGCCGGATCAAGCGTATGACCGATTCGGCTGCTTCTCAGGAAGCGCCATCGAACGGGACGGGAAATTGTATCTGCTGTATACAGGCGTAACCGAAGCCAATGAAGAAGGCGTGCATCACCAGGTGCAGTGTCTGGCGGTGTCAGAGGATGGGCTGCACTTCGATAAAGTGCAGCAAAATCCGGTCATCCCGGTTGCGGCTTTGCCGGCAGACGCTTCCCAGATCGATTTCCGGGACCCTAAAGTTTTTGAACACGAAGGCATGTACTACACGGTAGTCGCCTCCAAGGCTGGCGACGAGACAGGGCAAATTTTGCTTTACCAATCTGCTGACTTGGTGGAATGGGAGTTTGCCTCCGTCTTCCTGAAGGGGAACAAAGAGCAAGGGATCATGTGGGAATGCCCGGATTTCTTCCGCTTGAATGGGAAAGATTGCTTGATCTTCTCGCCGATGCAATGGCCACAGGACGGGGACGACTATCAGAATCTGAATGCCTCGGTCTTGGCTGTCGGCGAAGTGGATTGGGCGACGAAACAGTTCCACCCGGAAAGTTATCAGGAATTGGATCACGGTTTGGACTATTATGCTCCTCAAAGCCTGGAGGATGACAAAGGCAGAAGAATCTGTATCGGCTGGATGCAGATGTGGGGAAGAAATTTCCCGACAGATACGCTGGGCCACAACTGGACAGGATCAATGACGATTCCGCGGGAGTTGAAATGGGAAGACGGCAAGTTGAAGCAATATCCGATCGGTATCGAAGCTATTGCCGACAATCAGGGAGAAAACAGCCCGGTGATCACAATGGCGGATACTAAAGAATCAATCCCAGGCATCGCAGGGGACTGCGGATTGCTGACGCTGAAAGTGGATACGTCTGGATTGGAAAAACTGTCCATCCATCTGCGTGAGAACGAGAACGAAAGAACAGTAGTCTACTATGATAAAGCAAAGAATGAATTAGGAATCGATCGATCTGCAAGCGGCATCGAACTGAAAGGGGAGGAAGCACATCCTCCCGTCAGCCGGAAAGTCGTGTTGTCCGGAAAGAGCGATCATCTTGAACTCGCCATTTACCTGGACAGTTCGTCGGTTGAAGTGTTTGAGAAAAATGGTGAAGTAGTCATGACTTCAAACGTATATCCAACCGCGGAAGCAAAAGGCATTTCGTTTGAATGCAGCGGCAAAGCGGTATTTGAGGAAGCGACTTTTACGCCCTTTATCTGATCGGGAATTCAGGTTTTTTGGAACAAATAACTGCAACCGAAAGGAGACGTTATGCGGAGAGTTTATACTATTGGAGAAATACTGATTGATTTTTTCCCGAGTGAAATCGGGGTGCCCTTGAAGGAGGTTTCCGGTTTCACGAAGCAACCGGGAGGCGCGCCTGCTAATGTTGCGGTGACGGTTAGCCGCCTAGGCGGGAACGCGAGCTTCATCGGTAAAGTGGGTCAGGATGCCTTCGGGGATTATTTGACTGATGTGCTCAAACAGAATCAGGTGGACACCCATCACCTGTTTCGGACCACTGAGGCAAACACGGCGCTGGCGTTTGTGTCGCTCCAGGAAAATGGGGAGCGTGAATTCAGTTTCTACCGCAATCCCAGCGCGGATATGTTGTTGAACAAGGAAGAACTGAATGAGCTTGTTTTCACCGCTGCAGATATCCTGCATTTTTGCTCGGTCGATCTGATCGAAGCACCCGTAAAGTATGCGCATCTTGCCGCTTTGGAAAAAATGCAGCAGGCCGGCGGAACGATCGTTTTCGATCCGAATGTGCGCTTGAATCTCTGGCCGGATCCGGAAATGCTGAAGCAGACGATCCAGGAATTCCTGCCGTATGCCGACATCCTGAAAATCAGCGATGATGAATTGGCCTTCATTACGGGCATGGATTCGGAAGCGGATGGGATAGCAGCATTGCTGAAGACGGAACCGAAACTGCTGATCTTCACCAAAGGCAGCAAGGGAGCGGATCTGTACTTCAAAGGCGAGAAGACCAGCATTGAAGGGATCAGCGTCAAAGCAGTCGATACGACAGGGGCAGGCGACTCATTCATCGGGTCCTTCCTCTATCAGATCGCCGGCAAGGATGCTTGGGAAGACTGCACGTTGGATGAAATCCGCGAGATGGGCCTGTTCGCCAATCGTGTGGCCGCATTGGTGACGACGCGACCGGGCGGCATGCAATCCATACCGACCTTGCAGGAAGTGTTACGTTCGGAAGGATAATTAATCAAAAAAACAGGGCATTATTCCTATGTGGATAGCCCTGTTTTTTGCATGTTCACTTGGTGCTTACGGGTACTTGAATGTGTTTTTTCATATCTGGGTTCGATCGGAGATGGCTGGGTTGTTGGGGTTGTCCAATAACCGGGAAGAATCGGACAACGCGAGCAAGCATACGACATCCGCATCGCATTTGGTGCGCTACTTGTCGGATAACCGCATAGTATCCGACATCCGCATCGCATTTGGTGCAGTGCTTGTCGGATAACCGCAATGTATCCGACAACCTCACCGCATTTGGTGCACTGCTTGTCGGATTACTGCAAAGTATCCGACATCCGCATCGCATTAGGAGTCCTGCTTGTCCGATAACCGCAAAGAATCGGACAACGCGAGCATATCTCGAACATTTTCCGCCTCAAAAATAAGCAGTGTGGCTATCTCGAACTGAGACAACCACACTGCTTTCTTTTGTTGACATATCGGCAGTTCTGATGAATCCGTGCCTCGTATGCGAGCTGTTATGCTTCCAATATCTTCATGAATTCCGCACCGGTAATGGTCTCTTCGATCAGCAGGTGGTGGGACAGTTCATGCAGTTTCTCTCTGTTTTCGTTCAATATGGCAATGGCTTTCTCATGAGCCAGCTTGATGATGTCCAGCACTTCACGGTCGACCTGCTCGGCCATCCCGGCGGACACATTCATGGAAGTGTCGCCACCCAAATATTTGTTCGTCTGGGTTTCAATCTGCATCATGTCGAACGTGTCGCTCATCCCGTAGCGCGTAATCATGGCGCGCGCCATTTTGGTCATCTGCTCGATATCATTCGAAGCGCCGGTCGTGATGCTGCCGAAGACGATCTCTTCGGCGGCGCGACCGCCTGCCAACGTCACGATTTTATTGAACAATTCTTGCTTCGTCATCAACGATTTTTCGCCTTCCTCGATCTGCATTGTATAGCCCAAAGCACCGGAAGTACGCGGAATGATCGTGATCTTGTGGACCGGCGCGGAATCCGTCTGTTTGGCCGCTACCAGCGCGTGGCCGATTTCATGGTAAGAGACGATTTCCTTTTCTTTCGGAGAAATGACCGCATTTTTGCGCTGGTACCCAGCAATGACAGTCTCAACAGACTCCTCCAGATCGCTTTGCGTAACGGCGCTGCGGCCTTCACGGACGGCGCGGAGGCCGCCTTCATTGATGATATTCGCCAATTCAGCACCGGAAGCACCGGAAGTAGCGCGGGCGATTGTATTGTAATCAATATTTGGATCCATTTTGTAGTTCAACGCATGCACTTTCAGAATGGCTTCACGTCCTGCCAAGTCCGGCAGTTCGACCGGTACGCGACGGTCAAAACGGCCCGGACGCAGTAGGGCAGCGTCAAGGGATTCCGGACGGTTGGTGGCGGCCAGGAGGATGATGCCTTTGTTGGCTTCAAATCCGTCCATTTCCGCCAGCAATTGGTTCAATGTCTGCTCACGCTCATCGTTCCCCCCACCGAAATTGCCGTTGTCGCGCTTTTTACCGATTGTGTCGATTTCATCGATGAAGACGATACAAGGGGCTTTTTCATTGGCTTCCTTGAACAGGTCGCGGACTTTTGCGGCGCCGCGTCCGACGAACATCTCGACGAATTCGGAGCCGGAAATACTGAAGAACGGCACATCGGCTTCGCCGGCGACAGCGCGGGCCAACAGGGTTTTACCGGTTCCGGGAGGTCCGACCAGCAGGATGCCCTTCGGATTCTTGGCACCGATATCCTGGTATTTTTTCGGTTGATGCAAGTAATCGACGACTTCGCTGAGCGCTTCTTTGGCTTCGTCCTGTCCGGCGACATCCTTGAATGTCTTGGCGTCGTCTGCTTTCACGTAGACTTTAGCATTCGATTTGCCGAACGACAATGCGCCACCGGCACCGCCGCCCATCCGTTTCGCCATCTGTTTCCCAAGCATGCTGCCCAATCCCCAGAACAGCAGGAGCGGTAAGACCCAAGAAACTAAGATCGAAAGGATCGGAGAAGCTTCAGTCGGAATGTCCTTACTGAAGGTCACATCGGCTTCTTCCAAGCGGGTGACGAGTGTCGGATCATCGATCAGACCAGTAATGTAAACTTGTTTGTCGCCCGCATCATCAGTAGCAACGAAAGTGATTTGGTTCTCTTCCAGTTTCACTTCGGATACATCGCCCGTCGACACTTGATTCAGGAACGTGCTGTAGGTCACTTCCTCCACGCTTCGGTTCAGGTAGCTAGGTAATGCGAAATAGTTCAGGAACATCAGGACGCTCAATGCCATCAACAAGTAATAGGCTGTCCTTTTGCGATTGTCGGGGTTTTCGTTGTTCAGATTCACATTCCACTTGCGGTTGTTTTTATTTTTATCATCTGCCATAAATGTTGAGTCAATCCTCTCTTTGTTGTTCGTTCATTTCTTGTATCAAAAGTTGCAGTTCCTTGATGCCAACTGCGATTTTTTCAAGCCGTTCCTCGGACACGCCTTCCATCAGCAAGCAGTATTTGCCTTCGATATCCTGCTCCATTTTCTGAAGGATCGCTTGGCCATTGTGTGTGAGTTTCAGCGTGATGAAACGTTCATCATCCGCGCGCCGTTCCCGCGTCAGGTAGCCTTGCTGTTCCAATTTTTTGCAGAGGGTGGAGACGTTGCCGTTGTTCATATCCATCACCTTCGCCAAACGGTTGAGTGATAGATTTTCACTCACATTCACTTCCATCAAAATCCGCAATTGCAGCGGGGTGATGGGATAGTCTTTAGCGACCGGGCACATGACCATATCTTTGGAAACTTGGATGGTCCGCATCAAATCCCAGATTTCTTTTTTCAAAAAATCAATTTTCATATTGAAATCCGCTCCTTTATCGGATAATAGTTGTGATATAAAACTATTTTAAATCAAAACTATTTTTCGTGCAAGCGGTTCAACTTAGTCTTAAACAATTCCTAAGATCCTTCCCGCGAGGAATGCTGTGAACCTACTATAAAGCGTGAGTGTGAAGAAATCGTGAAGATGCTTGAAAGTATTCCATAAGAAATGTTTTCGGCGTGCGCCGGTTGCTAGGGACAGCGACTGGAAGTGGCTTCAGCTCCGGCAATGGGCCGCTGCACGGAGGAGTGCACCAAAAAATAGCGCCAGCTCCGGGAAAGCCCATCTCCCCGGAGGAGAGTATTCAGAATGTGGGGCGAACTCCGGCGAATCCTGCGTTCACCGGAGGAAACTTTAATACAGGGACCGCAAAGGAATTTCAATTAGTCAACTAATCTTTTAAATTCATCGGAAATAGAATATACTGATAAAAAGATCAATTTTTTATAGATCAAATAGTCACATAGGAGAGAGGAGGGTTTTCCTTGGAAAAAGCGACTATTCATGATGTTGCAAAAAAAGCGGGTGCATCCGTCACAACCGTTTCGCGTGTGTTGAATAACCGTGGATACATAAGTGATGAAATGAAAGAAAAAGTAATGACAGCAATTAAAGAATTAAACTACATACCGAATGAGATAGCACGCTCGTTCTTCACGAATAAAACCAATTTTGTAGGGCTGATTGTGCCCACAACCAGTAATCCTTTTTTTGGAGAGCTTACCTTTCATATTGAAAAGAAATTATCGAATAAGGGATATAAACTTTTCATTTGCAATAGTATAAATGACGTGGAAACCGAACGGGTCTATCTGCGCTTGCTGCAGGAAAAAAGAGTCGATGGCATCATAGTCGGTTCGCACAACGTGGATATTGAAGAATACGAGGAATACGGCATGAATATTGTATCAATCGATCGCGAGTTGACCGCGAACATTCCGATTGTTCAGTGCGACAACTATGACGGAGGCCGACTGGCTACGGAAACTTTGATTGGTTCCGGATGTAAACGGATTCTCTGCATTACCGGTGATGCGCGTGTAAAGACAACCGCACGGGCACGGGTCAGTGCCTACGAAGACCGAATGAGAGAAGAGGGCTTGGAGCCGGAAGTAATGGAAATTTCATTTTCTCTATCAGAGAATGACAAAAAACGTGTCGTCATGGAAAACTTGTTCAGTGAATCGCTGCCTTATGATGGTATTTTTGCAGGTGACGACGTCATGGCGAGTATCGTTTATCATGCCGCACTGAAAAAAGGATATAAAGTTCCGGAAGATTTGAAGATTGTCGGATTTGATGGGACCGAGATGATGCGGACTGTATTTCCGACACTCACGACCATCATCCAACCAATTGAACAAATAGCTGAAGCCGCGGTGGATTTATTGTTAGATAAGATTGGAGAAAAGAAGGCCGAAAACAAGATTGTACTTCCGATCGCTTTACACAAAGGAAGTACTGCGTAACCATCATAATCTCTATTGCGGTGTCAGTTGGACGCTAAATGAAAAACGCAAAAAGATTGTGATGCGTTTTTTTAAATATTCATGTTAACCGGTTGACATGTGGAACCGGTTAGCATATAATTTGTTTTGTAAACAAGAAACCGATTACAAAAAATGGAGGTACTGAAAATGGAAAGAATCAAGAGAAGTGCGTTGCTGTTATCAACAATGTTATTGGCTGCCGGGTGTGGGAATGGCGCAAGTGAGACTTCATCCGATGCGACGGGGTCTGCTGATGGGAAAGAAGTGACAATGTGGGTTCAATATTCTGAAGAATCGGCAGAAGGTCAGGTAATGGTCCAGTCCATCAAAGATTTCAATGAAACAAATGAAGACGGTATCACAGCCAAAGTCGAATACATTCCTAGGAGTGGTTCAGGCGGTGGCTATGAGGATAAAATCAATGCTGCACTGACGACGAATACGTTACCGGATGTCATCACACTGGATGGACCTAACACAGCAGCTTACGCAAACTCTAAAATCATTCAGCCATTGGATGGCTACATATCGGATATGGACGATTTCCTTCCAAGTATCATCCAACAAGGTACCTTCGATGATCAGATGTACTCTATCGGTTATTCCGAATCAGGCGTAGGTGTATTCTACAACAAGCAAATGTTGGAAGAAGCCGGTGTGGACTTAGCGACTTTGCCAACAGTGGACGACCCATGGACATGGGATGAGTTCAATGCGATGGCGGATACTTTAGTGGCTCATTATAACGGACCTGTGCTGGATGTCGGTTTCAATGACCGTTCAGAGTGGCTATTGTACGCCTTCACACCTTTCGTATGGTCAGCAGGCGGTGATTTGACGAACGAAGAAGGAACAAAGGCTGTAGGAGTTTTTGATTCCGAGGAAAATGTCAGCGCATTTGAGTTCATCCAAAACTTGATCGAATCCGGCTATTCGACCATCACACCGACTGAGGCCGGTTTCCAAACAGGGGAATATGCCTTGAAGCTAAGCGGCTCGTGGACAATGCAAGAACTGGATGCTGAATACCAAGACATCGAATACGGTATCATGCCTTATCCTGTGTCACCGGAAACAGAAGAATTAGTAAGTCCGACTGGAAGTTGGGCATACGGTTTGACATCGACTACCAAAAACACGGAAGCAGCTGCCGAATTGATTGATTTCTTAGTTTCGGAACAAGAACTCTACGATATGAGCATGGGCAACACGGTATTGCCGGCAAGACAATCCGTTGCAGACCGCATGATGGAAGAAGTTTCTGAACCAATGAAAGTCTTGATCGAACAGAACAGCAAGACAGGCCGTGCAAGACCAGTATTGGTGAATTACCCACAAGTCAGCAGAACCTTCCAGGATACAGTGACCGAAAGTACTTATTATGAAGAAAATGCAGACATCAAAGCATTGTTGGAGTCCAAAGCACTTGAGATTGAAAGTTACTTAGAATAATAAAAAATCGCGATTGATTGTGTATGATCGTAAAGTGTTCATAGAAAAATCCTTTCAGCATGGATTTTTCTATGAATCTTTTGTAAAGAAGCACAAAAATGGGGGAGGAAACTGCTGTAACTTCAGGATCTCCTTCAATAATGAGGTGAAAAGATGAAAAAGAAATTATGGTACAAAAATAATGATACGCTGACTGGTTATATGTTTTTGACGCCCGCACTATTGATTCTTGGACTTTTTCTGTTTATCCCGACTATGATGACTTTGTATTATTCACTGACTGATTACTACATGTTGACCCCTGATTTGACAGCATTCATCGGATTGGACAATTTTAAGGCACTCCTTCAAGATAAGCTGTTTCTGAAAAGTATCGGAAATATTTTTAAATTCGTTCTGTTTATTATGCCCATTCAAGTAGGGACAGCACTATTTTTGGCTTTGCTGGTAAACAACAAAGCAAGGGGCACCATCTTCTATAAGATTGCTTTCTTTTCCCCGGTGGTTATGTCACTGGTTGTTGTATCCGTGTTGTGGCTGTATTTGTTGAATCCTGCTGACGGATTGATCAATGTGATATTTGAAGCGATTGGTTTTAATCCGCAACCGTTGTTGACAAGTCCTAAACAAGCGATGTACGTCATCATTATGATTTCCGCTTGGCAAGGGGCAGGCTATCAGATGCTCATCTTTTTGGCGGGGCTGCAAAATATCCCGTCCGAAGTGTATGAAGCTTCAAAGATTGATGGCGCAACAAAGTGGGAACAATTCAGACATATTACGCTGCCGATGCTGAAACCCACTTCGTTGATGATATTGACGACAACGCTGATCGATGCCTTCAAGCTGATTATCCAGCCGATGGTCATGACCCAAGGGGGACCGTTGAATTCAACATTGACGCCTGTCTACTACATCTATCGGACAGGTTTTACCGATCGTCAAGTAGGCTTTGCAAGTGCGGTGACAGTAATCTATGGTGGACTCATCATTATGTTCGCAATTGCCCAACGTAAATTGATTGGAAGTGCAGATTATGAATAATAAAGCGAGCAAAATCCTGTATTATGTGCTGATGACTCTGTTAGCTGCCCTGTTCATGTTTCCTCTTGTGTGGATGATCAGCTCCTCGTTAAAACCGGAGGCTGCCATCTACAACGATTTGGATTCCATCAAAGCGCTATTGCCATCGGGCCATATCAGTGAATGGTTCTTTTCCTACAAAGAAATATTCGGCCGATTTGATATTGTCCGCTACATGACGAACAGTGTCCTTTATGCAGGAAGCGTGACGATCGGATCGATCGCTGTAAATTCGTTAGCGGGCTTCGCTTTTGCGAAATTCGATTTCAAAGGAAAAGCGATCCTGTTTGGTCTGATGATTGCCTTGTTGGTCATCCCTGGGGAAACAATCATGATCTCAAAATTCGTGATTGCCCAAAAATTGGGTATTTTGAACAGCCAATTAGCTGTCATCTTGCCACTGATGGCAAGCCCGTTGTTCATCTATATGTTCCAGAATTTTTTCAAGGCAATCCCTGAAGATGTGCAGGAATCCGCGAAATTGGATGGTGCGAATCAATTCCAAATTTATTGGAAAGTGATGTTGCCGATGTCCAAACCCGCCATCGCAACTGTTGGTACCTTATCATTCATAATGAGCTGGAATGACTACATCTGGCCGTTAATGGTACTGACCGACTCAACAAAATTTCCGCTGCAAGTAGCGATAACGAATATCAATAACACTCAGCCTGTTTATACGAATCAAGTTATGGCAATCCTGACAATCTCGACGATTCCCTTGATTTTGATTTATGTATTCTTCCAAAAATATTTGGTGCAAGGTTTGAGCAGTTCCGGAACAGGAGTGAAATAATGACAGCATTAAGCATTGAACGAGCCAATCAATTTATTGAAGAAAAAGAGGGGACGTTGGACAAAACCTTTTACCCCGCTTACCATTTTGCTGCACCGATCGGATGGATCAACGACCCCAATGGTTTTTCCTACTATAAGGACCAGTATCATCTGTTCTATCAATACAATCCCTACGATTCTGTCTGGGGTCCGATGCATTGGGGCCACGCAGTCAGTCCGGACGGCATAGACTGGAGTCACCTTCCAGTGGCTTTGGCCCCGGATCAACCCTATGACAAGGGAGGCTGCTTCTCCGGGAGCGCGCTTGCGCATGATGGCAAGCTGTATCTGATGTATACCGGACATCTTCCGGCTGAAGACGGAAGACCCTTGCGCCAAAACCAAAATATCGCCTACTCGGAAGATGGCATTCACTTTGAAAAATACGCCAAAAACCCGGTGCTGGATGAAAAAGATGTCCCGGAAGGCTCATCTGTGGAAGATTTTCGTGATCCGAAGATGTTCAAGCATGAAGATTATTTTTATGCCGTCATCGGATCCCGGACAATCGACGACAAAGGGCAAGTGTTGCTGTATCGTTCCGAAAATATGTTGGATTGGGAATATGTTTCCGTGGTCTTCCAGAACAATCCCTATTTAGGTACGATGGTCGAATGTCCGGACTTCATGGAAGTGGACGGCAAAGCGGTGTTCATGTTAAGCGCCATGAACTATACGGATAAGGAGACCGATGTTTTTTATCCGCACATCACTTGGTTCGTCGAGGGAGAGATGGATTGGGATACGCATACCTTTAGGATGACCCATATCAAAGAGTTGGACAAAGGCATGGATTTCTACGCGCCGCAATCCTTCAGTAATGAAGGGGAAACAACGATGATCGCCTGGATGCAAGGGTGGAACAACACCATCGCTTCGGATACGTTGAAGCACGGTTGGGCTGGGCAGATGACATTGCCGCGTAAGCTTTTTTATGAAGACAGCATCCTGAAGCAGACGGTTGTTCCTGCATTTGAGCAAGCTCTGAATACAATCCGGGAAGAGACAGAAATCACGGCAGAAGGGGAATTGCTGCTGACCGAAAAGGCCCCGAAATATCTGACGATGCGAATTCCTGTGGACAATCTGTCGGAGACTCTGAAACTGCGATTAGGCAAAGAAAGAGGGGAACATATCTTTTTGAATATTGATGGCGAGAACAAGCAACTGTCATTGGATCGCGGTCAAACTGCTTATCCGATCAAGGATAGGGATGGCAAAGTCTTCGACAAGACCCGAAGACTATCGTTTGCCGACAAAGAGGAACTGTTCATCCAAATATACAATGACAGGAGCTCTGTCGAAGTGATTGTAAACAACGAAGAATCGCTGACGATGACGTACTACGCATCGGAACCATTACAAGCTTGGTCCATCATTTCGGGTGCGCCTAGTGTCCTTCGTGATGTAAAAATCGCGGATTAACTATTTGGTTCATTCGAAATAACTGTTATCACATTTACCTTTTCCTTTATACCTGTTCGATGGGGCTTTCTCTGTCGAACAGGTATTTTTCTGTGTATAATGAGTGTTTGAATTAAAGGACATCAGAAAAAAACTTTAAGTTCGCTTCGCAAACAAATCCATGACAAAAATAAGTTGCCAATTATAATTTAATCGAAGGTAGCTCAAATTCAACAGCTTTAACGGAGTTTTGCCGAACCCGTACAAAAAATGAATGCTTTCATCTTGTTGATAAAAACCAAATATACTATTGAGTATGGAAATAAAATTATAGGTCTATTTCGATGAAATCCGTTATCTTGTCATTTTTTTTATAGGAGGGATTTCAACGGGAGCTATGTTTGAAAACTGTTGTGGAATCAATGTGCATCGATAGTCCATTGTCTGTTGTATGCTTGACGGCCCATTAGATACGAACAAACCCCAAAAAACAATATTGTACTTTTGGTACGACAACAAAGAAAATTCGAGAGGCATTGACATGGATTCAATCTCAGAACGTAACGCATGTTTTTTTCGAAAGTACTTGTCAATATTGGATTCCCATGTTTAATATTTTTTATGACAGCAATCTGACGTTTATTCTGGCGCACATTTGTCAAGTTGACTAAGGTAATGACATTGACTGTGGAATGTGTTACTTTTATTTATACCGAATAGGGAACTATTGTTTTTAAGGAGGTCTTACCCATGCAAAACGAATCGATCAGGAGTGCCAACAGAACCAAGTACTTATTCAAGGATGCATTACTCAGATTATTGGAGACGGAAAGTTTCGCATACATATCGGTCAGGGATATCGTCGAGACGGCGGAGTTTACCCGCACAACCTTCTATAATCATTACATAGATAAATTTGATTTACTGGATGACGTCACCCAAGATTTCCTGGACAGATTTGCTGATGCCCTTCAAACAAGTTTTCAAAAGTATTATCCGACCAATAAAATGCTGATGACAAAAACTGATATAATCATTTTTGACTTTATTTATCATAACAAGAACAAATACAACCTTTTGCTCAATAAGCAAAAAGATTTTCTACCGAATTACTCACGAAAATTGTCAGAAGCTGTGCTAGATAGGCTAATAGACATATGGTCTTCAGAGGTTGATATGACTGACCCTAGCTTTAAGGCATACACAAAGATATTTAGATATGTATTGATGGGTACAATTGGGGGATGGATGGCCGAAGACTTTTCAACTGATCCTGAAACTACGACACAAGAATTTGTCGACTACTACAATTTCAAATTCGACAAAATAAACAAGCACTCATGAGCATATCATCTGACTGCTCACCACGGATAAATCTAGGGGGTTCCAAGGGCGGTTGGGACGTCACAGACCGTACTGGCGACATTTCCACAAAAGTGGAGATGTCGTTTTTCTATTTCCGTTCTATTCCCAAAAGCCATTAGACTTTCTCAACAAAGCGCCCAGTGGCAACATTAGCGTTGAATGCTCGCAACTGAACCTTTTGGTTGCTTATACACAGTTGTTAAGCAAATTGAAAGTCTCGTAGTCCTAAATTACGGGACTGGCGTTCGGTTGATTGGCAGAGCGTCTGTATGCATGTGTCGTGGTGCGCCATGAAGGTGGCGAACGTTGTGCTACTACATTTTGTGCGGTCCGTTTCGTTGCGTGTCGGTTGGCTATTTTTCAGGAGGAACGCACTGTAGTGATTCCGTTGGACAAGTTACCCGCCAACAAGGGTCGTACGTTCGTCACGCGCCTTTTTGATATACGTATCATTTGCGTGGTTATACTGGCTGGCACGAAATTTAAAGGTGTCCACCTCGTAAAGCGCACCTCCTTCTTGGGGTGCTTTTTGCTTCACGATGCCGACCAACATAGCCGGCGCGTGATAGCCAATGGACTTGCCATAGCGCCCTTTACGTTGGAATCGCGCATCCTTATTGACAATGGTCTGTTTGGCCCGCTTCATCAATGCGCGGAAATCCATGTCCTCCAAATAAACTTGATTACCCAGTGCCAGGATGGCATTGGAGGTTTTGTTGTGGGCTTCTTTTAAGGCCACCGCCCGACGGCGGTAGAGGTCCTTCAAGTGCAACACGATTTTCATGTAGTTCTTGCTCCGTACCCAGATCAACTTGACACCCCGCGTGACGGAGCCGTCGAGGTTAAAGTTGGCGGGGTTTGTTGCTTGGCGACTCCGGTCCAGTTTTCGTTGCAATAGATGAATCGCGCAGTCATAGAGCTTCCCTTCTGGAAACAATTCCTTCAAGAAGACGCCGTCATCACCTGCCACCGCAGAGGTACCAATATCGATGCCCACTTCCGCATTCGGAGCGGGTTTTCGGCGGGGCTTACCTGTATTATTGTTGCGTTTCACCGTCGGGATGCCTTCCAATACCAGTTGCAGGAAGTATTGATTGCCGCCCTTGAATGCCTTTGAAGCGCATGCCCGTAGCGTTCGACTTGCCTTCCAACGATTCCAGCTGTCCGAACTTTTTGAAGCATACCTTTTTGCCTTTGACATACAGAAGGGAGGACGCATTTGTCCAGACCACCGAAGCGATTTCCTGTGCTGTGAAGCTGTTGATATGCTTCTTGTACGCCTCTCGCATCCGTCCGATGTAAGCATGCAAAGCGTATTCCGTCATACCGAAGGTCTTTTGGATAGTTTGCAACTCCTTGTTGCACGCGGTCTCACGTTTCCTTTGCTTTGATAGCCAAGCGGCGTTCTTCTAGCACCTCTTGGTATCGACGGTTCTTATACAACTCTGTCAGCTGCATCCGCGCATGGTATAAGACTTTGTTATACAGTTTTTCAGCGATTTTGAAACGCTTATCCAGCACGGCTTGTTCATTTTGATGTGTAACAAGTCCCAGCGCTACGACGAATGAAGCTGTTTTGCTTTTAGCCATACGTGTTCCTTCTTTTTTGATGGATTCCTTCGCATTTACCGGCGTGAGGTCTGTTGGCTTTGGATGTATTGCTGAATCATTTCAAGCTGTGCCCACCCGCTGTGGAATCGAAATAGCTATTCGACCCAAGCGTGGGTAGCTTTGTCGTCAGTTTCTTAAACTCCTGTCTCAGCACGCGGGAAGAAGTTTCCTTTATACGTTTGGCTGCTTTGTGAACCCCGAATTGTCGGTCTATATCCAATACGAGGTGAACGTGGTCTGGCATGATTTCCATTTCCTGAATTTCGACGGACAGACCGGTGTACGTTTCTAGAACGAGCTCATTTAAGCGTGCCGCTACTGGTCCGACAAGGACCGTTCGCCGATACTTTGGACACCAGACAACATGGTAGGTACAAGAATAAGTGATGTTATCATTTGATTTATTTTTTTATTTTCCATTCATTAATTATACAGAATATGCCCACATAATACGACTGAGTACACGCCTCATGTACCCACGGCTAAAGAAAGGGGATATAAGAAGCTCTTTCGGTAAAGTCATTTCAAAAAAGACCATTCATAACCTGACTAGAGTGCGAATACTTTCTGTCGTTGGCGCTACTGTGTATAATGGAGCAGAGAGATTGTGTGATTACGAAAAAAAGGACTGATGATCAGGATGAAAGCATATAAATATATCCAAACACCGCTCGGGAAGTACTTGTTGGCTGAAAACGGCAAGGGCATCACATTTCTGGAGCATGTTTCATCGGAATTGGATCCGCGCATCGAAAAGGAAATCGCAGCCGGGGAAATGGTGGAGGCGGACACGCCTTTGTTGCTGGAAGGTGAGCGTCAGCTGCAGGGATATTTCAGTGGTGAGCGTCAGGAGTTCGAGCTGCCTTTGGATGCAGCCGGTACGCCTTTCCAATTGAAAGTGTGGGAAGCTTTGCGCCAAATCCCTTACGGCGAGACGCGCAGCTACAAGGAAATAGCTATCGCTATCGAAAATCCGAAAGGCGTCCGCGCAATCGGCATGGCAAACAACCGCAACCCGATATCGATCATCACCCCTTGCCACCGCGTCATCGGCACAAACGGGAAACTGGTGGGGTATGCCGGCGGTTTGCATTTGAAGGAATATTTGCTGAATCATGAGACAAAGGTTGCAATCGAGAAAGGCTGACTTTTTGAATTTTGTAACAATGAAGTATGCAAAAAGAACGAAAGAAGCAACCCCAACACTTGAGGTTGCTTCTTTCGTTTTTTTTTGCGGTTTTATTTGTCATTCCACATACATAGATAATTTCTTCTCGATGCGTGTCTGGAAGGCAGCGAAGACGCTGCAGACCGCCCAGTAGATGAGCGCGACCAGGATGTACATGGTCATGTAATCGAACTCGCGACCGCCGACGATCTTGGCGTTCTGGAACATTTCCGGAACGGTGATCATCGCCGCCAGAGACGAACCTTTGATCAGGTCCAGCAGCACGTTGCTCATCGGCGGAATGGCGATCCGTAGGGCTTGCGGCACGATGACTTTCCGCATGATGAACGACCATTTAAGCCCCAGCGCATAAGCCGCTTCCCATTGTCCGTGATTGACGGAATTCAATGATGAACGGATGATTTCTGCGCTGTAGGCGGCCGAGCTCATGCTGAAGCCGATGATTGCCGCCGTTACGGCTGTGAATTGGATGCCGATGAACGGAAAGCCGAAGTAGAGCAGGAACAAAATGACCAAAGTAGGGGTTCCCCTCATGAAGGAGATGTAGAGCCGCGCCAGCCAGCGAAGTGGTTTCAACTTGGCCAGCTGCAGCATCGCAAGCACAAAGCCAAGCAGCGTGCCATTCAGCATGCTGGTCAACGCGATTCCAAGAGTATAGCCCATCCCTTTGAGGACGTACGGGAGGCTGTCGAGAGCCAACTCCGGATTGAAGATATACTGCCATTGGATGCCTGACATGTCTTGCCCACCTTTCTGCTTTACAATTTTATTTTACATTTCCATTCTATAGGTCTAGTCTACATCGCTTACGTCGATCACTGGGAAATCATATTCGATCTGGACAGTCACGTCCGCACCATCGTAGAATTGTTTCGACAATTCCGCCAAAGTTCCGTCAGCACGCATTTCATCCAAAGCTTCGTTGAATTTCTCGGTCAATTCGTCATTGCCTTTTTTGATGGAGAAATTAGTTTCGGATGGGTTGTAGAAAATGTCATGCACTTTAACAGGGATATCCGGCAAAGCGGCAGTCGCCAACTTTTGTGCATAGTAATCGTTCAGAATAACATCTGTCCGTCCGTTCGCTACGTCAGACAAGTACATATCGTTTGTCGCGTTGTCGTAGATTTTTTCTTCCGCGCCGAAATAACGGGCAACCTTCATGTAAGTTGTCGTTGCCGCACCGGCAGCGATTTTGCCTTTCAGGTCTTCCAGCGTTTCAATGCCGGAATTATCGGATTCACGGACAACCATGGCACCGAATGAATATTTGTAAGGAGTTGTGTAATTGTATTTGTCGGCGTTTTCGCCATTGCGGTCGATCCCGAATGCTGCAACATCCACTGCGCCGCTGTTGACGGAAGTCAGCATGCCGTCAACGCCCATCTCCGTGAATGCCACTTCCACGCCGATGCGTTCTGCGACTTCACGGATAATTTCCACCTCGTAACCGGTCAGTTCGTCGGTTTCCTTGTCGTGATAAGAATTAGGGTAGAGCGTTCCGGAAGTGGCTACTTTCAAAACACCGGCTTCCTCGATCTTGTCCCATGCTGTTTCTGAATCAGTTAATACTGCTGTATCAATCGCGCTGCTGTCGACTGTTTCGCCGCTACCGCAAGCCGCCAAAGTCAAACCCAGTAATGCTGTCAAACCGCCAAATAAAACTCTCTTTTTCTTTACCATCCGTGAAACCTCTCCTTTTTCCTCGAATAAGAACTAGACATAAGATAGCACGTATCCGGGCTGAAAGCAACCGTTTTATATGCGTTAATAATACAGTTTTATTTGCTGTTATAAACGAGTTTCATTAAAAAGATTGAACATAATTAGCATATTTTCTCATAAAAGTCGTTTAGGCTGCTATAGATGTTTATACAGTTCGGAAAACAGTTTGTGAAATAGGGAACAGCTGTGGCAAGATGACACGAAAGTTACTGAAAACAAAAACATACAAAAGATGTCACAAAGAGCATATGGCATTACTCAAAGCGAAATCGAGAGCGGGGCAGAATTGTCGAATGCTCGAGGAACATCCGATTATTTGACCCGGGCGCGGGACGAAATTGTCGAATGCTCAGTAACATTCGACAATTTGACCCCAGAACGAAGCGGAATTATCGAATATTCGAGGAACATTCGATAATTCCGCTCCTCAAGTATGCAAAAGACCCGGATCGGCATCAAATACCGATCCGGGTCTTTCAGGTTGGACTATCAAGGACGGTACTCTTAACGAACTCCGCGTACATTCTCGGCATCGAAGCTGAACAGGAAGCCGTTACCCGGCACATCCAACTGCATCTGATCGACAATGGCGGTTTCCACTGCAAGAGCGACCTCGGAGGTGACCAAGTTCATAATGATGTCTTTGCCGTTGTCGAGTTCGATCCCGAACACTTTTCGGCATTTATCCGCAAAAGCGCCAGTCCCGTGGAAAAGGGTGCCGCCGCGTGCGCCAGCCGCAGCCGCTGCTTCAACGACATCGTCACCCAATCCGCCGGCAACGAGCGTAAAGAAGACTTCATGACCGGAAGTTGGATGGGGATCTTTTTCATCCATATGCAGGCGTTCGCCATGCGTACCCAGCAAGTGTGAAATCGGACTTGTGAAGAGGATGCCACGATTCGGCAACTCGAAATGGAAAAGTGAGCTGATGTGTTCGACAGTAGGTTGCGTCTTATCGCGCGCGCAGACCATAAAGAGGATTTCTTTTTTTACTTCATAAAAACCGATTGTGCGCAATAAAGCGCTGGAAACCGTTCCGGAACCATGCAGGATGGTCCCTCCGGTGATGCCGCATTTTTTCGCTTCTTCAAGCACGCGGCTGGCTTTGCCGATGTTGACGACGACAAAAATGACATCGTAGAATCTTTTGTTTTCAACTTGTTCGGTCAATTAGAGACCCTCCTTTATACTGTTGCGCTGATAAATGGCGCCCAACAATTGCAACGAAATGATCGGCATCATCGCCACCATCGCAATCATCCCGAAGCCTTCCAAGAGCACGTTGGCATCCGGCGTGATTTCCGCAACACCCTGAATGAATGCCAGAATGAAAGTCGCCGTCATCGGGCCTGAAGCCACGCCGCCCGCATCAAAGGCAATCCCGACGAACAGCTTCGGAACTTTATAGGAGAGGGCAAGGATGATCAGATAACCGGGGACGAGATAGTGCCACAGTTGCAACCATGGTACGAGCACGCGCACGACCGACAACAAGACGGCCAGGCCGACGCCTATGGATAGGAAGCCCAGCACGATACCGCGCTTTACATACCCTGTTGTAACATCTTCAATTTGATGCGTCAATACATATACCGCAGGTTCCGCCAAAATGACCAATACCCCCAGCACAAAACCGACGATCAGGACCGGAATGGAGCTGTCCATTCCGGCAATCAGCATGCCGAGTTTGCGGCCGACTTCCATGAAGCCGGCATTCACGCCAGTCAGGAAAAGGACCAAACCGACGAACAGATAAGCCATCCCCAAGAAAATACGGCGGAAAGCACGTTTGGAGAGTTTCTCATCAGCGAAGAAGACATGGTTGAGCACGAAAATGATCAGAATCGGTGAAACGGCCAACAGGATTTCGCCCGCTATTTTCGGCAGCTCGTACAGGAATGGCGCAAGCCAATTGGCGGCGACTGCTTCGTGTCCGGGTATCGATCCCGAGAGCGGTTCGTCGGAACGGACGAACAATCCCAAAATCAATACGGCCAGAATGGCGCCAGACGAGGCTATTCCAACCAGACCGAAGCTGTCTGCCTCTGCTGATTGCGTCTGTCGATTCAGGGATGCGACGCCGACCGCCAACGCCAGCATGAAAGGCACTGTCAAAGCGCCGGTCGTCGATCCCGAAGCATCAAAAGCGATGGCGAACAGGTCGTTGGTGCTGAAGTAAGCTAAGCCAAAGATGGCCAGGTAGAGGATAGTGAAGGCCTTATTCAGCGGGTAACGGTAAACAATCCGGAAAAGACCGATTGTCAGCATAACGGCGATGCCAACGGAAACGACGATCAAAAGCAGGTTTTTCGGATACATGCCGTTTGTGACCTCGGAAACCTGCGTCGCTAAAATATGCAGATCCGGCTCCGCTATCGAAATGAAGAAGCCGAGCACAAGCCCCATTCCGAGCACGTATTTCATACTGTTGCTGCGGGCCAAGCCTCGCCCTAGAAATTTCCCGATTGGCGTTATGCCGAGATCCACGCCGAAAAGAAAGATGGATAAGCCGATGATGATCAAAAACGCCCCGAACAGGAAACGCTGCAGATCAATGGTTTCGAGCGGAGTCAAGGTGAAATGGAGCAGCACAACAAGCGCTGTGATCGGCAGCACGGACTGCAGGACTTCCCTTAATTTTTCTGTAAATATACTCATAGATTCAGTCCCTTCGTAGTGATGTTGTAATGTTGAAGAGTAATATTCATATATTAAACATAACATGCTAATTAATTAATAGGAAGCAAAAAGCACCTATTTGAACCGTATCGGACAACATCCTTATGGTTTCAGGAAAATTACCCAGCTCCGATAATCGCTTCCGACGGTCACAAGAACCAACCGTTTTATTTTGACTGAAGCGCTCCAAAGCATTAGAATAGAGGAAACAATAGGGTTTCTTGAAGATAGAGGATGATAAATATGAACATAAAAAACAAAAGCCTGCTGAAGACTGCCGTTTTGGCGGGCACAGCGGCCTATCTGCATCTCCAAAACACCTGGATCCAGAAGACCGAGTACACCATTCCGGTAAAGAATCTGGCGCCTGAAAACGAAGGGCTGAAGATAGTCCAGCTTTCCGATATCCATTTGCCGAAAGAAAAAGTCGATCTGAACAAGCTGATTGACATGACCAAAGCAGCGGATCCGGACTTTATCTTTCTTACTGGTGATCAGATTCAAGGGGATGGTACTTTTGATCCTTCAGTCGCGGAAAAACTGTTCCGGAAACTGACGGCGATTGCACCGACCTATGCCATAACAGGTAATCATGACCGCCATTCTCCGATGTTCACTATCGTGTTGGATTTGTACAAGCAGACAGGCATCCGTTTTCTGGACGATGAAGCAATCAGCGTCCTTGCAAAGGGTCGCAAGCCTATCGTGATCATGGGACTGAGCGACAAAAGCTCGGCCATTCAGAAAATCGCGAAGGACTTTCTGAAAAAGATCAGGCTGAGAAAAGATTGGCAAGGCCAAACATGTCTTTTGTTGGCGCACCGACCTGAACATTTTCTGAAGTACCATATCGATCCGGAGAAATCAGCTGATATCACCTTTGCTGGCCATGCTCATGGCGGCCAGATCCGCATCCCGAGATTGGGTGGGCTGTATGCTCCTGGACAAGGGCGGATGCCACGGCATACCGAAGGCGTTTATCTGTTGCCCACGGATCCGGAAAAGAAACTGGTCGTCAGCCGGGGCATCGGTGGGTCATCATTCCCGTTCCGCATCAACAACCGACCGGAAATGGTCATTGTGACCTTAACGAACGGCTCCACTTCAGAATCTTTGGAAATATGACCGTTTGGATTGGTTCGGGGAGGAAAGGAAAGTGTTTTTCCTCCGTTTTGTTTTGTAAGCGCATTAATAATTTTTGTGTTTCTGAGGAAATTGCGTTACACTTAAGGTAATAAGTAGAAGGAGTGTGGGTTATCATGGTGAAGAGCTTAATGGACAGAATGCCTTTGAATGATGGTTTTACAATCCCCGGAATCGGATACGGAACTTGGAACGTGAGCAATGATGAAGCTGAAGAGATGGTCTTCATGGCCATCATGCGTGGGTATCGCCTGATTGATACAGGCAGCATGTACGGAAACGAAGTCGGCGTAGGCCGCGGTATCCATAAAGCCATCAACGCAGGCATTTCCAGAGATGATATTTTTGTCGTGACCAAACTCGGTAAAGACGACATGGGCTTCGAAAAAGCAACAGACGCTATCCGTGCAAGCTACGACCGGCTCGGACTAAAGTACATTGATCTGTTCCTGATCCACTTCCCGAGCTCTGATGAAGGTGTAACTGCAGCCACTTGGAAAGCCTTGGAGGAAGCCAAGGATTCCGGAATCGTCCGCAGCATCGGCGTCTCCAACTTCATGCGTGGGGATCTGAAAGAACTATTGGAGAACTCCCGCATCAAACCAGTCGTGAACCAATTGGAAATCAATCCATTCAACCTCATGGAGGAAGTGGATGACTTCGGCTACGACAATAACATTATGACGATGGCCTACAGCCCATTGGCTAAGGGAAGAGCTTTGGAAGACGGCAAAGTTATGAAAATAGCTGAAAAATATAATAAAACACCGGCACAGATCATACTGAGATGGGCCGTACAACGCGACCTCATTCCGATTCCGAAAACAAAGGATGCCGACCGAATGAAGGAAAATCTTGATCTGTTCGATTTTAGTTTGACGGATGAGGAATTAGAAAGAATCACCCGCATCAAGAAAGACAGCAACTTCGTGAAGGGGCACCAAGACCACAATCTCGGTAAGAGAATCGGGGTCGACATCCGTAACAGTAAGTGATGCCAATCAAATCAAAGCTGGGGGCTTCCGAGTCTCCAGCTTTTCTTATGGGGGAAAGGGGTTATGGTTGAAAAATATGCAGAGCAAGGGTGGAATAAATGAATTTTTATTATGATGAAGAAGCGATCCGCTGTCTGAAGGCCAAGGATCCAATTCTAGCGGACGTCATCGATCGGATCGGACCGATCGAGCGGCCGATCGATGCGGATCTTTTTTCCGCGCTCGTCAACAATATCGTCGGCCAGCAGATTTCAATGAAAGCTCAGGAAACCGTCTGGAAAAGGATGCTTGCCGTTTTTGGGGCGATAACACCGGATCGCATCTGCCGGGCGAGCATCGAAGAAATACAGCAGTGTGGCCTATCGACCCGTAAAGCAACCTATATCCGTGAGGCTGCCGAGAAAGTCATTTCCGGTGCCTGTGATCTGGAGGCGCTGAAGGATATGAGTGACGAAGCGGTCATCGCCGAGTTGTCGCAGCTGCGCGGCATCGGTAAATGGACAGCCGAGATGTTGCTGATCTTCTCGATGGGTCGTCAGGATGTACTGAGCTGGGATGACCTCGCTATCCATCGCGGCTTGCGGATGGTTTATCATCACCGCAAAATCACCAAGCAACTGTTCCAGAAATACAAACGGCGTTTTGCGCCATACGGTTCGGTCGCGAGTCTCTATCTGTGGGAAGTGTCCGTCGGCGTCCTACCGGATCTGAAGGACTACGCGCCGCTGTCGGAAGCCGAAAAGCGAAAACGCCTGAAGCAGCGCCAAGAGCTGAAAAGGGCGGAAAAGCAACTGCTATAAATATGAGGAGAGCATCCCAGCTGCATCGGGATGCTTTTTTCTTTTCTGATGCGGTTTGTGCCCTAAAAAGGTGGTATCGCTAAGCAATCCGACCCCGATTAGTGTAGAATAGGGATAGAATGTTCAAAAGAAAACAACGAGTGAGGGGATAAAACCATGATCAGATTAGGCATCATCGGAACAAGCAGCATTGCGCATGCATTCGCAACAGCGGCCAAAGCATCCGGACAATTCGAAATAAAAGCGGTCTACAGCCGCAACCAGTTCACCGCCCAAAGCTTTGGAGAAGGCTACGGTGCGGATATTTTCGTCACGGACTTGGAAAAATTCACTGCCTTGGAGGAAGTCGATGCCATCTACATCGCATCACCGAATAGCCTCCATTTCCAGCAAGCCATGTCGGCCATCGCCAATGGCAAGCATCTCATCGTCGAAAAGCCGATCTTCTCGAATACAAAAGAATGGGAAGCTGCCTTCTCGGCGGCCAAAGCCAATAATGTCTTCCTGTTTGAAGCCGCTCGCCATCTGCATGAGCCAAACTTCGCGCTGGTCAAGAATGAAATCGCCAAATTGGGCGAAATCGACGGCGCCAGCTTCACTTATGCCAAATATTCCTCCCGCTACGACCAGGTTTTGGCCGGCGAGGAACCGAACATCTTCTCACTGAATTTTTCCGGTGGGGCACTCTCCGATTTGGGCGTGTACTTGCTGTATGCTGCCATCGCATGGTTCGGTGTGCCAGAGGAAGTCGATTATGCCGCCAAGAAAATCCAGACGGGCGTTGACGGAGCCGGCACGATGCTGCTGAAATATCCGTATTTCACAGCCAGCCTGCACACGTCAAAAATTTACAATTCCTTCGCCGATTCAGAAATATACAGTGCCAAAAAAACACTGATTCTCGATGGGGTCAATTTGATCCAATCGGTGGAACTGGTGGACGGCGAGACCAACGAACGGTACCAATTGGCCGAAAAAGCATCCGGACATTTTATGGATGATGAGGTCCGTGCATTCGCGCGCGTCTTGAATGATCCGGAAAATCCTGATACTATAGAAGACTATGAACGTTGGACGCAGATCAGCCGAGACGTCAACCGGACAATGGAAGCTCTGCGTAAAAAAGCAGGCATCGTTTACCCAGCGGATTTAGATGAGGCATAGGTCGGACGGATGCTTCCGCGCGAGGTATGCACCGCAGCCTAAAAACAGGCTGCATTATAAGAAATGAGGAAATAAATGATGATGATGGAAGAAATGGCAATGCCATTCGAAAAATACTGGCATGAGATGAGTTTTCAGCTGCCGACGCCGATCCAAGAAAATGTCTTCAAGCCATTGATGGAAGGCAAGGATGTTGTTGGGCTATCGCCGACCGGTACCGGCAAGACGTTGGCTTATGCTATCCCGTTGCTGCAAAAAACGGATGCCAACAAGGAATTGCAATTGTTGGTTCTCGTGCCTTCGCAGGAATTGGCGCACCAAGTAGGGCACGTTTTGGCTGAATGGGGTTCCCTGAAGGACTTGAGCGCGCAAGTGATCATCGGTGGCGCGAACGTTGGCCGTCAGATCGACAAGCTGAAGGAAAAGCCGGAAATCGTGGTCGGAACACCGGGACGATTGCTGGAATTGGCAAACCAGAAAAAACTGAAATTGCACAACATCAAGACGGTCATCCTGGATGAGGCGGACTATTTGATGCAGGAAGAACATCTGAGTGCCTTGCGCGAATTGATCAAAAAAACGCCGGGATCCCGCCAGATGGGCTTCTTCTCGGCTACGAACAGTGAGAATCTGAAGGACATCCAGAAATGGTTCAACACGGAGCCGCTTTGGTTCGACACAACCAAAGAAGGTCAGTTCATGGACCAGACTGTCCATGGCTTCATCGAGGCACCGACGCGGAAACGTGCGGAAATGCTGCGCCGTTTGGGCAACCTGGAAGGCATGCAGGCGCTTGTCTTCGTGAATTCTACGCAGGAACTTGATTATTTGGCGGGAAAACTGCAGTTCGAGGGCATCAATGTCCGCATGCTGCACAGCGATTACGGCAAGGCACAGCGTAAGAGCGCCATGGATGAATTCCGCAAAGGTAACGCGACGTTCCTGCTGACGACGGATGTTTCCGCCCGTGGGATTGACATCCAAGATCTGCCTTACGTCATCCATTACGATCTGCCGCTTTCGAAGGAAACCTATCTGCACCGCTCCGGACGTACGGGCCGGATGGGCAAAAAAGGGGTTGTACTGTCACTTGTTAATGACCGCAACAGCCGCGATATCAAACGCTTTGCGCCGCATCCGGATGAAGTAAAAGAATTCTTCATCTACGGCGGTGAGCTCGTCAACGAACTGCCGAGCCGCGAATCACGTGACGCTATCCGCGATGCGCAGAAACCGGCCGCAGCCAAAGCAGCTAAAATCCAGAAAAAAGTTGCCTTGAAAGAGGAGGAGACTGCGAAGGAAGCAGTTGCCAAAAAAACGAAAAAGAAAAAAATCCGCTCCAAAGATCAGAAAAACAAAGGCGCGCGCCGCAAGCCAACAGAAAAAAAGCCAACTGAATAATTGAAGAACTTTCCGCATTCTGCCGGAAGGACAGCCCCAAACCGCGCTTGCGGAGGCTGTCCGCGGCGAAGTGCGGATTTTTGCGTTCGGCGAGATGCGGGCCGGAACTCCAGCCAGTTGCGCGTTCACTAGTCCCAATAGGCAGAATTCCTTCCCCGGTCCGTTGCGGCGAACCGCTCGCACCTGTATAATCAAAGACAGAGAATGAATATGTATACGGAACAAAGTCCGCTATGCAGCACAAGAAAGGGGTGGGCGCTAACTATGGTCACCATCAATGACATCGCCAAAATGGCCGGTGTGGCGAAGAGCACCGTTTCCCGCTATCTGAACGGCGGGGCGGTCAGCGAAAAAACAAAGGCGAAGCTGGATGAGATTGTTGCCGAGAACGACTATAAACCGAATAAATTTGCCCAAAGCCTGAAAGCGAAGCGCACGCATATGGTCGGGACGATCATTCCGCGTCTGAATTCCTTTGCGACGAATGAAGCGTTGCGGGGCTTGGAGAACAGTTTGCGCCTTTCCAAAAACCAACTGTTGATCACGAATGCGGATCAGAGCCGCGAGCGCGAAATCGAAGCCATCTCCACCTTGGCGAAGCAGCGCGTCGACGGCATCGTCTTCTTCGCCGCTGCCATCACACCGGCTCATGTCAAGGCGTTCGAAGAGGCTGATGTTCCCGTCGTCATCGTCGGGCAATCGCATCCCGATTTCCACTGCATCATCCACGATGACGAGAAGGCGGGCCGTTCGGTCGGAGCGTACGCGGTTGCGAACGGACACAGGAACATTCTTGTCTTCGGGGTCGACGAATCCGATACGGCGGTCGGGGTGACCCGACGCAACGGCATCGAGCAGGCTTTCGAAGGCCATGATATCGACTATACCTTCGTCAAAACGAGCTTTGCCATGAAGGACGCCTACGAAAAGGCACTGGAAATCCTGCCGCAATCCAAAGCGACTTTCGTGATCGGCGCGACCGACAATATCGCGATCGGGATCATGCGCGCTGCGCATGAACTGCAGATTGAAATCCCCAACCAGCTTTCCTTAGCGGGGTTCGGCGGCTACGAAATCACCGAAGCGGTCTATCCGCGCATCACAACCGTCCATTATCCTTTCCAGGAGTCCGGAGAATTGGCGGCCAAAATTCTGATGGAATTGATTCTGGAAAAAGAAGTCGACCTGATCCAAACGCTGGATAACGAGTTGTTGATCAGGGAATCTACCCAAAAAAATGCTTAGACATAACTTAGGCAACGATCAATAAATAAAAACCGACACGCAACCTAATGCTTGCGTGTCGGTTTTTTGAGCCTTCCACAATACACAGGAGAAGCACAACCCTTCACAACCGCTTCAAAAAAAACGAAACTGAGAATCCGTACGTTTTCTCCACATTTTTATTGTCACCCTTTAAAAATACGGGTTTGCATCTATTTTTTGCGGTAACGTGTTCGATGTCTGCACGACCCATACTTACGACGACAAAATCGCCGCCATCCGCGCTGCGCAAAAGGCAGGTCTGACTGTCTGCAGCGGCGGCATCATCGGTTTGGGCGAGACGATGGAGGACCGCATCGATATGGTCATCGACCTGCGCGACGACTGACGGGACCATATAGACCCGCCTTCTCCTCTTCGCAATATCCTTTTGAATACAGCTGACAGAAGGGGTTATCTGTTGAATTATTGTTTATCGCGGTTGATTTGATAATTTAATTGCGGATTATTATATAATAAATGGATATTGTTTTTGAGGGGGAAGATCGGAAAAATGAATAATGCAAAAGGATTAAAAAAAGTTTTGGCGGTTCTGGGGGCGTTCGCTTTATTGGGACTGAGTGGCTGCGGCCAAGAAGAAACGGTAGAAACGGACAGCAGTGCACAGGAAACGACGGAACTGACCTCCGAAACGACGACTGAAGAAACGACCGAAGCAGCCGCTGAGGAACATTTGGATTATGAAAACCAGGATGAATGGGACTTCGAATCCGGCGCGATGCAATCCCCGATCAATATCGAAACGAATGCAACCGAAGCGATGACCACGGACGGTTCCTTGACATTGGACTATGCGGAGGAGATCATCGATGTGGTCGATAACGGGCACAGCATCGAAATCGAAGACGGCGGCCAAGCGACGATTGCCGGACGCGGTTTTGAATTGGCGCAATTCCATTTACATTCCCCGAGCGAGCACACGGTGGATGGGGAGAGTTTCCCGATCGAACTGCATTTTGTCCACAAGGCACAGGATGGCCGCTTAGCAGTCATCGCGGTCTTCTTTAAAGAAGGAACAGAAAATGCTGCTTTTCAGGCGATCCTGGATGATGTGCAGGCAAACGAAGAATCAGACGTTGCGAGCGGCCTCAGCCTGAACGTTGCCGAGCTGCTTCCAGCCAACAAAAGCTACTAACATTACCTAGGTTCCTTGACGACACCGCCGCTGACCGAAAATGTCGAGTGGTACGTGATGGCGAACCCTGTGGAAGTTTCCGCGGAACAAATTGCAGCCTTCAACGAATATTATCAAGGCAACAACAGAGAGGTCCAACCATTGGGCGAGCGTTCCGTTCTGAAATATGAAGAATAACGATCCTGTTTTGGCGATTTGAGCGCCTTGGCTGAAAAAGTTCCGTCCCCCCGATTCGTATTGGTGCGGGCGGAACTTTTTTGAATGCTCTGATCGAGGATGCAAAGGAATCCGTATCGTGATTACAACATACAGAAAGAACGGATACGGATGCACTTTTTTTGTTATAATTAAGGAAAAACGCGAGCAGGGGGAACGTAATGGGGGAAATAGCAGCAAAAGCCGCATCATTGATTTTGATCATCGTGATCGGCTACGTCATCAAACGGATCGGGTGGGTGAGCGCAGCTGATTTTCCGAAATTTTCGAAAATCGTACTGCGGATCACGTTGCCCTGCGCCCTGATCACCAGTTTCAACACGTTCGATATCACCTACAACTTGCTGTTTTTGACCGCAATCGGCCTCCTCGCTAACTTGATCCTGCAAATCACCGGATATCTGGTGAACCAACGGAAAGGCGGTATAGCGCAGGCTTTCGGAATCATCAACCTCGGCAGCTACAATGTCGGGGCCTTTGCGATGCCATATATCGCCGGATTGATGGGCCCGCAGTCGATCATTTTCGCATCCCTTTTCGATGTCGGCAATTCATTCGGAGCTGCCGGAATTGGCTATGGTTGGTCCCGTTCTGTTGCGGATGAGAAGCAAAAAACAACTTTAGGCGGCTTCCTCAAACTCATGTTTCTTTCGCCGTTGTTCGATACATACTTGATCCTGTTGCTGATGCGCCTCCTCGGGCTGCAATTACCGGATGAGGTCATCACCTTTACGTCCACGGTGGGCGGCGCCAACACATTCCTGGCGATGCTGATGATCGGAATCGGTTTGGAATTGGGCTTGGATGCGCACCGCTTCAAGCTGGCCTTCAAATACTTGGCCATCCGCTACGGCTTTTCGCTGATTTTCTCCATCCTGACCGTGCTCTTCCTGCCGGTATCAATGGTCGTGAAGACGATCCTCTGCATGCTGTTCTTTTCGCCGATCGCATCCATGGCGACCGGATTCACCGACGAAGCGGGCGGGGACGTCGAAACCTCCGCCTTCATGAATTCCGTTTCCATCCTGATCGGAATCTTCGCGCTGCCGCTCGTTTTGGCGGTCATGGGATAAAAATGTCAAATGAAAAAAATTCAAAACCATCCGTTCTTGTGTAGCGGGTGGTTTTTTGTTGGGCGGAATTTGTTTCCTCCGTCGAACGCAGGTTACGCCGGAGTTCGGCCCACATATGCCTCTTTTCCTCCGATGAGGGGGCGCTCGCCGAAGTTGGCCCTAAGATGTTACTGTCGTCCTCCGGTGAGCACCCCCTCGCCGGAGAAGGGCGCCGCACGTATCGTTCAGCTCCGGCCAACCTGGCCAGCAGCACAAACATATAACATCAACCTATAACTGAATATATCATTTAAGTGTTACTCTATAACATGATTCCATGGCATAATGGAACAACCTTCATCAATGAAAGGCATCAGCAAATATTGGGATAGCGTCGCAACTTTTGCACCGCTAGCTTTGAAAATAATAAAGAACTTGGAAAAGGAGGAACAGTAATGAAGAAAGAAACAAATCGTTGGGTGGTGCTGATCAGCTCGATGGGGATCTTGTTGTGCACCGGTATCGTCTACACGTTCAGTGTTTTCGCAGGACCTTTGGCGGAATTGCGGGGATGGGCGGTACCGGATATCATGATGGCGTTCGCAATCAACTCCGCAGTGGGGCCGATCCCGATGATCTTCGGCGGCTATTTTACGGACCGTGGCTGGGCAAAATGGATCGCCCGCATCGGCGTTGTGCTTTTCGGAATCAGCTTCGCTTTCACCGGGCAAGCGACGAGCATTTTTCAGTTGTACCTGATCTACGGAATCTTCGGCGGCTTTGCGCAGAACTTTGCCTATTCCGCCTGTCTCAGCAACACAATCCGCTTTTTCCCGGATAAAAAAGGCTTGGCTTCCGGTCTGATCACGGGGGGAATGGGCGGAGCGGCGATCATCGCGGCACCGATCGCGAACACGCTGATCGAACGCTA
The DNA here is from genome assembly GCF_963666195.1 of Trichococcus shcherbakoviae. NCBI lineage: Bacteria > Bacillati > Bacillota > Bacilli > Lactobacillales > Carnobacteriaceae > Trichococcus > Trichococcus shcherbakoviae. Next base: position 2,343,595 of record NZ_OY762653.1, read on the forward strand.
CGGAGTCAGCCAAGCCTTCTGGCGCATGGGCTTGGCGTATGCGCTGATCGGATTCTTTTTCAGTCTTTTCATCCGCTCGGCACCGAAACAGGCAGTTCCACAAACGGCTGTGGCCTCCGAAAAGGCTCCAGCACCAGCAAAAACCATCACCGCAAACAAAAACTGGAAGGAAATGTTGGCGAGTCCCGCATTCTACCTGCTTATCCTGATGTTCGCGATGGGCGCCTTTTCCGGTCTGATGATTGCTTCGAACGCATCATTGATCGGGCAATCGATGTTCGGTTTGTCGGCATCGGCCGCTGCCGCTTATGTCAGCCTCTATTCCTTGAGCAACACGTCAGGCCGGGTATTCTGGGGCGCGATTTCTGATCGCATCGGCCAAATCCGCGCGGTCATCATCATCTACAGTGCCATCATTTTTGCCTTCATCCTGCTCGTCAGCGTCAACCAAGTGTGGGCCTTCGCTATCGGGATCGTCACCTTGGGCCTTTGCTTCGGCGGCGTGATGGGCGTCTTCCCGGGATTGGTCATGGATAACTTTGGTCCGGCGAATCAGGGCGTCAATTACGGCATCGTCTTCATCGGCTTTTCGAGCGCCGCATTCGTCGCTCCGAAAGTGACTGCGTCATTGGCTGCCGCGAACGACGGTGACTTCACGAAAGCCTTCTATGTCGCGATTGCCGTCGTCCTGCTGGGACTGGGCTTGAGCCTTGTCTATGCAAAAAGAAAAACTGTGGCCAAGCTTGCAGCGGAAACTGTTTAAAAGACACTTCATTGAAAATAGCCCGCGTTGAGGAGAGAAGTTCTCCTCAACACGGGCTATTTTTCTGAATGAAAAGAGTTGTGGCACACAATTTGCGAATAAGTGTCTACAAGTATTAAGCCCGTAAAGTTAGCGATCCGAGCAGAGGAGGCTTATAATCAAGATATAAATTAACCCGTTCCCACGACCATCTCCTGAGAGAATCCAGCCATTATGGATTCCATCGTTAGCTCCAGTGTACTTTTAGGAGGAGTGATTTATATGAAAAATAGAACGATGCTGGTGACCCTATTCAGCTTGATTTTTTTGGCGAGCTGCTCCGACACAATGGAATCGGGCCTGGATTCAGCAAAAAGCAGCCAAGAGAGCACGTCTCAAGCCAACAGCAAACCGGAAACAGACGCAGAAACCGCAAAAGAAAATCGGCCGCTGACTTTCGCGGATGAAGCGATTGAAGATTATGTGCGTAAATTGATCGGCAAAGAAGAGGGCGACCTGACTGCGAGCGATATCGAGTCGGTCGATGCGCTCTATCTGGGCAATAAAGATATCAACAGCATCAGCGGAATCGAACATTTTACGAACCTGCGGATACTGCATCTGAATGATACGCAAATTAATGACATCAGCGCGCTGGCCGGTTTGACGCAGCTGGAATATCTCGACATCAGCCGCACCCAAATCCAGGATCTCACAGCTTTAACGGATTTGGCGAAACTCAAAACCCTTTACCTCAACAACAACCAATTGGAGGACATCACAGCATTAGCCGGATTGAAGAAGCTTGAGGTGCTCTATCTGAATGACACACAAGTCGTTGATATCCGCCCGTTAGCCGACTTGACCGGCCTGCAGTCTCTGAAGCTGCGTAACACCGAAGTTGAAGATGTCGGAGTTGTAGCAGATTTGACCCAGTTACGCTATCTGAGCCTAGGGAACACCAAAGTCAAAGATCTCACGGCGCTATCGGGCTTGACGCAGCTGACTATCCTGGAACTGGACAATACACTCATCCGTGACACCGTAGCCTTAGCGGATTTGACGCAGTTGATGGAGTTGAACATGAGTGGGACTGAAATAGCCGATGTCAGCGCCTTGGCGGGTCTCGGCAATCTGCTGACGTTGGACCTTAGTGGCACAGAAATAAGCGACATTTCGCCACTGGCAGGACTGACGAAGCTGACGCGCTTGGATTTGAACGCCACAAAAATCGAGGACATCGGCAGTTTGGCGGGAATGACCGGGCTGACACATCTCGAAATCAGCGGAGCGCAAGTGAGCGACGTCGCTGCCTTGGCAAATATGACGGGATTGGTCTACCTAGACCTGGCCCAGAATAGAATCAGCACCATCGACAGCTTGGCCAGTCTCACCAAAATACGGCACTTGAATCTGTCTGGAAATCAGATAAGCGATATCACAGCATTAGCGGATTTGGCGGATCTGTGGTACCTCGATTTGAAGGGAAATCCAATCAGTGATATCGCACCTTTGTCGAGTTTGGCTAAGTTGGGGAAACTGCATATCAGCAAGGCGGACATCAATGCTGAACAACAAACAATGCTGCAGAGTGTTCTGCCGGACTGCGATATCAGTTGGTACGAATAAGCAGCCAACGCATCGGCTTTACTATCCGGACTGATCCAGCTGAAATGCAATAAACATCAACAATCATCTTACAATGAGCTTTTTGGGTAGAGGAGAGGGAACAATGCAATCAAATAAACGGAATAAGAACGGTTTGAAAATATTCATCAGTATTCTGGCAATTCTGGTGATCGGTGTCCTCGGGTATGTCTACTCGATCTATGCAAATGTGAAAGACACGATGGACACAGCTTATACGCCTGTCGAAGTCGAGACCTTCCGGACAACGAACACCGGTACGGAAGCCGACGCTTCGGAAACGGCTGATGAAGAAAGCGGAGCCGATGTTCGAGTATTAACACCATCTGAACTCCTGGAAGCCGGCGAGCCGGTTTCAATCCTATTGCTGGGCGTAGACACCGGTGATTTGGGCCGCACGGAACAGGGCCGTTCCGACTCAATGGTGGTTGTCACCATCAATCCGCATACGCAAAAGACGACACTGTTGAGCATCCCACGCGATACGTACACCGAAATAGTCGGTTACGGCACTTCCGACAAAATCAATCACGCCTATGCACTCGGAGGCACCGCGATGTCGATCAATACAGTGCAGCAGATGCTGGATATCCCGATCGATTTCTACGTGATGGTCAACATGGCGGGGATCCAGGAAATCGTGGATGCGGTCGGCGGCATCACTGTCGAGAGCCCGCTTGCCTTCAACCAGAACGGCTACGATTTCGTCCAAGGCACGAACCAATTGGATGGCGAGGCAGCGTTGGCGTTCGCACGCATGCGCTACGAAGATCCGGCCGGCGATACCGGTCGCCAAGGCAGACAACGCCAAGTCATTGAAGGCGTCATCCGCAAATTGGCGACACCGGAAACCTTGCTGAACTACCAGGCGGTCTTAGAAACTCTTTCAGCCAACATGCAGACAAGCTTCCAACTGTCCGATTTCTACACGCTCCAAAATCAGGATTACCTCGGCGCGGTAGGCAACATCGAACAGCAGCAACTCGGCGGTACAGGCGATATGATGAACGACATCTACTACAATTTCGTGGATGAAGCCGAACTGACGCGCGTCCGCGACCTGCTGCAGATCGAATTGGAATTGGAATAGCCTGGAAACAGGGAGACTTCTTAAAATACGAGAAAGAGCAACAGTTCGGGATCTAGTTTGCTGGTTCGACGGCAGAAGACGGTATATTACGTGGCAAAGTCCTAAACTGTACGTACCAGAATTGGTGTGGGGATGGCTTGCCGTCACCAGTGATCCAGTCGCGGCCGAGTGGAAAGTGGTTGAATGATGAATGAAAGAATCTGCGCAGCTTCATTCGCAGCTCCCTGCTCCGGTGAGGGGTGTGCTCCCCGGAGGACGCCGGTAACTCGTGGGCTTCAACTCCGGGGGGCACCGTCTCCTCGGAGGACAAGACTTAAATGCAGGTTGAACTCCGGCGAAGCCTGCGTTCATCGGAGGAGCGGGCGCCAGCCGCCCCCCGACTACAAATAAAAAAACTTCCAGCTAATCGTTCAGAATAGCTGGAAGTTTTTTTGCATGCCTCTGTAAGATTTATCGGATAGCCCGCATACTAATCAGCTCGACGTCGCAGGCCAAATGACCCGCAGAAACGGTTTGCTCGTACATCAGATCGGTGGAGAGGTATTTCTTGTTGTCGTCGGCAAAAACGGTCGCGACAACGGCATCCTTATTACCCAGCAGGTCCTGCGCTTTCAGGACGCCCAAGAAGTTGGCGCCCGATGAGATGCCAACGCCTAAGCCGAGCACGCGCGCGAGTTTGCGGGACATGTTGATGGCATCGCAGTCATCGATCAATAGGATGTTGTCCAGTTGATCCAGTTTGACGATGGCCGGCACGAACTCGTCGCCGATGCCGAAAATTCGGTGCGGGCCGACGACTTTTCCGCAAGTCGCCATCGTCGGGGAAGAGGCCGGATCGAGCGGGAAGGCCAGGCAATCCGGGTAGCTTTCCTGCAGAATATCTTTGACGCCCATCAGCGTTCCGCCGGTACCGACGCCGGCGACGAAGCCTTGCGGTCTTTTGCCCAAAGCCGCCAGTTGGGCCAGAATCTCTTTCCCGGTCGTTGCATAGTGGGCAGCGCAATTTTCAGGGTTGGAGAATTGATGGGGAAGGAATGTGCCTTCGGTTTCGCCCATCCGGTCGGCGAGGGCGATCGAGCCGGTGAAGCCGCCTTCCGCTTTGGAAACGAGCCGAATCGTTGCGCCGAAACTTTCGATCAGGTTGATCCGCTCCTTGCTCATCCAGTCGGGCATGAATATCGTGACCGGATTGCCCAGGTAGGCCCCAATCGCAGCAAAAGCGATGCCTGTGTTGCCGCTGGTCGCCTCCGCAATCGGCATGCCTTCAGCTATGGCGCCTGTTTCGTACGCCTGGCGGAGAATGTGGCAGGCGACGCGGTCTTTGATGCTGCCGGAGTAATTGTAGTATTCCGTCTTCGCGTATACGATCCGCGGTTCGCCTTTGTAAAGCAAGGAAATTTCCAGCATTGGGGTGTGGCCGATCAAAGCCGCCAAACCATCAAATTTTTCGGACATTTTTTCATTTATCGTCATGGTCAAAAAACCTCCCATTCCTATGTCATGTCGTTCTTTGCCTTCATTTTAACGCTTTTGCCAAGGAAAGGCCATCGCCAGCCGATCCATAAAAAATACAAAACAATTTTTTAGAAAACGCTTGACTTTATCTTTGAAAGGGTTTACTATTCATATCAAGAGGAACCGGTTTCACCAATACAGAAAACCTGCTCCTTATCATTTTGGGCCGGGAAGGAACCGGTTCCGAAGCGAGGCGAAACAAAGCTTTTATTGCACTTATTCTTAGGAACAACAGATCAAAAAAAGGAAGGAGAAAAAAACAGATCACCAAAAAATTGCAGGAGAAGTGTTGACGGATACCGGTGTGGAAATGGGATAGGGTGCCGAGCAAAAGCGTCGCCAGCTTGGAAGAAAAAAAGAGCTTTAGGAACTTCCTGCCGCTTGCTAAAGTTGGCAATCCGAAAGCTACACCGATCATGTGCGCGATCCGAAAGCATAGGAGCAGCAGAGCAATTATCACGTCGCAATAGGTGTCCAATGCACCGAAAAAACTGGCGCGATTCTGATTTACCGATCCAGAAAATACTAAAAAAAATTTTTGAGAAAACGCTTGACATTATTTTTGAAAGGGTTTACTATTCAGTTGTAGAGGAACCGGTTCCGTTCGGTGTGTTTTGATATCAGAGAGCTTTTGTTTCTTAGAAGTGAACATGAAATTATTTAGCTACTATTTATACCTTCAACGAAGATGGAAGCTTAATGAAACTCATGACGTGAGCACATTTTTTACCCGAAATGGAACAGGTACATAACCATAGGCTCTATAGAATCGCTACAAGAAAAAAATTGGATTGTTACTAGGGGTAGATCTAAAAAAAAGGAGGAATTATTAATGAAAAATGAACAAACCATCAAAGACATTCTTGACGCTGTGGGAGGCCAGGATAATGTCAAAAATTTTGAACACTGTGCTACAAGACTTCGAATTATCTTAAGAGATAACAGCAAGGTGAGCAAGGAAAAAGCGGAAGCTGTCACTGGAAGCAAAGGTTACTTCTTTAATACAGGACAACACCAGTTTATTTTCGGAACTGGAAAGGTAAATGAAGTCTATTCTGAATTTAAGCAATATACAAAGATGGATGAATCAGCGGATACAGCGTTTAAAGAAGACGTTTACTCCAACATGACTCCCGTTCAGAGAGTCGTTCGAACTTTGGCGGATATTCTAATTCCTCTAATTCCTGCACTGGTTACAACGGGACTATTAATGGGTTTAAGAGGACTTCTTGTGGAGCTGGGTGTAGAATTTAGTCCATTTATGTTGAGCATGTTCCAGATGCTGACAGATACCGCATTTGCTTTCCTACCAGTACTTATTGCCTATAGTGCCACTCGTAAATTTGGTGGAAATCCCATCATCGGTATCGTAGTTGGCCTTATGATGGTATCTCCTAATTTGCCTAATGCTTGGGCTGTAGCCGGTGGAAGCGCTGAAGCAATCAACGTTTCTTTCTTAGGACTTAATATTCCTATTGTAGGTTATCAAGGATCTATCATCCCCGCTATCGTAGCAGGGTATCTAATATCAAGAATTGAGAAAGAGCTACGAAAAGTTGTTCCTCAAATCATCGACCTGATTGTAACGCCGTTTGTAACATTAACAGTAACCATTTTTCTAATGCTCTTTATCTTAGGTCCTATCACTCATACATTCGAGATTGCAGTCAGTGACTTTATCGTCATGCTGATCAATGCACCTTTAGGTATTGGATATATCCTTTTTGGCGCACTTCAACAACTCTTGGTTATTACAGGCCTTCATCACACTTTATCAATCATTGAGCTTCAGTTACTTGCCGATACGGGTGAAAATGTGCTGAATCCACTTATGACAGCCAGTATGGCTGGACAATTAGGGGCAGCAATCAGTGCAGCTTTACTAATGAATGTTAAACTAAAGAGAACTAACGCTATTTCTTCTTCCACATCTACCTTATTTGGAATTACAGAACCTCTTCTCTTCGGTGTGAATCTGAGAAGTTTGAGAATACTGGTTTCCGGCATGTTGGGAGGAGCTGTGGGTGGTCTGCTTACGTATATCTTTGGCCTATCTGCTACAGGTATGGGAATCACCTTTATTCCTGGACTGTTGCTTTACACCAGTAGTTTCGCATCTATGATCCAGTACCTAGTTGTCATTGTAGGAGCATTTGTGACAGGGTTCATTGCTGTGAAAGTACAGTCGAATAAAATTTCAGAGCAGCTTAATTTAGATTAATTAAATAAAGAAAGAGGGGAGTGCCTCAGAACCAGAAAATCCTTTTCTGGTTCTGAGGCACTCCCTTTTCTAGGTTTATGGGCAGACCTACCCCGCCAAACCGCAAATAAGAGGCTGCCTCCTATTGAGACACCCCCTTCTAACGTGCGCCCGGAACGGGTGATAACTTTGTGGTGAAAGTCCATCTCAGGCTTTAATGAAGAAAGCAACAAATCGTTGGGTGGTACTGATAATGTGGACCCAATGTCAAGGACATTCAAAAAAAGAGACTTTATGCAGCACTCAATAAAACCTGCTCCCTGTAATTGTCGGAAGTTCCTTCTTTTTCCTTCCACATGACTATCTTCAGCCTCAGCGGATTACGCGGAGGCCGAATCGAGCGGAAAGGCCATCGTCAGCCGATCTATAAAAAATACAAAATAAATTTTTAGAAAACGCTTGACTTTATCTTTGAAAGGGTTTACTCTTCTTATTAAGAGGAACCGGTTTCACCAACACTGAAAACCTGCTCCTTATCGTTTTGAACCGAAAAGGAACCGGTTCCGCATGGAAGCGAAGTATTGTTATTATTGCACTTATTCTTAGGCAGAACAGATTAAAGGGAAGAGGGAGAAAAAATGGATTACAAAAAGATTGCAGAAGAATTGTTGATGGACATCGGTGGAAAAGACAACGTACAGGCGGCGACGCACTGCGCAACACGTTTACGCTTGGTTTTGAAAGATGAAAGCAAGGTCGACCAAGCGGGATTGGACGCACGCGACGAAGTCAAAGGGACTTTCTCCACAGCGGGTCAATACCAGATCATTCTGGGTTCCGGAACAGTCAATGAAGTCTACAAAGAATTCATCAAAATGGCTGGCATCGACGCCATGAGCAAAGAGGAAGTCAAAACAGCCGGCTCGCAAAAATTGAACCCGATCCAACAAGGCGTCAAGATGCTTTCAGATATCTTCGTACCGATCATCCCGGCCATCGTAGCTTGTGGTTTGATGATGGGATTGAACAACGTATTCACGGCACCGGATTTGTTTGTTACCGGAAAATCGCTGATTGAAGCTTATCCGGCCATCGAAGGTTTTGCAGCGATGATCAACACTTTCTCCAACGCGGCATATGTCTTCCTTCCAGTCCTGATCGGTTTCAGCGCAACGCAGAAATTCGGCGGAAATCCATACTTGGGAGCTGTTTTGGGGATGTTGATGGTCCACCCGGATCTTGTCAATGCCTACGCCTATCCATCAGTTTTGGCTGCAGGCGAAGTGCCTTTCTGGAATATCTTCGGCTTCGAAATCGCGAAAGTCGGTTACCAAGGAACAGTACTGCCGATCTTATTCGCATCTTACATCTTGGCAAAAATCGAAACTTTCTTGCACAAACGCGTGCACACATCATTGGATAACCTGGTCACACCGCTGTTCGCTATAATCAGCACTGGCTTCCTGACTTTCACTTTGGTGGGACCTCTGACGCGCACGCTCGGCGACGTGATGACAAACAGCCTTGTATGGTTGTATGACACAACAGGTGCCATCGGCGGAGCCATCATCGGTTTCTTCTACGCTCCACTGGTCGTTACCGGTATGCACCACAGCTTCATCGCTGTCGAAACGCAATTGTTGGCTGATATCGCCAAAACAGGGGGTACGTTCATCTTCCCGATCGCCGCTATGTCAAACGTGGCTCAAGGAGCTGCCGCATTGGCGATGTTCTTCATTATCAAGGAACAAAAAGCGAAAAGCTTGGCTTCCGCTTCCGCCATCTCTGCTTACTTGGGAATCACTGAGCCTGCCATGTTCGGTATCAACTTGAAATACCGCTACCCGTTCTACGCAGCAATGATCGGTTCTGGTGTCAGCAGCGCGTTCATCTCCTTCTTCAAGGTTAAAGCGATCGCAATGGGCGCAGCCGGCCTGCCGGGCGTCATCTCGATCAAACAAGAAGACTTGTGGATCTACGTCTTGGGCATGCTGATTGCGACACTCACGACAGTATCCATGACCTATGTCTTAAGCAAACGCGACTGGACAAAAGACGAAGCGAAAAAAAGAAATGAAGAACAAGTTCCTTCAACTTTGAATAAGGAAACACTGTGACCCAATCGGTCTAATTTCCGAGAGGCAGGCTTGGACTGCTGGACATACGACTAATTTGATACGGAAAGGAATAACACGATGAAAGAATGGACGCGCGAGGAGCGCTATAAAAAACTCTCGGATTATTCCGACGACTATATGGAAGAATTGGCGAAAAGGGTGGCGCAGTCGCCCTTCCGCCAGCACTACCACATCCAACCGAACACAGGCCTTTTGAACGATCCGAACGGCTTCACCTATTTCGACGGCAAATGGCATCTCTTCTATCAATGGTTTCCGATGGGCGCAGTCCACGGCCTGAAACACTGGTTCCATCTGACTTCGACGGACCTCGTGCAATGGAATGAAGAGGGCGTCGCGCTGTTTCCTGACGCCCCGTACGACAGCCACGGCGTCTATTCTGGCAGCGGCTTCGTCAAGGACGGCCAGCTGCACATCATGTACACCGGCAATGTCCGCACGGAAGAATGGGAAAGGGTGCCGAACCAAATCGTTGCCCGCCTGGAAGCGGACGGCAGCTTCACGAAGTTTCTGCCGCCTGCTATCGCCGGCAATCCGGATGGCTACACCGACCATGTCCGCGATCCTAAAGTCTGGGAGCAGCATGGTATCTATTACGCCGTCATTGGTGCCCAACGCACCGACGAAACCGGAACAATCCTGATGTACCGTTCCAAGGATGCCTTGGAATGGGAATTGATGGGTGAAGTTGATACTGGCTTGCCGGAATTTGGTTTCATGTGGGAATGCCCAGACCTGTTCGAAATCGACGGCAAAACGGTGCTGCTGTTTTCGCCGCAAGGACTGGAGCCGGAAGGTGACCGTTACCACAACATATTCCAGACCGGCTATGTCATCGCTGATGATTTCCGGATGGAGGAGCTGAAATTGGAGCATGATGGTTTCCAGGAACTGGATGCCGGATTCGATTTCTATGCCACGCAGACCGCCGAAAGCCCGGATGGCCGCCGCATCTTGACGGCTTGGATGGGATTACCGGATGTCGCGTATCCGACCGACAGCGAAGACTGGGCACACTGCCTGACCTTGCCGCGCGAGTTGTCCATCAAGGATGGCAAACTGATCCAACAACCGGTCCGCGAATTGGTGGCCTTGCGCAAAGAGAAAACTGTTTCCGACGCGGGCTTGTTATTTGGCGAAAAGACAATTGACCGTGCCGGTGCAAACTGCTATGAGCTCCAGCTGGATCTGGCTTTCCCGGCTTCAGCTGACCATGCGCCGGTAACGTTGGATCTTTGCGAAGATACGGCCAACGACAAACGTTTTCGCATCACCTTGGATCCATCAACCAAGAAAATCACGATCGACCGCAGCCGCTGTGGCATACCGTTCGCAGAAGACTTCGGCACGACCCGGACGCTGACAGTCGAACAGATGAATGCAGTGAAACTGCAGATTTTCGTCGACACTAGCTCGATTGAAATCTTCGTCAACGACGGCGAAGGCACCTTCACCTCCCGCGTGTTCCCGAAAGCGGGAGAAACCGGTCTGTCGCTCACGGCAGGCAGCACAATCGATTACAGCCTCGAAATTTGGGAATTGGCCTGAAGAAGCGGCGAATGATAGTTGAACGCACCACCCGCAGCTCTGTGTGAAGAGCTGCGAGTGGTGCGTTTTTTTCGTTTAGCGCGTAGGACGAAGGAACCATTTCCGGCGCGTTGCCCGAATGGAACAGCTCTCTTATTTCAACAAATATTTTGAATAAATATGCATAGATAAGCTGGTTTTCGTTATACTAGAGAGGATAAAAACTTTAGGGGTGGATCCGTAAGTGGTAGATATTGCGAAGTTATTTCAAGGTAAGGAATTAAGTGAATCAGATCAGCAACTGTTGGCCTACATCATCAATAATATGGATACCGTTTTACAAATGGGCGTCCGTCAGATTGCCAAAGAAAATTACACCTCACCAGCAAGTGTCATCCGCTTGTCAAAAAAGCTAGGCTATACGGGCTTCATCGATCTTTATTATCACTTGTTGCCGCTTGTTAATGCCGAAACAGTGCCTGCAGGAACTTCGGAAGATGAATTTTTCCAACTGGATCATGCGCTCGTACTGCAACATAATTCAATAGAGGATATGGACGAGTTCATCGAGAAAGTATTGTGTTTGAACGGAAAATTTATTTTCATCTACGCTGCCGGTTTTTCGGCGATTGCAGCGGAATATCTCTACAAAAAACTGTTACTGTTGGGGAAACAGGTCATTCTTGCCACCACATTGGATTCTATTGGTGTGTTAGAGAATAATCTGAAGAATATTGGGGCTTTTGTAGCCATTTCCAAATCGGGGGAAACGCAAAGCGTCATCGAAAAGGTGCTGAAAGCGAAAAATGCAGACATTTTTACAGTAGCATTCACCAAGGAAACACCTAATCGGCTAGGTGAATGCAGTAATCTGAATTTTAAGGTTACCGATCAACACAAACTTGATGACAGGAATCTGCTGCCCAATACTTTCTTTCCCTTTACATTGCTGCTTGTGGAGTATCTATTGAGCCGTTACCTGAAAGAAATCAATGAAGTTGAAGAGCCAACAGAAGAAAAAGCATAAAAAGTTGGAAAGCGGAAGTAAAAAAATAGTCAGTGAAACGTGTTTCGTCTTTGCGAAACACGTTTTTTAACGTTATGAAAGCCTTTTATTTCCGGACAATTCTCGCTACACTGTAAACATCTTAAAGAAATTATATTGGAGGGAAACAAATGAAAGAGAGAGTCATGGATACGATGCAGAAATTTTCCAAAGCGATGTTTATTCCCGTTTTAATTTTACCGATAGCCGGTATCTTGATTGCCATAGGAAATTTATTTACCAATGCACGCCTGTTGGAAGTTTTACCCTTTTTAGATAATCCTGTCACAACTGGATTCGGAACGATATTATCCGGATCACTTGTTTCCATTTTAGTGAACCTAGGTGTCATCTTCTGTGTCGGACTGGCCGTTGGATTGGCCAACAAAAAAAAATCAGAGGCCGGATTCATTGCCTTGCTCGGCTACCTTGTCTTCATAAATGCCATGAACCGTTTCATGGGCCTGCAAGGTATGCTGGTGGAAGGCAACTTACAAGGGACCGGACAGACGATGGTCTTAGGTGTCCAAGTCTTGGACATGGGTGTTTTTCTGGGCATCTTCCTAGGAGTGGTTACCGCGATTGTTCATAATCGCTATGCCAACAAAGAATTCAACAATGCTTTCCAAATTTATGGCGGAACGCGGTTTGTATTCATCGTGTTGATTCCTGTCCTTGTGTCCTTGGGCATTTTGTTCACTTACATCTGGCCGTTCTTCCAAGGGGGCATCAGCAGTTTAGGAAACTTGATCAATCAAAGCGGTAACTTCGGTATCTTCCTATATGGTTCGTTGGAACGTTTGCTTATCCCGACCGGACTGCATCACTTAGTGTATACACCGTTCTTATACACGGAACTGGGCGGCGTCGCTGAGGTCGGAGGCAAAATTTTTGAAGGGGCACGGAACATCTACTTTGCTGAAATTGCAAATCCGGATGGCGGATTATTGGCACCGAGTGTCATCTGGGATGCACGCGGTATCTCTAAAATGTTCGGTCTGATTGGTGCTTGCCTAGCGATGTACCATACAGCCAAACCGGAAAATAAAGCGAAAGCGCGTGCCATTCTGATTCCTGCAGCGGCGACTTCTTTGATTGCTGGAGTAACAGAACCAATCGAATTTTCTTTTATGTTTGTCGCTCCCTTATTATTTGTTGTCCATGCTGGTTTAAGTGGGTTGAGCATGGTCTTGCTGAATGTTCTGAACGTGCGGGCAATCGGGCCAAACGGATTAATAGATTTCTTGTTATATAATGTGCCGCTGGGAACAGAACGAACAGCGTGGCCCATGTATATTGTGGTCGGCTTATTCTTCTTTATAGTGTATTACTTCCTGTTCCGCTTCTTGATCACGATGTTTAATTACAAAACAATCGGTAGAGAAGAGTTGGGATTAGAAACACGTTTGTATTCGAAAAAGGATTTTCAAGAGAAGAACGCCAAAGCAGGAGCACCCGCAAATGAGTTGGGAGTGGCACATACGATCGTTGCTGCTCTCGGTGGCGAAGCGAATATCGAGACGGTCACGAACTGCTACTCGCGCTTACGACTTACTTTAACCGATCCTGAAAAAGTGAACGAGGGGATCTTAAAGAATGAGACCGGGGCCAGTGGCATCATCAAGAAAGGCCAAAATGTTCAAGTCGTATATGGTTTGCAGGTGAACAGTATTCGTAGAGCCGTTGATACAGTATTAAATAGAGAAATTGTAGAAGAATAAATTGAATTCAAAAAGTGAGGATGAATTGTTTATGAAAAAATTTTCTGTAGTAATTGCTGGTGGTGGCAGCACGTTTACGCCAGGAATCGTGATGATGATGCTGGATAATATAGATCGTTTCCCGATGCGCGAATTGGTGCTTTACGACAACGATGGAGAACGTCAAGCCGTACTGGGTGAAGCTCTGGAAATCTTATTGAAAGAAAAAGCCCCTGATTTGAAGTTTTCCTACACAACCGATCCAAAAGAAGCGTTCACAGATAAAGACTTCTGTATGGCGCACATTCGGGTCGGAAAATATGAAATGCGCGAAAAGGACGAAAAGATTCCGTTGCGTCATGGCGTGATCGGCCAAGAAACCTGCGGACCTGGTGGGATAGCTTATGGCATGCGGAGCATCACTGGGATGCTGGAAATCATCGACCATATGGAAACCTACTCGCCTGATTGCTGGATGCTGAACTATTCAAATCCAGCTGCGATTGTGGCCGAAGCCTGCCGCGTCCTGCGTCCGAATTCGAAAGTCCTGAACATCTGTGATATGCCGGTGGGAACGCTGCGCAGAATGTCCCAAATCATCGGAAAAGATCCGCAAGACCTGGAAGTTCGTTACTTTGGTCTGAACCACTTTGGCTGGTGGACTAGCGTGAAAGACAAAGAAGGGCACGAGTATCTTGATCAAATTCGAGACTATGTGGCCGAGAACGGGTACTTGACCCAAGTTGAAGTCGACACGCAACATATGGATCAGAGTTGGCAAGAAACGCATAAAAAAGCAAAAGATTTATTAGCGGTCAATCCGCGTTATCTGCCGAATACCTATCTGAAATATTATTTGTATCCGGATTATGAGGTGGCCCATTCCGATCGCAACTATACGCGCGCCAATGAAGTTATGAACGGCCGGGAAAAAGAAGTCTTTTCCGCTGCACGCAACATCATCGAGAAGGGAACCGCAGTTGACGGTGGATTCCATATCGACAGCCATGCCTCCTTTATCGTGGACTTGGCCCGAGCGATTGCGTTCAATACGCACGAAAGAATGTTGATGATTGTGGAAAACAATGGCGCTATCGCCAATTTTCCTGATGATGCGATGGTGGAAGTGCCTTGCATTGTGGGGAATGACGGGCCGGAACCATTGGTACAAGGGAAAATCCCTGCATTTGAGCAGGCTTTGATGTTCCAGCAAGTGACGGTCGAGAAACTAGTGGTGGAAGCCTATGTCGAACAGAGCTACCAAAAACTATGGCAAGCCTTGACGTTATCGAAAACGATCCCGAGCGCAAAAATTGCCAAGGACATTCTGGATGACTTGATTGAAGCAAACAAAGATTACTGGCCAGAACTGCACTGATCGTAAATGGAGCCAGAATTGTATGTAATGCGAAAAGTATCACCTGAAAGATAACTGATTGAAAAAGGATTCCTGCTCATTAAAGAGATAGGGATCCTTTTTGCGTGCGGCTATAACGATAGGCTGTGTGAATAAACAAGGGCTGACCTAAAAAATCGAATATCCAGTCAGTATTCGGTAAATAAAACAAAAATAGCACCAAGATTGTTGAATGTATACCGACATTCGACAATTTCTGATCCACCGCGGATCAGATTGTCGAATAACTCCCGATTATTCGACAATCTATAAATCATAATGACTAAATGCCGATATGTTGCGCATGGTTAATTGCAATATGTCTATCCATTAAACAACTTATTTAAAAAAATTCCAAATTCACTACGGTTACCTTTAGGAAGCGCGTGTAACCGCATCCTTTTTCACAAAAAATTCACAAGTTTTTCATTTTTGATTTGCATATCCGCGCCATAACTGGATAATAGTGATTATACCTTTGTGATGTAACGAAATTATCTTCAATTTATATTTTCGGAATAAATGAAAATGTAAGACTATATTTGTACATTACGGAGACGCACAATCGGATTCGGGATTTCATTCCCATTACGAACAGAATCCACACATACAGCATCGAAAATTTGAGAGGAGCAATGCACTTGCCGAAAATAAAAATAGAGAACGTAACGAAAATTTTTGGAAAAAAAACAGATAAGGCTCTGGAACTGCTTGAACAAAAGAAGAGCAAGCAAGATATCCTGCGTGCCACTGGAGCGACGGTCGGGGTCAATAATGTCAGTCTTTCCATAGAAGAAGGGGAAATCTTCGTCATCATGGGGCTTTCCGGAAGCGGAAAGTCCACACTTGTGCGGATGTTCAATCGTCTGATCGAACCGACGAAGGGGAACATC
This sequence comes from Trichococcus shcherbakoviae, assembly GCF_963666195.1. Taxonomy (NCBI): domain Bacteria; kingdom Bacillati; phylum Bacillota; class Bacilli; order Lactobacillales; family Carnobacteriaceae; genus Trichococcus; species Trichococcus shcherbakoviae. The sequence continues at coordinate 2,359,488 of NZ_OY762653.1, forward strand.
CTGATTGACGGAGAGAATTTGTCGATTATGGACAAGAAGGAATTGCGCCAAGTCCGCAGGGAAAAAATGAGTATGGTTTTCCAGAACTTCGGCTTATTCCCGCACCGCACCATATTGGAGAACACCGAGTACGGTCTCGAAGTGCAAGGCGTCGCAAAAGCCGAGCGTAAGGAAAGAGCGCAACAGGCATTGGAAAATTCTGGACTTGGCGATTACAGCCATCAGTATCCTAACCAATTATCAGGCGGGATGCAGCAGCGGGTCGGTTTGGCCCGTGCTTTGGCGAATGACCCGGAAATTCTGTTGATGGATGAGGCCTTCTCGGCTTTGGATCCGCTGATCCGCCGTGAGATGCAGGATGAACTGTTGGATCTGCAGGCAAACGTCAGCAAGACCATCATCTTCATCACCCATGACCTGAATGAAGCTTTGCGCATCGGAGACCGAATTGCGCTGCTAAAGGACGGGGAATTGGTCCAAATCGGTACGCCGGAAGAAATTTTGACCAATCCGGCAACGCGCTATGTCGAAAAATTTGTGGAGGACGTCGACCGTTCGAAAGTACTGACTGCCGAACACATCATGAAGCGTCCAATCGTCATGAACATCGAAAAACACGGCCCGCTCTTCGCATTGGAATTATTGCGCCAAGAAGGGATTTCTACGATCCTTGTGGTGGACAATCGCCGCAGACTGAAAGGGTATATCACTGCCGAGGACGCTACGAAAGCGTTGAAAGCTAACACTAATAGAGTGGATGGTATCCTCAGAGAAGATATCCCGACCGTCTCCAAAGATACTACCTTGAGCGATATTTTCCCGATCATCCATGATTCAAGCTCGCCGGTCGCTGTCATCGAAAACGACAGATTGGTGGGTGTCCTTGTCCGAGGAGCTGTCATAGCTGCTTTGGCGGGAGAAAGTGAGGTGTCCGTAAATGGATAATCTATTGAATTTCATACCTGAATTACCGGTTGCCGATTTTGCTGAATACATCACAGACAAAACCGCCGATACATTCAGTTTCCTGTTCGATCCGATCAAAGCGTCTTCGCAGACATTGATCGATCTGATGACCTCAACGCTGACTGCCATTCCGGCAGTCATTCTGATCGCGTTAGTGGCGCTGTTGGCGTTCTTTGCCTCGGGTAAAAAATTCGGGTTGGCCATCTTTTCCGTCGTCGGACTCTGGTTCGTTTATAACCAAGGGCTCTGGGAAGACTTGATGTTCACCTTGACGTTGGTCCTGTTTTCGAGCTTACTGTCCGTCCTGATCGGTGTGCCTTTCGGTATCCTGATGGCGAAAAATAAAATCGCGAACAACATCATCAATCCAATTCTGGATTTCATGCAGACGATGCCGGCTTTCGTTTATCTGATTCCGGCCGTAGCATTCTTCGGAATCGGCATGGTTCCCGGAGTGCTTGCGTCACTTATTTTCGCAATCCCGCCGACCGTCCGCTTCACGAATCTGGGGATCAGACAAGTTTCCACCGAATTGGTTGAAGCAGCCGAATCATTCGGCAGCACCGGCGCGCAAAGGTTATTCAAAGTCGAATTGCCGCTGGCGAAATCCACGATCATGGCCGGCATCAACCAAACCGTCATGTTATCCTTGTCGATGGTCGTCATCGCTTCGATGATCGGTGCACCCGGATTGGGGCGTAATGTCCTTTCCGCCTTGCAACGCGCCAAAATCGGTTCCGGTTTCGTATCCGGGTTGGCTTTGGTTGTGCTTGCCATCATCATTGACCGCTTGACCCAGAAATTCAGTAAAAAAAGTTCAACATAAAGACTAAATCGTTCCTGATTGCCAAACAAAAAGGAGAGAAACATAATATGACAAAAACAACAAAACGTAACTGGAAACGCCTTGGACTTACTGCCGGATTGGGCTTAGGTGTCTCGCTGATCGCCGCTGGCTGCGGTGCGGCCGAAACAGAATCCATGGAAGATACGGTCGGCAAAGGCCAGGAAATTGAACTGGCTTACGTCGAATGGGATGATGCGGTGGCCACAAACCATGTCGTTGCTCAAGTATTGGAAGACCTCGGTTACGATGTGACCTTGACCCCATTGGACAACGCCATCATGTGGGAAGCCGTCTCCACTGGCGAAGCGGATGCCATGCTGAGCGCTTGGCTACCAGGAACGCACGGTGCGCAAATGGAAGAATACGGTGACAAGATGGTCGACCTGGGCGGAAACCTTGAAGGCGCGAAAATCGGTTTGGCCGTTCCTGCCTATATGGATGTCGACTCGATCGCAGATTTGACCGATCAAGCCGGCAAATCCATCACCGGCATCGAGCCGGGCGCCGGTATCGTAGCAGCCGCTGAAAATGCGCTGACCGGATATCCGAATTTGAGCGATTGGGCAATCGAGACGTCTTCATCCGGCGCGATGACCGTCACGCTCGGACAAGCAATCGAAAATGAAGAAGAGATCATCATCACAGCTTGGAATCCGCACTGGAAATTCTCGGCCTATGACCTGAAATACCTGGATGATCCCAATGGCATTTTCGGCGGGGAAGAGACAGTCCACACGATGGTTCGTGAAGGGCTCGAAACCGACATGCCTGAAGCTTACCAAGTATTGGATCAATTCCACTGGACCATTGAAGATGTCGAAGCATTGATGCTTCAAATCTATGAAGGCGAATCAGCCGAGGACGCTGCTGCAGCCTTCGTCGAAGCCAATCCGGATCTGGTCGCAGAATGGACTGCCGGCATAGCCAAATGATGAATGTTGAACACTATTAGGAGTTGCTGTCTCGGAATGAGGCAGCAGCTCCTGCTTTTTTGATAACAGTAGCCTGGGTTGTCCGATTTATCGGCATTATCAGACAACCATCGAACCAAACTTACAGCGATTGTCCGATTCATAGACGTTATCGGACAACCTTTGAACCGAACGCGCAGAGGCTGTCCGATTCATCGGTGTTATCGGACAACCATCGAACCGAACGTGCAGCGGATGTCCGATTCATCGACGTTATCGGACAACCTTCGAACATTCGATCCAAATGTTCAAAGCGCAATGGTGAGACTCGGAAACCGGATAACCACAGGGAATTCGTTTACTTCACGAAAAAAAAGCGAAGGCCAACAGCATCCGCGTGCTGTTCGTCTTCGTTTTTTTAGTTCTTTTGAACATTTTGTCCTATTCTTTCGCATACATGTCTTCATCCAACAGTACGTTCTTTTTGCCCAACAGCAGATTTTCGAAAAATATTTTCAAGAAATGTTTATCCTGTTTTTCGCCATGATGATGGTAGAAAACGAGGGAGTTTCTGAAGTAGGCGGCATGCTCGCTGAAGAGTGAATTGTCGATGTGGAATCCTAATTTCCTCAAATATTGGATACCGAAAACAGCGACCGTCCGAGTATTTCCTTCCCTGAAAGGATGGACTTGCCAAATGTCTGCCAAAAATGCCATCACATGCAGCGCTTTTTGCTCGTGGGTCAGGTTCCTGTACGAGAAATTCTTTTCTTTTTCAAAATCGTACGCCAAAGTATCCTGAATCATGAAATGCGAACTGTATTGGACAGTCTCCCCATCGAGCACAGGCTCTTTCTTTGTGATATTCACCGTCCGAAACTTGCCCACCGGAATTTCTTCCGGGAAAACATCAGTGAACAAATGCCTGTGGATGCCCAACAGCGTGGAAGGGGAGAGTAGGAAGTGATCTTCAGCTAACAATTCCGCAATCCGGAGCGAAACGATATCCGCCTCGACCGTGTTTGCATCCACATGTGCTTCCCGGTGATAATCCGAAATTTCGCGATAAATGGCGTCATATCCTTTTTTTCCTTCTATATTTTCATAGGCCAGCTCGACCATGTACTCGGATGGGCTGAGGCCATCGACTTTTTGCAAGCCGAAAGCAGTCTGCCACAGAGCCAATTTAATCTGATACGGTAACTCGTTCTCGGCCACATCATAGGTGGGCGGTAATTTACTTTCTGAATAGTCCATAACTAAAACCCCATTTCAAATAGAAAAGTGACGTGCTTCCTAATGATTATACAACTAATTTGTTCAATAATGCCGCTGCATCAGACGTCCAATTTTTCCTTTAAAGCCTCTGTCAACGTCAACGAGAAGTTGATGCCTTTTTCGATGCCAAGTTCATTCAAATAATTGGGAATCGTGAGCGTCTTTTTCACCACTTTGTTGTCGCGCTGTGCTTTATATTTTTTGAAGTTGATATCCACAAGTGTCTTAATCTGCGTATTTTTTTGTAGATAGGCGATTTGATCTGGCAAGGGGAGAGGCTCGTTTTGCTCCATTTTATCGATGACGGCAAAACCGATATAATCCCTCGCCATCGTGATGGCCTCCGCCAAATCTTTCCCTTGTGTGTAGCCATTCACATCCGGTATCTCGACAAAATAAGGATATTCCTCGGCCAAGTCGACGGTGATGTAGATCGGATAGATGTATACTTTGTCTTCAATCATGATGGGTCCCCCTCTTATGACTGCGTTCTTCTATGTAATTTATTGTACGTGTGTTATACGTGCTAGTCAAATGAGGGCTACACTGAATTTTATTAAGCTCGAATAGAAGCGAAGACGATCAGCATCCTCCAGCTGGTCGTCTTCGCTTTTGTTGCGTTCTTTTGAACATTTTGTCTTTTATTCATCAGGTAAACTTCCGAACATTCTCCCAAACTCGACCCTATAAACGGTAGGATTCCTCACATGATCCCTCTTGATAACCGCAAAAAAACTCTTCTGCAATCAAAGTGTGTCAGTAAATCTGACGTGCATTCCTGGAAACTGGCGTCATTTTTCAAAAGGAAACTTAAATATAACGATAGCCTATCTTCATCATTCCACCCATATCAAACTTGAAACCCCTCACAATTATCCGGAAGAATAAGTCAGTTTCTTTTCAGAAAAACCTTACATAACTGACAAACAACAAGAAATATTCCCCGTTGTAAGCGGAATATTTTCCTCATGAAAGCAGAAATGTCATAAATGCTATCATGAAATTAGAGCTTTCAGTTTACCGGAAGTAAAAATCACACTATTATGGGGACATATTAGAAAATGATTAAAAGAAATTTCATCGGGAGGGAACAGCATGACAGTGAACGCAACATGGAATACAACGGAAGCAACAACTTTAACCGGAGAAGAAGTAATAGCGATGGATCAACAGTACGTGATGCGGGCCTGGTCGAAGCAGGGCCAAGCTGCCATGGCAGTCGAAAAGGCGGAAGGCATTTATTTCTGGGATTATGAAGGCAACCGTCAAGTGGATATGTCCTCCTTGTTGGTCAACGCGAACATCGGCCATCAGCATCCGAAAGTCGTGAAGGCAATCCAGGATCAGGCTGCAAAGATGTGCTTCATGGCACCGAGTTATGCGACCGATGTGAAGTCCTTGTTGGCAAAAAAACTGGTTGAGCTGGCCGGCGGGGATATGGCGCGCGTGTTCTTCACGAATGCCGGAGCCGATGCGAACGAGAATGCGATCAAGATGGCGCGGATCGCGACGGGGCGCACGAAAGTCTTCAGCGGCTACCACAGCTACCACGGCGCCACGCTTGCAGCTTCGAATGCTTCCGGGGATTCCCGCAGGTTCGCTGCTGAAATCGGCGGTGCGAACGGCTTCGTGAAATTCTCCAATCCGTCTCCTTACCGCGACAATCTTCCATTTGAAACCGAAGAGGCATTGACGGCCTTTTACCTGAAGAATCTGGCTGAACAGATCCAATACGAGGGCCCGTACAACGTGGCGGCCATCCTGTTGGAAACGGTCATCGGCGCGAACGGCATCATCGCTTATCCGAAAGGGTATTTGGAAGGGGTGCGCAACCTCTGCAACAGCTACGGTATCGTGATGATCTGCGATGAAGTTATGGCCGGCTTCTACCGGACCGGAACAGCTTTCGCTTTCCAACAATACGGATTCACGCCGGATATGATCACTTTCGCCAAAGGAGTGACATCAGGCTACGTTCCGCTAGGAGGCGTGATCGTCTCCGAGTGGATCAGCGAATATTTCACCGAAAACCAACTCCAATGCGGCTTGACCTACAGCGGCCACACCTTGGCTTGCGCGGCCGGCTTGGCGACATTGGAAGTCTATGAAGAAGAAAACATCGCCGCCAACGTCGAAAAAATCGGCGCAATCTTGAAGGGCTACCTGGAAGAGATGAAAGCCAAGCACCCTTGCGTGGGCGATGTCCGCACTTACGGCCTCTTCTGCGGAGTGGAGCTGGTGCTCGACAAGGAAACGCGCGAGCCGCTTGTGCCGTTCAACACGCCGAACCGGATCATGCCGGCGATCTACAAGGAACTGAAGGACCGAGGCTTCTCAACTTTCGGCCGCGAAACGACGATCAGTGTCTGCCCTCCGCTTACGATCACCGAAGCAGAGTTGGCTGAAGTGATGCCGATCCTGGATGAAGTGCTGACGCTTGTCGATGAGCAATATATGTAAACTGCGCCGGGTCCCGGCCGCAACACATTTCAAAAAATCTACTATATAAAAGGGGTGGAGCGCATGCTAGTGAAAATTGAGGCCATCGTGAGGCCGGAGAAGACCGAACTGATTTTGGCGAAACTCGCTGAAAAGGGGCATACCGCCGTGACGCGGATGGACGTGTACGGACGGGGGAAACAAGCCGGCATCCATATCGGCGACGTCTTCTACGACGAACTGCCGAAGGAATTATTGTTCCTCGTGGCCGAAGCAGCCCATGAGAAGGAAATCGTCGACGTGATCACCACACAAGCGCGCACAAGCGATTTGGGGAATTACGGCGACGGCAGAATATTCGTTCACGCAATCGAAAACGCCTATACGATCAGTAGCGGCGTAGAAGGACTTTAATAGAAGGACTGTAAAGGTGGGAATTGCATGAAGGAAGTGACAGCGATCATTCGCCTGAACAAGGTGACGGAAACGAAACAAAAATTGGCAGCGGGCGGATTTCCAGGCTTCACTTGCCGAAAAGTATTCGGACGCGGCAAGAATCCGCTGATAGGGAGAGATTTCCGCGAAGCGATTGGACACAGCGTGCTGATGCCGAAACGGATGTTTACGATCGTGACGGAGGATGAGCATGTGGAAAACGTGATCGGCATTTTGTTGGCCGTCAACAGCACCGGCCAGGCGGGGGACGGCAAAATTTTCGTGCAAACGATCGCCCGCGAATATCAGGTACGCCGCGCATGAAACAGTTTAGGCGAAAAGAGACCAAGGAGGACAATTTTATGAAGAAAGCAGATACGCTCACAAGCGATGCACTGATTCCCGAGCAAAGCACGTCCGCGACCGCGGCAAAGAAAAGACGAAAGAGGATCCAGCCGGAAAAAATGATCACCGTCGGCACCGTCGCAGCGATCATGGTGCTCTGGTATGTCGTAACCGCGCTGGGGCTGGTCAGCCCGATGCTGCTGCCGAGCCCGTTGGCGGTTTGGACGGCCTTCGTAGAGATCCTCTTCAACGGTTATAAAGGCTACTCCTTGCTGCAGCACATCGGCACCAGCTTATGGCGCTTGCTCAGTGCCTTCGGATTGGCGATCATCGTCGCGATTCCGTTGGGTTTGCTCAGCGGCTACAACACGAAGATCAAAGCGGCCTTGGATCCGATCATCAACTTCTACCGCCCGTTGCCGCCATTGGCTTACTACACTTTGTTGGTAATGGGGCTCGGGATCGCGGATGCTTCGAAAGTCGCCTTGCTTTTCCTTGCGGCCTTCGCACCGATCTACGTCAGCTGCGTCTCCGCCGTTGCGAAAGTCAACACAGACTTCATCAACAGCGCAAAAACGGTCGGCGCCAGCCAGACCCAAGTGTTCTTCCATGTCATCCTGCCTTCCTGCTTGCCGGATATCCTGACGAGCCTGCGCACCGCACTCAGCGTCGCCTATACGACCCTCGTTTCGGCGGAAATGGTCGCGGCCATGACCGGGATCGGCTGGCTGGTCCTTGATGCCAGCAACTACCTGCGCAGCGACATCGTCTTCGTCGGCATCATCATCATGGGCATCACCGGCATTCTTTTGGATAAAATCATCGTCATCGTACAAAATAAATTTGTCCCTTGGGCAGGAAAATAATCGGAGGCTTTTATGAAAAAAAACCACATGTTCTCTAAACTACTGTTCTTATCTTGCTCAGCTCTTTTGTTTGCGGCTTGCGGCAGCGCGGACAGCGCGACCGATTCTTCCACCGCTTCGGCGGATGGCGACCTGCCTGATAAAGTCATCATCGCGACTTTGGAAATGCCGAACGACGAAGGCATCGCGAAAGCGGAAGGCTATTTTGAGGATGAAATGGGTGTGCCAATCGAAATCGTCCAATTCGAAAGTGGAAAAGCGATCAACCAGGCCATGGTTTCCGGCGCCGTCGACTTCGGATTGACCGGTTCGGGCTCGGCCGTATTGGGTATCGCTTCTGGCATCCCGATTGAAATGATCTGGATCCATGAGACGTTAGGTTCCGTGGAATCCTTGGTTGCCAAGAACGAACTGAACGCTACCTCCCTGGAAGACCTGAAAGGCAAGAATATCGGCGTTCCTTTCGCCAGCACGGCCCACTACAGCCTGCTGCGCGCCATCACGGCCAGCGGTTTTGAAGAGACTGATTTCACCTTGATCGACCTGCAGCCGTCCGACATTTTTGCGGCATGGCAACGTGGCGACATCGATGCCGCCTACATCTGGGAGCCTACCCTCAGCGAATTGCTGACTGACGGCACAATCGTTCTTCACAGTGGCGACGTAGCTGAAATGGGTTATATGACAGCCAACGTCGAAATCGTCCACAGCGAATTCGGCGAAGCTTATCCGGAAATCGTTGAGAAATACATCGCTGCTGTCGATAAAGCCGTAACGCTTTACAGAGAAGATCCGAATCAAGCCATCTCCATCATCGCTAAGCAACTGAACATCACTGAAGAGTCCGCTAAGCTCCAAATGGAAGGCCAAAACTGGATTTCCGCAGAGGAACAATTGGATGCAGCCAACCTGGGGTCATCCGATGCAGTCGGCGCAATGGCCGCTACAATGTATGATATGGGCCAATTCTACCTGGATCAAGGCAACATCACCGCATCGCCGAGCGAAGAAGATTTCGCTGAAGGCATCAACACAACGTACGTCGAAGCTTACTTGGATTCGAAAGAATAGGGGGAACCGCTTATGCAGAGGACTTATGAAGGAATCAACGGAAAGACAGTGGTAAAACTGGAGGATGTCGAACTGGTCTATAACAGCGAAATCGGGACAGTGACGGCCTTGGCCCAAGTCAATCTCGACATCCAAGAAGGCGAGTTCATCTGCGTAATGGGACCATCCGGCTGCGGCAAGAGCACGCTCTTGAACATCATCTCGGGCTTCATGCAGCCGACGGACGGACAAGCCTTGATGAACGGCAGGCCGATCGAAGGACCGGATTGGCAGCGGGGAGTCGTCTTCCAGTCGCCGCCGCTGTATCCGTGGCTGACGATCAAAGAGAACGTCAATTTCGGCTTGCGCATGCGCAACATTCCGGAAAAGGAACGCGAAGCAATCACGGAGGAATATCTGGAAATCGTCGGACTCCAGGACTTCGCCAACCGCAAGCCGTATGAACTTTCCGGCGGGATGAAGCAGCGCGCCTCCTTGGCGAAAGTGTTGGTCAACGAACCGGGCATGATCCTGATGGACGAACCGTTCGGCGCACTCGACGCTTTGACCCGCGACAAGATGCAGGCGCTGATCCGCCGCATCTGGATGAAGAACCAAAGCACCGTCTTCTTCATTACCCATGATGTCGACGAAGCCCTGTCCCTGGCGACGAAAGTCATCGTCATGTCCAGCCGCCCCGGCCGCATCGTGAAGGTGCTCGACACCGACTTCACCTACGACATGGACGGAGCCAACAGCGAAAGCGCCCGCTACTCCAAGCAATACATGACGATGCGCGAATCAATCCTGAACGTCATCAACCAAAAAGACGAGCTGGCTGTGTAGGTTGGATGGTATAATGAAACAAAATGATCCGAAGGGCTTGCCGCGATGGCGCGCCTTTCGGATTGCTGTTTAATAGAGCAAAATTTACTGCAGAAAGGGTGCATGGAATGGATTGGAATTATCAACAACCAGTGAAAATCATCTTCGGAAACGGAAAAATTTCCACTTTGAAGGAGGTCATCGCGGAGATCGGGGAGACGGACGGCATCCTGATCTGTTCGCGTTCCTTCCGCAAATCCGGACTGGCCGACAAAGTCATCGCCGAAGCGGGCGGCCTCTTGAACGCCGTCTACAGCGACGTTTCGCCCAATCCTGAGGTGGCCGAAGTCGATGCCTGCGCCGAGCTGATGCGCGCGAATGGCTCCAAATTTGTGGTCGCGCTGGGCGGGGGAAGCGTGATGGACCTCGCCAAAGCTGCCGCGACGATCGCCACGGTGAACGAGTCGATCAGGCTCTACCACGGCACCGGCAAAGCTTTGCCGGAAACCTTCCTGCCTTTGATCGCTGTGCCGACGACTTCCGGAACCGGCAGCGAAGTCACGAGCGTCTCGGTCCTTTCCGACCACGCAACCGGCAAAAAAGCGCCGATCCTGTCGCCAAACTTCTTCCCGGCCTACGCTGTCGTCGATCCGGAATTGACCTATACGTGCCCGCCGACAGTGACCTCCTGCTCCGGGATCGATGTCCTTTGCCAAGCGGTCGAAGGATACTGGAGCGTGAACCACCAGCCAATCTGCGACGCGCTGGCGATCCATGCAGCCAAATTGGTGTTCGAGCATCTGCCGATCGCCTATGCAAACCCGACCGACGCCACGGCGCGCGAAAAGATGGCCGAAGCCTCCGTCATCGCCGGACTGGCCTTCGCGCTGCCGAAGACGACTTCCTCGCACGCCGTCTCCTATCCGCTGACGAACCTCTACGGCATCCCGCACGGCGAAGCCTGCGGATTGACGATCGATTACTTCGCCAAAGTGAACGCCCTGCTGGAGACCGACGGCCGCGTGACCGCCTTCGCCAAAGCACTCGGCTTTGCCGATGCGCCTGCGATGGCGGATGCCATCACAGCGCTGAAAAAACAGATCGGCTTGCGGACGGATCTGACGGATTTGGATTTGTCCGATGCCCAGATTGACGAATTGGTGCAGCTTTCCCATCACCCGAACCTCGAGAACAATCCCGTCAAGATCACGGATGACATCCTCTATGATCTGTTCGGGACATTGACTAAGACAGATATGTATGTGGAGCAGCCGTAACCGGCTGCTTTTTTCTTTCCACATAACAAGGAATACCCCGTCAAAACCGGTTTTGGCGGGGTATTCCTAGTGCGCGCAGTTCAAAGTTCCCCGCCAAAACTGATTTGGCGGGCTAAATCAACTTCGGGCGGCCCGAAATAAACCGCCAAAGTCTGTTTGGCGGGGAAAACCCCGCCCCGAGGTTTGAAACATTCTAACTCTTTTTTCCTTTACTACAAAGAAACAGCCACCCAACCTCAAAACGAAGCTGGATGGCTGTTTCTTTAGTTGCTTTTAAACTTAGTCATGACGCAAAGCTTCGATTGGATCGAGCTTGGCTGCTTTATTGGCAGGGAAGACACCGGCGATGACGCTGATGATGACGCTGGCCAGGATGCCCAACAAGGCATAGGTCGGGGTCATGTGCAGGATGGTCGTCCCGAAGATGCGCTCGACCGCCACGTTCCCGATTGTGGAAAGCAGGGCGGCAATGCCGACACCCAGCAGGCCGCTGAACAAGCCGATCAGGAAGGACTCGGAGACGAAGATGCGGCGGATATCTTTGTTGCGCCCGCCGATCGCTTTGATGACGCCGATTTCCTGCGTCCGCTCAACGACGCTGATGTAGAGGACAGTCAGGATCATGATGGCCGATACGAACAAGGAAATGCCAGCCACACCGGCTAGGATATACGTGAAGATATCCAGCAATTTCGTGAAGGTTTTTGCCAGCGTGTCTGTGGAAGAGCCTGCATATCCCAATCCGTTGATCGCATCTTTGATGTCTTGGGAATTGCTTGTTTCATCCGCGAATAGATACGCGACATTCGGTTCCACGGTCAAGCCGTTTTCAGCGTTCATGTCCGAAAAAGTGTCCATCGTCATGAAGACCGAGTCGAAAGCGCCGGAAGGGCCGATCGCGTTTCCGGCTGTGTAGATGCCGCTGACCGTGTAGGTGCCGTTCAAAGGGTTGCCGTTGACGGCAAGCTTGACTTCGATTTCCTTGCCGATCATATCTTCAGGGGTGCCGGCCATTCCATCGGCCATTTCCTCAGTGATCAGGACTTCATCCTGCTCCGGGAATTCGCCGTACAAAATGTTGGAGTCGGTCATGAACTCCGAAGTCGTGCCGAAGTTCATGAAGGGATAATTTTCGCCTTCATAAACGACCGTGTCGCTGCCCATCGAGAAGGAAGCGTAGGACAATTCCAACTTTTCGACATTCGGAATGGCTTCCAGTTCGGCAATGTTAGCCTCTTCAAACGGGATGTTCTTCGAAAGCTGCGCGGCCGGATTATCGGCGATCAGCGTGCCGCCGATTCCGCCACCGCCGCCCATGCCGCTTGGCTGCGCAGGTGCTGCTTCTGCGACGGTTTCGACGCTTGCAGAGGTGTCGGACTGCGTCTCCTCGGTCATCCGCGCTTCACTGATGATCGGATTGACGTTTTCATTCATCGTGTCGGTCAGGTAGTCGTTCACGCCTTTGCCGAGCGCCAGCATCAGGATGATGCTCATGATGCCGATGCTTCCGCCCAACGCAATCAGGATGTTCCGGCTCAATTTCTCTTTCATATTCAACAAGGCCATGCGGATGGCCGCGAAGAAACTCAGATTTTTGTTTTCCTGCTTTTCCTTTATTTGGAAGGCGTTGTCGTGGAACTGCAGCGGCGGGCGCTTTTCGTCATTGATGATTTTGCCGTCGTCGATCGTCACGATGCGGGTGGAACGGGAAGCGACGCGCTCCGAGTGGGTGACCATGATGACCAGCTTGCCGGTTTTCGCGATGTCCTGGATGATGTCCAGCACTTGATCGGATGTCTGGGAATCAAGCGCTCCGGTAGGTTCGTCGGCGATGATGATGTCCGGGTCATTAACAAGGGCCCGCGCGATCGCCACCCGTTGCTTTTGCCCACCGGATAATTGGCTCGGTTTCTTTTGGTAATGGTCCTTCAGACCCAGTTGCTCCAGCACCTCTTTGGCGCGTGCTTTTCGGGTTTTGCTGTCGATGTTCGAAAGCGTCATCGCCAAGGTGACGTTGTCCAAAATGGAAAGGTGAGGGACGAGATTGAAACTTTGGAAAATGAAGCCGATTTTCTCTTTGTGGAAAGCGACCATTTCCTTTTCCTTGAACTGGCCGATATTCTCGCCGTCCACCAGTATTTCACCGTCGAATTGCGAATCCAAGCCACCCAACAGGTTCATCAACGTCGACTTGCCGCTGCCGGATTCACCGATGATCGAAACCAATTCGCCTTTTTCGAAAGACAACTGGACGTCCTTCAATGCGTGGAAACGTTCGCTGTCGGTGATTGGATAATATTTGTTTAAGTTGTTTACTTCCAAAAATGCCATATAACTGTTCCTCCTCTTAAATAAATAAGTGAGTAATCACTCACTTTTATCTTGTGGGTACAGTATAGTCCTTAACAGAGCAGACTGTCAAGGACTGATTATGGCTGGAGGCCTTTTTCGAGAAAAAGAATCAAATGATCGGTTTCGACATTCGCATCGGCGTTGCTGGAGAGACCCATCGATTTCGCGACGACAAAACCGGCAACCGTGCTGATGATCAGGCGGATGATTTCTTCATTCGGCCAGTCGACGATCTCTTGCTTTTGTTTGAACAGATCCAAAAGCTGGTTGATCTCTTGGAACAGTGCTCCTGGAATCAGCGTCAGCAGATTGTCGCGCATGCTTTCCTGGTACTGATATTCGGTCAGAAATATTTTCCAGATTTTCATATTGTTGCCGGCGAAATCAATCCTGTCGGGCAGGACATGGTGGAGAAAATGATGGAAGGATAAGTCAGCCATATTCTCCTTGTTTTTCTGCAGTTCCGCTGGAATCAACACTTCGAGCGACTTGCTGAGGATCGGCAGAATGCTGGCGTACAGCAGATTCTCCTTCGACCCGAAATGCTTGAAGATGGTGCCTTCCGCCACATTCGCCAAGCGGGCGATGTCCTTTGTCGATGTGTTTGAATAGCCCTTTTCCGCGAACAACTCCAGACTGGCGCTCAAAATAGCCTGCATCTTAGGCGTCAATTTCTCGTTGTTCTGGATTTTGTGTTTAAAGATTTCAAAAATCGAATCCACTCTATCCGCTCCTTTACAGTTAGTTTTGGTTCCATCTTACGTTGGAAACCGGAAACAAGCAAGCAGTTTCCGGAGATTGGCGGTTGATGTGCGGATATGTGGATCTCGGATCGGGCGGAGTTTCCCCGCCAAAGGCTGCTTGGCGGGGAGAACCCGCCCGTCATAGAGCAGAATTCCCCGCCAAAATTGATTTGGCGGGCTAAATCAGCATCGTACAGCTCAAAATAAACCGCCAAAGTCTGTTTGGCGGGGAAACCCCGCCCAATTCAAACCGTCAAAGCAACACTGTCATCAGTATGATGAACGTCACGATGGAAAGGATGACGTTCAGCGAAAGGAAATTCAGGATGAAGCTTTTGTCGGGGCAATCGCCTTCGATGAAGACTGGAATGATGAAGGTGGGCGGACAGATGAACATCGTGTAGACGGCCATCTGGAACAGCCGGTCCAGGCCTAGCAGCCCGTCGATGATGAAAGTGTTCAGCAGGTAGGCTAACAGGAGCATCATACCGATCCTCAGCAATACCGCAGGAAGCGGCACCAAAAGCTGTTTCAGATCAAAGTGGAGTTCATAACCGATCACCAGCAGGATCAGCGGCAAGGTGATGTCGGCGAGCATTCCCGCAGCCGTCAGCAAGGCTGCCGTCGCCGGGTTCGCGTGGAAAAACGTCCGCCCGCCAAGTATGGAGACCAAAATTCCCAAAAACATCGTGATCAGGAAAGGGGATTTGACTATATGTTTGACCTGGTCCTTCAGGCTCATCCTTTTTCTGCCGGTTTGGTTGCAACCGACTTTATCCAAAAAAGTCGCGAGCACGATGAAGATGAATATTAGATTGCCGATATCGAGGATCGCCAATCTGTACAGGTGCTCGGCGCCGAAAGTGGAGATGAAGAGCGGATAGCCGATGATGCCGGTGACGAAGCTGGAATAGACTGCCGGGAAGAACGCATTGGACGACCGCAACATTTTTTTTGAACAAAAATCCCATCGCTAAAGCCACAAGGCAGGTGAGAAAAACTGCGACTGATCCCCATAGATAGTCCGTTTGCAGATCGGCATCCAACAAAATCAGAAACAAAAGACAAGGCAAAGCCAGATTCATGATCAGCTTCTTCATGCCTTTGACGACATCGGCGCCGATGAAGGCAGTCTTCTCCAGGACCACCCCTGTCGTTATCAAAGCGATGACGGGAAAGGCCTTCAAGGCGATAATTATGATGTCATTCATGAAACAGCTCCTCCATTCATCAACCAATAGTGCCTTCAGATCAGCCCGACAGCGAGCAAAACACCAACCAAGGCAAGCATGACGCCCACGATGAGCTGCACCGCCCGCAAGGTCACTTTTTCCAGAAGCCGCGAGCCGGCGAATGCGCCCGCAAAGGCGGCAGCAATCGCAGCCGAAACCAACGCCCAGTCGGCATCCGTGCCGATGGTGCCCAGATGGTTCGCATAAACGGAAAGCCGGGTAAGGTCGATCAAGAAGGCCGCGGCAACGCCGGTCGCGATGAAGGCTTCCTTCTCGAGGCCCGCTTTGCTGAGGAAGGCGGAGCGGAGGGCACCTTGATGACCGGACAGACCGCCGAAGAAGCCGCTGACGGCGCCGCCCAACGGCAACCATTTCTCAGCGAATGCCAGCTTTTCGAAGCGCGGAAGCAACTCGATTATGGCGAAACCAATCATCAGGACCCCGATGACGACCTTGACCACTGAAATCTGGAAGTCCCTCTGGCCGATTGCGTAGCTTGCTATCGGCGGCAATTCCGAAAAATAGGTCAGCAGCCACGCGCCCACGAAAGCCGCAACGATGCCGGGCAGGGCGAATTTCAACAGTACCGATTTATCGGCTTTCCGTCCCACAAGCACCAGCTTAAAGACATTGTTCGCCAGATGGACGACCGCCGTCATGGCTATGGCCGTTTCCAGCGGGAAAAAGAGTGCGAATGCCGGCATCAGCAAGGTGCTTAGCCCGAATCCGGAAAAAAGGGTCAAAAAAGATGCGCCAAGGGCAACAAGGCAGACGATCACGTACATCATTTTTTCCACAACCTTTGCTTGAGGACATACGAAAAGGACCAAGATAGTTGCTGCAAGCCCGCAAGTGACAATTCGTTCCTTCATTTCTATTGTGCGCTCAATGGAGCGGCAGATGCAAATGATAAGACATGATTCGGCCATCCGTATTCGCCACCTTTTTATCTAAATGATTACGGAGGGCTTTTCATAGTGGCGACAATTATTCCGGGGTATAATGGACACAAGGAAACGAAAATCAGAACAACGGAATGAACCTTTTGCCTGGTGGAAGGAGTTTTTTTTAATGAAAAGAAAAATAACTTTAATAGGGACTATGACGGCAATCGCCGTATTTTCCGCCGCCTGCGGACTGGTGGATGAAGGAACTGCATCGGATGAATCACTCAGTGTCGCCGCAAGCAGCCAAAGTGAACCAATTGAGTCAACCGTGGGAAGCAACAGTGAAGAATCTGCAGAAGCCGACACAAGCATAGCCAGCACCCATTTGGCCGATCCTTATTTCGCGATTTTTGCGAGCAAACAATATGTGGCACAGTACCATTTCCGCGAGTTCACAGGGAATCAGCTGGAGGACCGGTCGATGACAGTCGCCTTTGACGGGGAGGATGAAGCGCTCCGGATCAGTGGGGAAGGAACGGACATTACTTACCTCACGCTGGACGGACTGGCTTATGTGGTCGATCACCTGAACCAGACGATCGCTCGGAATGAAAGTGTGTATCCTACGAGAGAAGATGAGGTACTGTGAAAAGAACAACGAAAATCCTGATTGGCTGTATTGTCGTTGCGGCAATCTTTTTCGGTTTCCTCCATGTGGATTTTTCATCTTTGTATTCTGCAATGGAATCCCTGCTGAGTCGCGGGATGGCGAACGGGGATAAAACGGATGCGGTTCCGGTATACAACGGCGATTATCGCCTGATTTTTGAAGAGAATTTTGACGAAGATACGCTCAACCCAGCCATATGGAACGACCAGTATCTGGCTTCCTGGACGCCGGATATGGATGCCGCGCGTGCCGTCTACGAGGTGGCGGACGGCAACCTGAATCTGATCATCAATGAAGATACGCAGCCGTGGAATCCCGAGTTCGACGGCACCGTCCGCACATCCAGCGTGATGACAGGAAACCGGACCGGGCTGCACGAATTCAAGGCTGGACTTGAGGTCCGCAACGACATCGAGCCACTCATGGGATTCATCACGCAGTACGGCGTCTTCGAAATCCGGGCGAAAATGATGAACAGTTTCGGCAACATGTGCGCCTGGTGGCTCGTCGGGATCCAGGATACGCCGGAACAGGACGTGGAAGTGGATGTTTTCGAAAATGCCTTGAATTTCGGAAACGTCATCACGGCTTCGCTTTATGCGCACCGGGATCCGGTAGTGAGGGAGCAGCATTTCATTTATGATGTAGGCGATGCCGATTTGAGCAATGAATTCCATCTGTATACTTTCGAATGGACTCCGGAAGGCTTTATCGTTTACTTTGACGATGAAGAAATCGGGACCTTCCAGGCCGAGGTCGCCTATCCGATGATCTCCATTCTGTCCGCCTACGAGGGACGAGAGAATTGGTGGGTAGGGCCTTTCGATCCTGCCGCGCCTTACCCGAAAGTGTTCCAGATCGACTACATGAAGGTCTGGAAAAAGGTGCCGGATGACCACGAACAAGTCGATGAACTGAAAATCGTCTCCCAAGATGAAGCGGTCTTCTCGCTGAATGCTGGCCAATACGCCGTCGAACACGGCCAGCTAGTCGGCTTTCCTTCCTATGTCACGCTCCGTTACAATGACGGCACGGGTACCCAGCAGTGGGTCAAACGGCAGGAACTGACGCCCGCCATTTTGGAACAGCTCGAGAAGCCAGGTACTTTCAAATTGGAAGGGGAAATCATCGGCGTTCCGGAAGCCGCAATAGGGAACCGGAAAGCTACAGTACAAGTCAAATTGTCGACTGAAGGATTACCGGAAACCACAAAACACCAGCCAGATTGCTCTTCTGTCGGGCGTTAGCCCAGGACGGTGACTCATTTACCCGAGCTCTAGCCAGACTGTCGACTGAAGGATTACCGAAAACCACAAAACACCCGACAGATTGCTCTTCTGTCGGGCGTTAGCCCAGGCCGGTGACTCAGATACTCGAGAGATTGCGCAGGTGTCGACTGTTCGGATACCGGAAACCGCGAAACACCCGACAAATCGCGCAACAGCAAAGAAAAAAGCATCGGCTCCCGCAGGAACCGATGCTTTTTGATGCTGTTACCCGAAAAACACCCGTATCAACACCACGGCCATCAAAACTTGCACCGAACCAACGGTCAAGCCGTACAGCATGGCTTTGGGGCCTTCTTTGATGATGTCGGCGAATTTGACGCGCATGCCGATTGCGGCGAGGGCGGCGACTTCGAATTGGGTGCTGATCGCTTTTGAGGCGGCTAGGACGCTGTCGGGGACACCGATGAAGCTGCGGATCAGGAAGAAGACGACGAATCCGGTCAGGAACCACGGCACGCCGTAGGAGACGGCGGCCGGGCTGGAGGACGCTCCCGCTCCGTCAGCCGATTCCGCGTGTTTTTTGCGCGTGAACAACGGCATTCCTTCATCCGTGTTTATGCGCCCGTACAAGACGGCGACGCCGATGATCAGGAGTACGCGCATCAGCTTGAAGACGGTCGCCAGGGTAACGACGTCGTCATTGACGAGTTTGGCGGCGGCGACGACTTGGCCGACGGATTGGACGGTGCCGCCGATCAGAGCGGATGTCCGGAGCGTGTCGCTGCCGTAGAGGACGGCGCCCAGGACCGGCAGAAGGACCATCAGCGCGGTTCCAGTCAAGTTGACGATCGTGATCGAGATGCCTTTTTCCTTGTTGTCGGCTTGGACGATCGGCGAGACGGTTCCGATGGCAGAGGAGCCGCAGACTGCGTTGCCGGCGCCCATCAGCAGCGAGAAGCGTTTGCCGAAGCCGAAGTATTTGCCGAGATTGTAGGTGACGAAAATCGTCAGGGACATCTGCAGGATGATGAAGACGAAGCCTTTCAGTCCGGCTGATTTCAGTACCTGGAAATCCAAAATCAGTCCGTTCAGCACAATGGCGTATTCCAAAAGCCGTTTTTCAGAAAATTTCGTTCCTTGGCTCAATCCAGGCCGGTTCAAAAGCGTATTGCCCAAAAGCATCCCCAACAGGATGGCGATGAGCGCTGCACCGAGCGTCGGCAGGAAGCGGGCGAAAAATTGGCTGACCAATGAGATGGCGATGCTGGCGGCGAGGCCGGGCAGTATCCCATCCAGTTCTTTTTTGATTGCATTTATTTTCATGAGTGCGAATAACCTCCTTAAATGTTCCATTACAGTAACCCATTTTACCCGACTTTTTGCATAAATAAAAATAATGATTTATTATGCAGGTATAAGCAAAAATAATGGGAGGCGCAGCTCATGTTGGATTACCGCTACA
This sequence comes from Trichococcus shcherbakoviae, assembly GCF_963666195.1. Taxonomy (NCBI): domain Bacteria; kingdom Bacillati; phylum Bacillota; class Bacilli; order Lactobacillales; family Carnobacteriaceae; genus Trichococcus; species Trichococcus shcherbakoviae. The sequence continues at coordinate 2,379,302 of NZ_OY762653.1, forward strand.
AGACCTTTCTCACGCTGATCGAGGAGGGCAGCTACACGAAAGCAGCCAAGAAATTGAACATCACCCAACCGGCCGTCACCCAGCACATCCAGCATTTGCAGGAGGAGCTAGGCGTCCAGCTGTTCCGCTTTGAAGGCAAGCAGCTGCTGGTCACCGAAAAGGGGCGCTATCTGGAGGAACAGTTGTCGCTGCTGAACCGCGATGTGGCGCGGATCCGCACGCATCTGCTGCAGCAGGATGATGCGCCTACGCTGTCTTTCGGGGCGACGCTGACGATTGGTGAGTACGTCATGCCGGGACTGATTGGGCGCTATCTGGAGCAGCATCCGCGCCATCATTTGTCGATGATCGTTGACAATACGGCCACGCTGACTGGTTTGATCCAGAAGGGGAAAATCGATTTCGCGCTGATCGAAGGCGACTTCAACCAGAGCCAGTTCGGCTTCCAGAAGCTGTCCGATGAGCCGTTCATCGGTGTCTGTGCGGCTGTCAGCCCGTTGTGGCGCAGCGAACAGGACTTGTCGGCGCTCTTCAGCGAGCACCTGTTTGTCCGCGAGGAAGGTTCCGGTTCGCGGCGGATACTGGAAAATGCCCTCCTGAAAGAAGGGGCGAACCTCAGCAGCTTCGGGCGGGCGACCATCGTCGGCGGCATCGGCCCAATCAAGCAGTTGGTGGCGAAGAACCGCGGCATTGCCTTCCTCTACCGCATCTCGGTCGAAAAGGAGTTGGAGGAGGGGACGCTGAAGGAGATTCCGATCCGGCGCTTCGCTGTGAAGCATCCGTTTCATGTCGTCCATCTGAAGGAATTCCGTGATCGCGGGCCGCTCCAGGAACTGTTGTCTTTTTATCGTTGATGGGGATGCACTGAACTTTGCTGGGATGCGCCATCTGTCGGCTTTTCGTGACGCGGATAAGAAATCCGAACGTTTCATCACCAATTAATCTTTGACAAACCTGTGGCAGTAGTGTAACTTACTATAGGGACTTTACGATAGAAGACATTTTTTGCCTTCACGTCCGTGTCTGTGTAAAGCGATTCCCAAAAGGATTGTGCACTAACAGAAAGAGGGAAATAGTAAATGAAAATTTTTGACTATGAAGACGTACAATTAATTCCGAACAAGAGTGTTGTTCAAAGCCGTTCTGAATGCGACACAACTGTCGTACTAGGTGGCCGCACGTTCAAATTGCCGGTGGTGCCTGCGAATATGCAGACTATCCTGGACGAAGAACTTGCTGAAAAGTTAGCACGGGAAGGTTATTTCTACATCATGCACCGTTTTGATGAAGCGAGCCGTTTGCCGTTCATCCAACACATGCATGAAAAAGGTTTGTTTGCTTCCATCAGTTTGGGGATCAAAGAAGCAGAATTCGATTTCGTAAATGAATTGGCGGCTAAAAAAGCCGTTCCTGAATATACAACAATCGACGTGGCGCATGGTCATTCCGATGAAGTCATCCGTATGATCAAACACGTCAAAGCAGTGATGCCGGAAACATTCCTGATTGCCGGTAATGTGGGCACTCCTGAAGGCGTCCGTGAATTGGAAAACGCCGGAGCCGATGCTACAAAAGTGGGAATCGGACCTGGTAAAGTCTGCACGACCAAAATCAAGACTGGTTTCGGTACAGGCGGCTGGCAGTTGGCGGCGGTAAGCTGGTGCTCGAAAGCAGCAAGCAAACCGATCATCGCTGACGGCGGGGTCCGCACAAACGGAGACATCGCCAAATCGATCCGTTTCGGTGCGACAATGGTCATGGTCGGCTCGTTATTGGCCGGACACGATGAGTCACCTGGCGAAACGAAGGAAATCAACGGCCGCTTGTACAAAGAGTACTTCGGCAGTGCTTCCGAATACCAAAAAGGCCAACGCAAAAACGTTGAAGGCAAGAAGATCTTGACGCCTTACCGCGGTACGATCGCAGACACATTGAACGAAATGCGCGAAGATCTGCAATCCTCGATCTCCTATGCGGGCGGAAGAGATATTTCTGCTATCCGTAAGTGTGATTATGTATTGGTCAAAAACTCCATCTACAACGGCGACAGCAACCAAGGCATCATCGAAGCCGGACGCAGCTCATATGGCGAAGGCGACACGATCCTTTAAAATCACACAAATATTCCTGGAAACAAACGTTTCAGGATGCAGACAGAAAGAGGCCCTTACACGAAAGCGTAAGGGTCTCTTTTTTTTGAAAGCAAAAATTCAGTTTATAATTTTATATTTAGCAGAACAGAAAAAAAACGCGAATGCGCTTTTGCTTCAAAATATAAAAGAAACAGAGAAATACAATTTTGTATTTCTAAAGTTTTTATAACGGTAAACCAACTTTTTTAATATGCAAATGTCAACATAGCACATATTGAAAACAATGATAAATCCATTAAAAACCTAGCTGAATTGCAAAAGAAACATTTAATTTCAACATATTAAAAATATTTTAATTGTATGTTGTGTAAATAAAGTTTTGTAAAAGCACGGTTTTTTACATTTTACCAGGGAATGGAAAACCAAAAAGAACGGTGCTATACTGAGTTCAACAAAGGAAATCCTTTGTTGGGAATACAACAAATGTTTGATAATCGACAAGGATGAAGCGCTGGTAACGGTCGTCACTGTCGGAAAAACACTTGCTGGGGGTAGATTGTATCGGCCAATTAACTATGAGGCAGTCACATGCACGTTCCTTGGTTCACCCATAGATAATATACCTTTACTCCGTTTTAAAAACCTTCATTTAAATTAATTTTTTTTTTCAAAAATGACTCATCCTCACTCAATGATGAAATTCCTCGCTACAAATGAATAAGGTGATTTATTTTATGGGTTTGTCGGGAAAACAAGTGGATGAATGAACTGCTTCAGGCAGTCTGCAGGTTAGGACACGCGTCCTAGCCTGTTTTTCCTTTTTACAGGAAGTCCAGAGATGCTAGTGTTGAAACAACGAGCATAGAGAAACGGTCATCGATCAGCCTGGCATGCGTATATGCTCCTTATCCTATAAACCAAAGCATATTACCTTCATTCCAGTGTAAATTATAACGAGGAATGCAAAAAACATTGATATAAAAGGAATTTTCTGGCTATTCCTATTGAATTTCCGCACTTTCCACGTTATAATTATAACGTGGAAAGGCGTGATTTTATGAGTTTAGTATATGTAACCAACAAGAAGAACGGCACTACCTATGTTTACGAATCAACCAACTATTGGGATAAAGAAAAGAAACAGTCGCGCAGCAAGCGTGTCTGCATAGGAAAACTGGACGAAGCTGGGAACCTGGTTCCCTCTAAGCGATTGGCTATGCCGCCGGCATTAGCACCTGCAAAGCAAGGGCCGGTACCATCCACCGTCATGAAACGAAGCTTCTACGGAGCGACCTATCTGTTTGACAAAATCGGAGAACTGCTTGGTGTTACAGCCGATCTAAAAGCTTGCTTTCCTGAAAGCTATAAGCAGATACTCTCGATTGCCTACTTCTTGATTTTGGAAGATCGCAATACGATGCTTCGTTTTCCAAAGTGGGATCGCACCCATTCCCATCCTTACGGCAGCTGTATTCCCTCGCAAAGAAGCAGCGATCTGTTTGCCTCGGTTACGGAAGAAGCTAAAAATCGTTTTTTCAGCCTGCAGGCTAAGCGACGGACGGAGAATGAATATTGGGCTTATGATACTACCAGTGTTTCCTCCTATTCAGAGTCTCTTAAGCAAGTCAAATACGGTATCAACAAGGACCACGATCCGCTTGCGCAGATCAATCTTGCTTTGTTGTTTGGTGAAGAATCTGGCTTACCGTTTTACTACCGCAAGTTAGCAGGCAATATAAGCGATGTCAAAACAGTGAAGCACTTGCTTGCCGATCTAGGCAATCTTGGTTTTAGCAAGGTCAAACTCGTAATGGACCGAGGGTTTTACAGCAAGGAAAATATCGATGCCTTGTACCAAAATCATTTGAAATTTTTGATGGCCACAAAAGTATCCCTGAAATACGTGCAGGAAGAACTGAACAAGGTTCGAGATAACATCCGCACACGCGCTAATTACAATGCCAGCTACCAACTTTACAGCCATACTGCAACGATAGACTGGGAGTATTCACAGAAACGCCCGTACAAAGGCGATGTGATTGAAGGGAAACGGCGGATGTACCTGCATCTTTATTTTAGCGGTGAAAAAGCACTGGAGCACGAGAACCGTTTCAATGCGCTTCTTGATCGGCTCGAAGCAGAACTAGTTTCCGGGAACCGCAAAGCAGAACACGAAAAGCAGTACGCTAAATACTTCGAAATCACTTCAACACCAAAACGCGGGACAAAGGTAACCCCAAAACAAAAAGCCATTACCCAAGCGGAAAAAGACTACGGATTCTTTGCCCTCATCAGCAATGAAATCAAGGATCCCATCGCCGCTTTAGATTTGTACCGTAACAAAGACATCGTTGAGAAAGCCTTTGGAAATCTTAAAGAGCGGTTGAATTTACGGCGCACAGCCGTTTCATCAGAAAGTTCGCTTGAAGGAAAATTATTCGTGCAGTTTATTGCATTGATCTATTTATCGTACATCAAAAAGCAGATGTCCGAAAAAGGGCTGTATAAAAATTATACGATGCAGGAATTACTGGACGAATTGGATGTCATTGAGGCATTTGAAAATCCAGGCAGTGCAGTGCGAGTGGGTGAGATTACGAAGAAGCAGTCGCAATTATATAACACCTTAGGTGTTGTGCCCCCGACCACGTTATAATTTTTTGGGAATCTAGGATATTAGTGGAATATTTTGCTGGCGCTTTTGCCACTTGTTCATGCTGAATATCTTTGCTGGATAGGTTGTCAGCGGTAGTTAAATCCTTTAAAATGAAACTACTGCTACCCAGTACTCCTAGGACTAAGGACAAAACAATAAACTTTTTCATGATAGCTACCCCTTTTCTAAAAAAATATTTTCCTTGATAGTTACATTATAAAGTAGATAAATGCAATTTGATCCAATTAGTCGTATAATACTTTTAAAAACAAGGAAGAAGATGCCTGTGAAAAAAGATTTCGGAGATGTTTTTAAAGAAATCAGGATAGATAGAGGTTATTCTCAACAGTATGTCGCAGAAGGCATTATGGGGCAATCTGCCTATTCTAAAATAGAGAGAAATGAAATAGAACCTACTTTTCGAAAATGGTTGGCGATCCTTGAAAAACTGAATATATCAGTGGAGGAGCTCCGTTACATATTGAATAAAGAAAGTTTGACCATAAAAGAAAAGCTGATCAATGAATTTTTCTCATTGAAGTATAATCACCATGATGATTTGCAATTGCTTAAAAATGAGATTCTTGCGTATTTAAAAGAAGAGGAAGACTATTTGTTAAGAAATCTTTACTACGCATGTGAAAGTTTGATTGCTTTAAATACAACCCAAAACGTTGAGGAAGCACAAGTGTTTGCCAAAAAAAAATGGGAGCGGTTGGAAAAGTTTGATAGGTGGTATTTACTGGATATCCGATTAATAAACTACATTTTATTTATTTTCCCGATTGATGTAGCCGTGAACATTGGTGAAAGAGTAATCCAACAATTAGAACCTTACCAGAATCTGAAGGAAGCTGAAGTTCTATTGAACAATGTGGATATCAATTTGGCTATTTTACTGATCGATGACAAGAAATATCCGGAAGCTCTTGCCTACTTGGGAAAAGTTATTCCTTTATGCAAGAAATATCAAAAATATAATCAACTAGCAATTGCCTATTCCAGAAAAGGGATCATCTTACAAAAAACAGGGAAAATTGATGAAGGCTCCGAGTACATAAAGAAGGCTTACGCTATCTTGAACGCGATTGAAGACACAAAGTTGTTAAGCGAATTAGAAAAAGAACTTTCGTATTATTTGGATATTGAAGACAAAGGCCCGCTTCAGCTAGAGATTTCGCCGCAGGAATAGGGCGCTCCGCCTTAGCATTTTTTATAACATCTGCTCAGAAAACACAAAAAATCGGCTATCCAGATCAAATGGATAGCCGATTTTTTGTGCGCTCGATTCACCAGAACCGTCTAAGAGCAAAAATTTCCTTTCGGCCCGGCAGGTAGCTATAATAAGTTTGTACATGATTATAAAAAGTTAGTGCGCAACGCTTGGACATCCAGAAGGAGGAATGGAATATGGCTGAAATCAGTATTTTTGGCAAAGGGAACATGGGAAGTGCAATAGGGGGAAATTTTGAGGCCGCCGGGAATCAAGTAACGTACATAACTAAGGATACAGTCATTGAGAAATTTGGGGATATCGTGGTTCTGTCGGTTCCGTATCCGGCTATTGCCGGAATATTGGCTGCCCATCGCGACCTGTTTGCCGGGAAGATCGTCATCGATATCACCAATCCATTGAATTTTGAGACATTCGACAGCCTTGTTGTGCCGACCGACAGCTCAGCCGCAGCTGAGATCGCCAAAGAAATACCGGATGCTTCTGTCGTCAAAGCCTTCAACACGAATTTCGCCGCCACACTTGCGACGAAGAAAGTGGCAGGCGCCCACCCAACGACAGTGTTGTTGGCATCCGACGACAAGGAAGCCAAGGATAAACTGGTTGCCGCATTGGAGGGCAGCGGCCTGGCCTTCATCGATGCCGGCTTGCTGAAACGGGCCCGCGAGCTCGAAGCAATGGGCTTCCTACAGATTTCGCTCGCTGCTGCCGATAAAATCAGCTGGACGGGTGGTTTCGGCATCTTCCATTAAACATCTAACCAACACTGATAATATACGCAAAAAAGATCAGATACCCGCGAAGGATATCCGATCTTTTTGCGTTTGAAATGACGGCCCTAAGAAGAATTGAACTTCCGACACCTCGTTTAGGAAACGAGTGCTCTATCCGCTGAGCTATAGGACCAACAGAACACTATTCATTGTATCACTTAATGCGTGCAATTTCCATACCTATCTGAAAAAATTCCCGGGAGTCAGCGGAAAGCATAAAAAGGGCAGCCAATCAGCTGCCCGAAACTCATTCGTTTTCCAACGCGTCAATGCGCGCTTCCAAATCGGAAACGGTACCCCTAAGCTCAGCGATTTCCGCTTGCAGACTCTCGATGTCGGCAGGCCGGACTTCACCGTTCGATATGCCACTCATCTGTTGGAAGATGAAGGTGAGGCCAAAAATTAATATGACTGCCCCAAAAATATACAGCCAACTCTTGCTGGACGGCTTTTCCGGTTCCACTGCATGCGAAACCTCCTCGAGCTGCTCCATCGTTTTTTTTCGATCGATCACGGTAAACACCCTGCTTTCGTGAAGACTTGTCTGACTCTCTATCCACATTATAGCCCATCCAAAATCAGAACAAAAGCAATGTACTGCCGCGCTAGGAAAAATTAAGAAACCGTTTTCTGAATCGCAGTGGGACCTCCGGCGAGAGGGTCGCTCGCCGGATGTGTGGTTACCGGTAAAAGTTTTCCTTCGATGAGGGAATGTTGGCCGGAGGTGAGACATCAGTGGCACGCTTTTCTTCGGGGAGCGTACCCTTGTCGGAGCTGACGCACCCATCTAGCCGCCAGCCCGGCGAAAGCCCCCAACAACACAAAAAGCCTCCCGTCCCCGGGAGGCCACACTCATAAAATTAGAACGCCCAATCCCCATTGCGGAAGATCGGCATAACCGATCCGTCCTTGCGGATTCCATCGATATTCATATCCGCGGACCCGATCATGAAGTCCACGTGCGTAGTCGAACGGTTCAAGCCGGCTGTTGCCAACTCTTCTTGCGTCATTTCAGTACCGCCAACAACACTTGATGCGTAAGCGGAGCCCAGCGCCAAGTGGTTCGAAGCATTTTCGTCGAACAGGGTGTTGAAGAAGACGATGCCGGATTGCGAGATCGGAGACGGATCCGGAACCAAGGCGACTTCGCCGAGGCTACGTCCGCCGTCGTTTTCTTCGACCAATCGGCGGATCGTTTCTTCGCCTTTTTCAGCGGAGACTTCGGTCACTTGACCGTTCTCGAAGCGGAAGGTCATGCCGTCGATGATGTTGCCGGCGTAGCTCAGCGGTTTCGTCGATTTCACAACACCGTCGATGCGGCGGAAATCAGGCGCGCTGAACACTTCCTCGGTAGGCATGTTGGCGATGAACTTTTCGTTCTGCGCGTTCACGCTGCCGGCGCTTTCCCAGACGTGGTTGGCTGGCATGCCGACCGTCAAATCGGTTCCGTTTGGCGCTGTGTAGTGCAGCGTGTCGAATTGCTCGGCATTCAGAACGTCGGCTTTCGACAACAAGCGCGCTTCATGCGCATCCCAGGCAGCAACCGGGTCGGCTTCGTAGACGCGGCAAGTTTTGAAGATTTCGTTCCACAAAGCGTCGACTTGTTCCTCTTCGGTAGCCAGATCAGGGAAGACTTTCGCCGCCCATTTCGCGCCGGCTGCGGCAGCGACGGTCCAGCTCACTTTGTTGGCTTGGGTCGCGGTGCGTTGCGCATCGAAGGCGACGTTATTCGCTTTTTGCACAGCAGATAATTTCTTGCCGTCGACGCCGTTCAGAGCATCCGGATCGGCCGAGCGGACAGAAAGGCGGCTCGCTTTCTTTTCGATCATGTCGAGACTTTCATCGACTTTGTATTGCGGGATATTCGTCATTCTCTCCTCGGACGTATGCAGATACGTTTCGCGGGTGACGAAATCGTCGGTCCACTTGACGATGACTTCCTCGGCGCCCAGCGCGTAGGCTTCCTTGGTCAACAGACGCGCGAACGGTGCCTGCTCGACGTCGACAGTGATGACGATTGTGTGGCCTTTTTGAACGTTGATCCCTTTCGAAACCAACAATTTGGCGTATTTTTGTAGATTTTCCTCAAAATTCGGTAATACCATTGTGTATTCACTCCTAAGCATATAAACGTAATGGCACTATCATAGCACAACTTACCTCTAGAGAATAGATAATTCTCTCGTGCATTTGTGCAAAATTGACCCCGGAACGCAAAAAAACTCAGCCGAAGCTGAGCTTTGTCTATTTAACCTTGGGGGGATTAAACAGAAGCTGGAACCACAAGGGCTCCTGTAATTGATATAAAATCGATTACATGTACTATATTCTCATATGCCACACAAGAATGCAATAGATTTTTGTGAGAATGAGCAAATTGGCAAAGGGAACAGGCGGCTGCCGGCGAAGGGTGCCAGACCTCGCTCCTCCGATGAGCATTGGCTTAGCCGGAGCTGGCGTTCATCATGGGCCGTCACCTCCGACGAGGATCCGCTCGCCGTAGAAGAGGGCGCTGCCCACACTCCCAGCTCCGGCCAGCATTCTCTCGCAGGAGCAGAGCATATCACCGGAATCCCAACTCCGGTGAGAGAGCGTTCACCGGAGAAACCCAGCCCCCAGCCCTGCAACCCAACAATCGGGTCATTTTGTTGTTTTATGCCGCTTGGTTAGTTATAATAAAATCAAACAAACGGGTCATTATCCTTTTTCGACACGTTTATTTGATAAAGAGAGGACAGATTATGACTTCAAAATTGATGATAAGCGAACTGGAAATTTTTCTTAAAAACAATCAACCTGTATCGACTCAACAGCTTTTGGAATTTTACCAGACTTTTGAACCGGATATAAAAGTTAACACCTTGCGTTGGCGTATTTATCAATTGAAGCAAAATAATGTCCTCTATAGCCCGAGTAGAGGACAATTCGTCTTGCCTGAAAAGCAGGCATTTCAGCCAGAGCAAACGAAGAGAATGACTGAATTGGCCGAAATGATCCAAGAAAAGTATCCTTATGCTAATTTTTCTGTTTACCCGACTGAATGGTTGAATGATTTGGCAGATCACATTTACCTGTCCAAAAATGTGATCCTCGAAGTTGATATCGATGCTCTGAAATCTGTTTTTCACTTCCTGAAGCAGCAATATCGGAATGTTTATCTCAATCCGGACGAAAAATTTTATGATCTCTATATTTCGCCGCAAGAAGAAAACATTATCCTCAAGAGGCTATATGTGGATGCCCCCCTGAATCGAATAAATGAGAATTACCATATCCCGAAGCTGGAACAATTATTGGTCGACATTATAATAAACGATCCCATGATTTTACCGATAGGCGCATCCGAAGTAAAAAAAATCATCACCAACGCCCAGGATAAATACAACTTAAACTACTCAACCATCCTACGGTACGCTAAGAAAAGGCATGTTGAAAAGAAGTTAATTCTCTTTGGCCTAATGGAAAAAGAGATAATTTGACAGATGGAAGAGGCGAGGTGATTTATATTGAAAATCAAATTTTTGTTTTACATTATGTTTTTAATTGTTGCGGGTTGTTCTTTTCTGGCGAAGTCATCTATTGTCTACAAAAATAAACTTGTCCTGTTTCTAGCATGTACATCCATTGCGTCGCTCATAGCTGTGGATTATGTAAACGCGATAACCAACAAGTTGGGTTCCAACGCCAAATACTTTGAACCTGTATTCTCGTTTTTTAACACAAATTTTGAACCAAACGAAATTATTTCGCTGGCTGCACTTGCATTTACACTTATCACCTATCGAGTTAATTCAAACAAAGACAAACTACATCGCGATGATGATAGAGTGGTGAATACTTTCTTTAAACTCTTGGACATGATAATTGAAAAAAGCAAATCCATCACTGAAAAGGACATAATCGATTTTGTTAACACCATAAAAGAATCTCTAGATGACAAGCCTTATCACAAGAGTGTTGATGTTCACAAAGCATTCAAATTGATGGGAATATTCCATCTTAACAAAGTTGAAATAAATGGTATGCTGAATCAGAGCGGTGTAGACGACACTTTGCGTGAAAAAGTAAAACAGTTAACTGCTTCTGATAACAAAGAGGATTATTGGAAGTTTTTGAGTAATCCTCAAATATCAAATGCTCTGAGTGCGTCCATTTCTCTAAAGAGAAAAGCAACATTTAACCAAAAAGAGTTTGAAACACTCGGAAATATAGGTGTGATGGAACTGCTAAAGCATCATTATAAAGAGAATGAACTTTTGAACAGACCAATCCGATTTGAACACGCTTTTCAAATCATTGATAACAAAATGTTTGCTAAAAACATGGATAACAATGGCGATTTTTTTAGACTGTTCCATCGAGCGATAAAGCTAATAAACGATTCCAACATCAAAGACAAAGACAAATACTATGGAATCCTTCGTGCAATGCTACCTGATTACCTGGTTATATACATTTATTATAATTGCGTGTTTACTTCTAGGGGGCTTGGGTTAGGTGTTCAGTTGATCGGTACGTCCTTTTTCGGTGACGAGAATGACTTTACATTTAATGAAAAAGGAGACTTGCCTAAATTCACCCAGCATATTCCGATAAAATATCTCGTATTCAAACGACAGGATCCGAAAATCATGATTGAATTGTTTTCTCAGAAAAAACGCGATGATGGTTACAGTAAAACTAAGTTAAAAGAAGATGCCAGTATCGTCTTTTCCAAGACCGATGTTCAATTCAGAAAAAGTTTTGACAAAATTCAAATTGCTATTGCAGACATCTCGGAAAATGATATACTTTAGATACAGTTGGAGTTTGTCAATTCCCATTAAAAAATTGACGTGATTTTTACGATTCAAAGGACTGTTTTCAAAATCAGAATAGTGTATTCTGGTTTTGAACAGTTCTTTTTTTGCATATTTACATTTGTTAGCATGTTTAACGGCTACGGTGCCTACGACAAACTCGAAGACGACGAAGTCCACGATGCCTACCATCTAGGCTACACCATGTGGGCCCCGAAATCGACATCGTCTCCGCCTACACCGGTGAAATGGACAAACGCTACGGCCTGATCTACGTCGACAAAAATAACGCCGGCGAAGGCGCGCTCCAGCGCAAACGCAAAGACTCCTTCCATTGTTACCCTAAGTCATCGCCACGAATGGGGAAGACTTAAGGTAACAATAGTTAAACCCAGAATCCCGAATAGTTGGGAAGCTGGGTTTTTGAGTACTCTGTTTAGTACAAAATATGTATTTTTTATTTTGCTTCAATTGCTAATACTTTTTCAATAAAATCATTTTCTATAGCATCGTTTAAGAAGAAAATAATCATTTTTAACATTTCAGTTACTATTAATTGCCAATCTTTTTTAGTAATATTTTTATATATATGGGCAGTATCAGTCTTTCTATTTGCTTCTTCAAAACTAACTTCACCAATATCAGAAATGATTTCTAAATTTTTCGGATCAAATATCCATCTACCGTGAACATATGAATTTCTCAAACGATACATATGCGTTGCTAAAGATGAATATGAAGAATTACTAACATTAAAAATTTTGAATAGCTCAGGTGGAAGTTCATTACTTCCTTTATAAAATTCAAAGGCATTTTTTATTGAATCTTCCTCATTTGGTTTAACTTTTACATTCTTTTCAAGTAAATACGACAAATAGACAATATTATTACTTGCAGGTTTTATATCTGAGTAGAGTTTTCTATAATAATAAATTGGATATAAACTCTCGATAATTTTATAAAATTTAAAAAAAGAGTCTCCCCAAGTAGGTGATACTATACCTTCTAAGAGATGATAATAATTTATATGGATTAACTCTTTAGTAAGTTCTAATAGGCTACTTAAAATATGTTCATTAAACGGTAAGGAAATAAGTATATTGGATTTTATGAATACATATGAAGATATTCGTGATATCTCATTTTCCAATTTTGTGCAGTCGACCAAGGAGAGGTTTAGTGTTAAAAAATAAAAATCACCAAAAAAATAAATAATATCCTCAAATTCTATATCTTCATCTGATGGATATAGAATTTTATCGTATAGTTCCATTGGATTGGCAGTTTGAATGGGAGATAATTCTAAATCACAAAGAGTTTGAAGATAAATGTTAAAATTTTTAGATCCTCTTGATGCAGATAAAAAAAGATTATCCTTTTGAAAAGCCTCGTCAAGCTTGTTCATTTCAGATTCTGATAAACCGAAGAATCCAATATTAAGAATATCAATATTGGTTTCATTTCTGAATATAAATGAAGTTACCCTTTCGTTAATTACTTCGCTCTCTATGAATTTGAAATTTGTCTTATCGGGTTCATCACTTGAATGAATTCCAATACTATGTTTTACATTATTGGGTTTTTCTTCCAGATAGTTGTAAAGAGATGTTAGTTCATTTAAAACATACTTTTTTCTATTGTCATAGCTTCGTTCATTCTTGTGGATTTTCATAATTACGCTGCTCTCCAACAAACTGCTAAAGTAGGTTCATCAAAAGAGAAATCGTTGTGGAAAATAGTTCCAAAAGCATTTGTGAAAAATTTTCTTTCGAAATCGCCTATTTTACTAGTTACAACATCTAGTTTTTCATTTAGCGTGTCAAATTCAAGAAATTCATCCAATAGATTAATGTTGGGAGCATCGAGGTATTCGAATAGTTGCTGGTATTTTTTCTTTACTACCAACATTCTATCCTCGTATACACTATCATTTTGCTTAGATCCCGGGAGGCCAAAGACATACTTACTTATTGAAGTTACAAAGCCAATTCTTGCAGGTTGACTAGTAAATAAGTCTTTGCCATCTCTGAATTTTTCTTTATCGTGTTTAGTACTTCCTTTATATGAAAAAATTAATTGATCAAATTTTACTAGTAATTCTAGAGTTTCATAAAAGAATTTATTAAATTCAAAAAATGATGAAGCTTCAATTACATCCAATCGAGCAAATTCATCTGTAACTGAGTCTTTTGTGTCAATGTTTTCAGATCTAGCTGCAAAGCACAGAAACATTTCGATTACTTTATCTGCGGGAAATTGCCCAGCTCTTGATCGCTTGCTGTTCTCATCTTGTTTGATTAATTCAATACCCGGTATATTTTCTGAAATATCGTTAATTAAAGATGAATAAATTATTTCTACTTGTCTACGCAAGTTCCAAGGCATTTGTCCAGTATTAAGGACCAACATACGATATAAGAGATTGTTAGTATTTTTAGCAACCCAAAATTCAACACGTATTTTTCTTTCGAAAAAGTCCTTCAATTTTTGATTATCGCCTATTTCCTTAAGTTTTTGAACAGCTTCTTTAAATGCTGTGGTCCGTTGCATTCCATCGATCAAAGAAAGCATATTTTTGTATTCTTTGCTGCTTTTCATAAGAAAGTTAGTTACTTGTGCATCATTTTCTGATTGTTTTGATATCACGCCTAATACTAAGGGGGGGAGTACTGCACCTTTTATTATGTCATCAACCATTCGATCGCGTATTTTTTTTCCTGATTTTGTTCTAATAGCTGCCCTTTGACCTGAAATATTTCCTTGTTCTCGATAAACATTATCCACCAATTCTAAATAATTCTGTATGGTCATTTCGGTCATTACTGAATAGCAACCAGACCTGTTATCGTATAATTTACTAATAATATTCATATTTTCCCCCAATCTTTACTGTCAGCATAATTTTTTTGTTTAGTTGATAAAATCCTATATTTACAATCTTTATTAATGAGTTTTTTTACCGAAGACCTATGAATAAAAGTTTTTACGCTACCGTATCATCCTCAACCGCCAACACTTCCAAAGTCGTCTCCAGTTCGCGTTTCTTCTCAGCCAAACTTTCCATGACATCCTCGGTGCTATCCTGCAGCTTCTTCAGGTTTTCGATATTCTTCTCAATGATAACTTTCGTTCCCCAATCGGAGAAGAGGTTGTCGAAGAAGATGTCGAGGGCGCGCTGGGTGGAGGAGATGGTCTCGAGGTCGCTTTCGAAGACGAAATCCAAGTCGCGCAGCTCGCGCGCAAAAGTATAGACGGTCTGTTCAAGATGCAGCAGCGAGGCTTCAGCGGCATCCAACTTGTCGTGCTTCAGGAAATCCAGGATGAGGCTGCTGTCGGTGATCAGATCCCAGGTCGAAAGGACATCGGCGGCATCGAGACCGCTGATGATATCCGATAGGGATTCCAGCACCGCGATTCCGGCTTGTTCGGCTTCGTTCGTTTCGCGCCATTCGTGCTGAATGGCCAGAATCTGTTGTTGGCGCTCGCTGACGACTTGGTTCATGTTCGGATGTTTGCGCAGGACGTCTTCCTTGATGTTGCGCAGCCGCAGCTTTTTCTCTTCGATGTCCGCTTCGACTTCCTTGACTCTGCGTGCGGCGGCGATCTTCATCGCGTAGGCCTTGTCGAACTCGACTTTGGCGCCGATGATTTCGCGGTACTCTTTGTCATAGCGGCGGTCGAAGTTGCCGAATAGTTTCAGGAGGGTATTCGAGAAGCTGTCATTGCGCAGCCGTTCGAGGTCGCGGTTCTCCTTTTCCAATGTCGCAGTAGCTTTTTCCAGTGCTTCTTGGTATTTCGAAAGATTCTCCTCGGCGTTGAAAAGCTTGCGGGCCAACGACCCCAGCTGGAGCATCAGTATTTCATATTCCATTCCGACGTCCATGTAACCGCCTCCTTCCTGTTGTAAAAAAGAAGAGCCAACCGCAGGGATTCCCGAATGCCGACTCTTGTTTTTTTGTTATTGCGGTAATGAAGGGTGTTGCTTATTTGTTAAGGGCAGCTACCATCGCTTCAGAGAATTTTTGCAGGTTCGCGATGTCCTCTTCTTCGGCGTTCAAGTCGATTTTGACATTTTCTGCGCCGATTGTTGCGCCGAATTTTTTGAATTGCGCTTCGAAATCATCGACTGCTTTGCAGTAATATTCATAGAACGTATCCCCAGATCCGACGACGCCGGCAATTTTGCCTGTGAAGTCGACATCTTCCATCTCTTCATAGAAGTCCATGAATTCGTCCGGCAGGTCGCCGTCCGTTCCGTAAGTGTAAGTCGCGATGATGTTCATGTCATATGCCAAGAAGTCCTCCGGTGCAGCTTGCGAACATTCTTTTACTTCCACGTCAACGCCCAATGCTTCCAATTGGTCTGCGACGATATCGGCGATTTCTTCGGTGTTTCCTGTCAAACTTGCGTATACGATCAATGCTGATGCCATTGTGTTTCCCTCTTTCTTCTCACGATTGCTTTCTATTCAAAGTATACCAAAGTTCCATCCGCTTGGCATCAAATAATCGCAGAATTGCGACAGGGTGTTCTGCGGCCGCGCAACTCCGACGAGCGCGGCCTTCGCAGGAGCAGAGGCGGTGAGGGTATTCGTACCTCCGACGAGAGTCTGTTCGTCGGAGGTACGAATCCGCGCCCAGCTCCGGCCAACATTCGATTGCAGGAGGAAGATGAATACCGAAGATCCCACCTCCGTTGAGAAGGGCGCTCACCGGAGGAAAGCACCAACTCCTACCAGGCACGCCTTCTCCGGAGGTGAGGCGAGCGCAAAACGCTCACCTCCGAGGAGGACTCGCTCGTCGGAGGACAGACTCTGATTACGCGCTCAGCTCCGGTCAGAGCCCGGTAACAGGAGGAAAGCAGATCATCGGAACCCCAACTCCGACGAAAGCCCTTTTCGTCGGTGCCGAAAGTTTGTGCAAAAGTTTTTTAACATTCTCGACACATTTCCCTTTACAAATTATACCTACCGGGGTATTATTGTCAGCAGATAACCGAAACTTAAAAACTTTGTGAAATGAGGATTTTATATAATGAAACGTAAAATTGTGATCATCGGCGGTGTAGCCGGCGGGGCGACTGCAGCGGCACGCTTGAGAAGATTGAATGAAGAGGATGAAATCGTCATCTTTGAAAAGGGTGAATATATTTCTTTCGCGAACTGCGGCCTGCCTTACCACATCGGCGGCGTCATCCAAGAGCGCGATAACTTGTTGTTGGAAACAGTCGGCGGCATGGCGAAGAAATTCAACATCGGCATCAAGAACTTCAGCGAAGTCGTGAAGATTAACCGCGGCAGCAAGACAATCACAGTGAAACACGTCATAACAGGCGCTATAACTGAAGAAAGCTACGACAAATTGATCATCTCGACCGGCGCGCGTCCGATCAAACCGGCTATCGAAGGCATCGAGGACGCGCAGAACGTCTTCACGTTGCGCAACATCCCGGATATGGACAAAATCAAAGCATACATCAACGAGCATCAAGTGAAACGCGCGACGGTCATCGGCGGCGGCTTCATCGGCTTGGAAATGATGGAAAACTTATGGGAACTGGGCATCCACGTATCCCTTGTCGAAATGAGCGACCAGGTCATGGCACCGATCGACTTCGAAATGGCGCAATCTGTCCATGCCCATATCGACATGCATAACGTCAACTTGATCTTGAGCGATGGCGTCAAAGCCTTCGAAGAGAACGGCATGAAAGTTCGCTTGAACAGCGGCAAAGTGCTGAATACAGATATGACGATCCTATCCATCGGCGTGACACCTGAAAACGATTTGGCTGTCGAATCCAACTTGGAAACAGGCTTCAGAGGCGCGATCGTCGTGAATGACCAATTGCAGACATCCGATCCGGATATCTTTGCAGTAGGGGACGTCATCGAAGTGACAGACTTCGTCAACGGCAGCCCGACAGTCGTTCCGTTGGCATGGCCAGCGAACCGCCAAGGCCGCTTGGTTGCCGATCACCTGAACGGCATGGATGTCCGCTACAAAGGCACGATGGGAACTTCTGTTGCGAAAGTCTTCGAATTGACGGTGGCGGCAGCCGGAAACAACGAGAAAACCTTGGAACGTCTCGGCACCGACTATAAAGTTGTCCACATTCATCCGAACTCCCATGCTGGTTATTACCCAGGCGCGTCCCCGTTGGACATCAAATTGTTGTTCGGCTTGGACGGCAAAATTTTGGGTGTGCAGGCAGTGGGGATGGAAGGCGTGGAAAAACGCGTCGACGTCATCGCGACAGCCATGAAATTGGGCGCGACCGTCTATGATTTGCCGGATTTGGAATTGGCATACGCACCACCGTATTCATCCGCTAAAGATCCAGCCAACATCGCAGGTTATGCAGCTTCCAACCTTTTGGAAGGCATAGTCGATTCGTTCCAATGGCATGAAGTCGACGGCCTGATCGAAAGCGGCGCGTTCTTCCTGGACGTCCGTGAAGACTTCGAATTGGCGACCGGTGTATTGGGCGATGCCTACACGATTCCGTTGGGCGACATCCGTGCGCGCATGAGCGAATTGCCGAAAGACAAAACGATCCATGTGTTCTGCCAAGTCGGCCACCGCGGCTACAACGCAGCCCGCATCCTGATGCAGAACGGCTTCACCGTCAAGAACCTGGACGGCGGCTACAAAACCTACAAACAAGCGAACACTGTTTTAAATTATAAAGAAGAAGCGCCGGAAGAGGCCGTGCATGTGGAACCGACACACGCGAAGCCAGCCCAACCGGTCGGCAACACGATCCAAGTCGATGCCTGCGGACTGCAGTGCCCGGGTCCGATCCTGAAAGTGAAGGAGAACATGGACAAGATGGTCGACGGTCAGGAACTGATCATCGAAGCATCCGACTTCGGCTTCCTGGCGGACATCGCTGCCTGGACGAAGAACACCGGCAACACGCTGATCTCGAAAGAAATCGACGGCAAAATCGTCCGCGCTCACGTGGCGAAAGGCAAAGGCGGCGCAGCAGCTCCAGCGGAACCAACCGGCTTCAACCAAGCAGCATTGGCAGCCCAAGCGGCACAAGCACCTGTCCTGCAGGAAACGAAAGATGGCGCAACGATGGTCGTCTTCAGTGGGGACTTGGACAAAGCCTTGGCTTCCTTCATCATCGCCAACGGAGCGGCAGCTTACGGCAAGCCAGTGACGATGTTCTTTACCTTCTGGGGCTTGAACGTCATCAAGCGTCCTGAGAAAGTCAGCGTAGCGAAACGCGGCATGGAAAGAATGTTCGACATCATGCTGCCGAACCACGCAGGCCAATTGCCGATATCGAAAATGAACATGAGCGGCGTTGGATCGAAAATGATCCAAGCTGTCATGAAACAGAAGAACGTCGACAGCCTGCCGGTCATGATCGCCCAAGCGCAAAAAATGGGCGTCAAGATGGTAGCCTGCACAATGTCCATGGACATCATGGGCATCAAAGAAGAGGAAATCATCGAAGGCGTGGACTTCGGCGGTGTAGCAGCTTACATCGGCGACACGATGGATTCGAACTTGAACCTGTTTATCTAATCCAGCAACACAAATAAGGCTCCCGCCGCGGCGGGGGCCTTATTTGTGTTGACATTCAGTTGTTTTGGATGGTTGGTTCAGCCGACGAAAAACCAGGGTGTCGACTAAACGGAAAGCGAAGGTTACCGAAAAGCCGACGAAAAACAAAATCGCGTTCGCTCGACACCATTCCCCAATTGTCGGGCGAATGCCCAGGACGGTAGCACACCTGTAGCTTGTTCGTCCAAACAGAACCTCACAATTCAAAGTAGCAACAAGCCCCCGGAGCGACGCACGCAGTCGTTTCGGGGGCTTGTTTTGTATGAGGGAGGCATCTCTGCAGGTAAACCAACCTACGGTCGCGTATAATAGGCTGTATACAAAAACAATCGAAATCGGAAAAGGGGACAGATATGAAAGAGACTGTATGGGGAATGATCGGCTGCGGCGATGTAACGGAGAAGAAAAGTGGTCCGGGGCTCTATAAAGCGGACGGGTCCCGTTTGAAGGGGGTATACAATCGCACCGAAGCCAAGTCGCATGATTGGGTGAAACGCCACGGAAACGGTCAGGTGTACGCAACAGTCGAGGAACTGCTGGCGGACGAAGAAATCACGGCTGTCTACATCGCCACACCGCCGGCCACGCATTTCGACTATGCCATGCAGGTGATTGCGGCGAACAAGGTGCCGTTGATTGAGAAACCGATGGCGCGCACGTTCGAGGAATGCCAAGCGATACTGGATGCGGCCGAGGAAAAAGACTTGCCGGTATTCGTCAGCTTCTACCGCCGGGCGCTCGAGAAATTCCAGAAAATCAAGGAACTGCTGGATGATGGCACCATCGGCCAACCGCAATTGGTGGAAATTCGCCAATACCAGCAACCAGCCACTGAAGACTTCGACAAGGAAAACTTGCCTTGGCGGCTGTTGCCGGCTGCAGGAGGCGGGAAGGATCTGGATATCCAAGTGCATGTTCTCGATTATTTGACCTATTACTTCGGCGACATCACAGCGATGACCGGCATCGTCGAGAACCGGGCCGGACTCTATGAAGTCGAGGACACCGTGTCGGCATCCTTCCGTTTCGCGAACGGTGTCGTCGGATCGGCCGCCTGGTGCTATGTCGCGGACTTCGAACTGGATGAAGTGACGATCATCGGATCGGAAGGGACATTGGTCTTCGAAGGCACAAGTTTCGAGTGGATTCGCCTCATCAAGGACGGAGAAACAACAACCTACACTTTCGAAACGCCGGAGCATGTCGCCATGCCGTTTATCCAAACCGTCGTTGACGAACTGAACGGTAAAGCGAAAAGTCCGGCCGATGCCGCCAGCGCAACCAACGGCATCCGCATGTTTGATGTTCTATTGAAGGATTACCGTAAAAGATACGAGCGCTGATTTCAAGAAACCAAAAATAGCGAACAGAAAATCTAAAGGAGGGCCTCTATGTCCATCGGCTATGCCTGCCTCAACATCGGCACACCCAACACGAACATCCGAAGCCTCATGCAACGCAACGCGATCCCGGAAAGGCTGACGGAGGTGACCGCGCACAACCTCGCCGCCCTGGAGCGGATGATCGACTACAACCGCAAGAACGACATCAAATTGTTCCGCATCAGTTCGGATCTGATCCCATTCGGTTCGAGTCCGGTCAATGCACTTGCTTGGCCGGAAATCCACAAAGAAGCCTTCGACCGCATCGGCTCCAAGATCCGAAAAAGCGGTATGCGCGTCTCCCTGCATCCGGGCCAATACACCGTCCTGAATTCGCCGACCGAAGACGTCGTCGCGCGCGCCATCGCCGATCTGATTTACCACGACAGAATCCTGACCGCACTTGGGACCAATCAAACCAACAAAATCGTCCTGCATGTCGGGGGCATCTATGGGGATAAAAAAGAAGCACTTCAGCGCTTCGAACAGAATTTCCGCCGACTTCCGGAACCTGTCCAAAACCGGTTGATCATCGAGAACGACGATCGGCTCTACAACATCGAAGAGGTCCTCGAACTGGCGGACCGACTCCAGATCCCTGCCGTCTACGATAATCTGCACCATGCCATCAATCCGTCTCCTTCAGGAGGCGCCGATCCATACTGGATCGCCGAAGCCAAAAAAACCTGGAAAGAAGCGGATGGAAAGCAAAAAATCCATTACTCCCAGCAGGCGCCAGGCAAACGGCCCGGTGCCCATACCGATACGATCCACCTAGAGACTTTCCTAACTTTCCACGAACAGCTGGAGGACAAACAGATCGACATCATGCTGGAAGTGAAGGACAAAAACCTGTCCGCCATCAAATGCCAAAACGCGACGACAATCGCGCCAAAAGCATCACTGTTGGAAAAAGAATGGGGCCGCTACAAGTACGCCATCCTCGAAAGATCGCCGGCGATTTATCAAGCCATCCGCACATTGCTGAAGGACAAAGAAGCCTACCCGGTCCAAGAATTCTATCGCCTCATCGACAGCGCCTTCGCTGTAGAAACAAATCCCGGCTACGCCGAAAACGCCGCAGCCCACGTATGGGGCTACTTCAAGAAACAAGCGAATGAAGCCGAGCGCAGACAGTACGAAAAGAACCTCAGCAACTACCGGAACAACACAGGCACGCTGGCAACATTGAAACGCCAGCTTTTTAAGCTAGCTGATAAATATGACTCGGAATATCTGTTGCAGTCTTTATACTTCTATCTATGATATCCATAGAGTGGGATGTCTCTATCTTATTTGGTTCTTAACGGTCAAAGAATCAGCTGTATACTTCAATACGAATAGCCCTGCTAGGGTATGCGATATGGATTGCATACCCTAGCAGGGCTATTCGCAGTTTTCCTGGACACCCATTCAATCAAAGCATCGATACGCGGGAGCAGAACATGCCTAACTTTATCTTTTCTACAGGCATCGGATTGGCCATCCGCTTGGGCGATGTCATCAATGAAGGAGCCTTGTGGATGCCGCGTGCGATAACCAAATGGATGTCCAATGAAAAAAGGACACTTCTGCAAGATGGATTCGTCCATACTTTAGTGACGATCATCGTCTTGTTCTGCGCAAGCGGAACAGCGTAAGAGGATTATCAAAAAAACTGAGACTCTAGCCACCTCCGACGAAGATCCGCCTCATCGGAGAACACTGCTGTGCCAGCAGTCCCATCTCCGCCGAGCGGCTGTTGACCGGAGGTGAGCGACTCGCAAGCAGCGCACCTCCGTCGGAGTTGTCTTAACTGGAGGTAACAAGCGTTCCGGAAAAGTGTTACCTGAAATTATGATTATTGGAATATAAAATAAGATGGCGATCAGAAAAGGATTATAATAGAGGGCATGGTTTGCAAGAAAGAACTAACAAAGCGAAACTCTTGGGTGGGTATTGTATGATGCAAAATATTAAATATAAGGACGGTGCAATTCTTAAAAACACTAAATCGTAATTAAGCTTTTATTCTAATTTTCGGTATCAAAAACAAAAGGCTAGAATAGCGTGATTTCACAGTCTCTTCATAATGTATTCGTTTGCTTTCTTATCATTCGGCTTTAAAAAGTAAATTTTAAGTAAAACTTCAAAAAAAATTCTATTTTTGTGCAAAAACGGTTGTAGAAATGTTATCATTTAAAATACTGAAAGATATTTTCTTTATGTGATTATATCTTAGACACAATTATAAGAAGAAAAAAATAATTATAGGGGTGCTGTATGGAGTATTTGAAAGTAAAAAGAGTGATTGACTTAGTTCTTTCGGTATTGGCCGCAGTCATTTTATCGCCATTATTCTTAATTTTATTTATTGCAATAAAAATGGATACGCCGGGGCCAATCTTCTTTAAACAAAAGAGAGTCGGCATCAATAAAACGCATTTCAATATTTTGAAGTTCCGTACGATGCGTATCGATACACCCAAGGACACACCAACGCATTTATTAGGAAATCCAGATCAGTACATCACAAAGGTCGGCAAATTCCTGAGAAAAACAAGCCTGGATGAATTGCCTCAAATTTTCAATATCATCAAAGGCGAAATGTCTATCATTGGACCGCGCCCAGCATTGTGGAACCAGTACGACTTGATTGCTGAAAGAGATAAATACAATGCAAATGATGTTCGCCCTGGTTTGACCGGTTGGGCTCAAATCAATGGCCGTGATGAGCTACCGATTACTGTCAAATCTGAGTTGGATGGAGAATACATTCAAAAAATGAATTTCGCTTTCGATGTGAAATGCTTTGTCGGAACCATAACGAGCGTTTTGAAAAGTGACGGAGTTATTGAAGGCGGCACAGGAACACTAAGTGAAGGAGGTAATCAATAGAAATGAAGAGAATATTGCTTACAGGTGCCAATAGCTATATTGGCACCTGTTTTGAAAAATGGGTCTCACAGTGGCCGGAAGAATATCAAGTGGAAACTGTTGACACAAGAAATGGTGAATGGAAAGAACTTGATTTTTCTCCATACGACACGCTTTTTCACGTAGCGGGCATTGCCCACCAAGATGCGAAAGCTGATCAAGAAGAACTCTACTACAAAGTTAATCGAGATCTTACTATTGAAATTGCTCAAAAAGCTAAAGCTGAAGGAGTCCAGCAGATCATCTTTATGAGCAGCATGATTGTTTATGGTGCAAGCAGCAAAATTGGTGAAACCAAAATAATCACGAGAGATACAGTCCCGCAACCGGCTAATTTCTATGGGGACAGCAAACTACAGGCGGAACAAGGTATCCTTCCTTTACAGTCGGATGATTTCAATGTAGTAGTTATACGTCCGCCAATGATATACGGTAAGGGCTCAAAAGGGAACTATCCGTTATTGGCAAAGTTTGCTAATAAATCACCCATATTTCCAGATATCGACAATCAAAGAAGTATGCTTCATATCGATAATTTAACTGAATTTATTCGATTAATGATTGTAAATGAGGAAAAGGGCATCTTTTTTCCACAGAATGAAGAATATATAAAGACCTCAGAAATGGTAAGCTTAATAGCTGAAGCTAATGGGAAAAAAATCAGATTGATTTACCTATTTAATCCTACACTGAAAATATTAAGTAGAAAAGTAAACGTCATAAACAAAGTGTTTGGGAGTTTATTATATGATAAAGAAATTTCAATGTATAAAAAAAGTTATCAAATAAATAATTTGCGAAAATCAATAAATAAAACGGAGGGCTAGCATTTTGAAAAAAGCATTAATGTTTGCATCTGTTGCTTCAATGATAGATTTATTTAATATGGATAATATTAAGATATTAGAAGATTTAGGTTATACAGTTGATGTTGCTTGTAATTTTGAACAAGGTAGTATTACTTCTCAAGACAAAGTGAACGAATTCAGAGAGGAGTTAGAAAAAAAGGGAATTAGCGCCTATCATATTCCTGTACCAAGAAAAATTATAGCAATTGGCTCGATGATGAAGGCTTATAAAAAATTAAGTGAGTTGTTGAAGGAGAACAATTATGATATTGTTCACTGTCACTCCCCTATCGGTGGGGTTATTGCAAGAATGGCTTGTAAAAAATATCGAAAAAGTGGCACAAAGGTTATTTATACAGCTCATGGATTTCATTTTTATACAGGAGCCCCTATACTTAATTGGATTTTATTTTATCCTATTGAAAGATATTGCGCTAAATGTACAGATGTTATTATAACTATAAATTTAGAAGACTACAGTAGAGCAAAGAATTTCAAATCAAAAAAAATTGAATATGTTCCTGGAATTGGGATAGATGTAAAGTCAATTCAATCATCGAGAGCAGATAAAAAAATGATTCGCACAAAACTGGGTATCAATAATGAAGATTTTTTGCTCTTTAGTGCAGGACAGCTTTCAAAACGTAAGAATCATGAAGTTATCATTAATGCTCTATCTAAAGTGAAATCAAACAATGTAAAGTTCTTACTTTGCGGTTTGGGGGAGCTTGAGGATTATTTAAAGAATCTTTCAGAAAAGCTAGGCATTGAAGACAGAGTGATTTTTGCTGGGTATAGGAATGATGTGAAAGAATTGCTTTATGCTGCGGATTGTTTTGTATTTCCATCACTACAAGAAGGCCTACCAGTAGCTTTGATGGAGGCGATGGCAGTAGGAATACCTGTTATTTGTACAGATATTAGAGGCAATACAGATCTAATTAAAAATGGAAAAGGTGGGTATATTTTAAAAACTGATGATGTAGATGGATTTGCTGAGAAGATTGATGAAGTAAACAGAGACAGATTATTGGCGCAAAAATTTTGTGATACAAATATAAATACTATTAAACAATTTGATTCAAATATAATAAAAGAGCATATGAATATAATATACAGTTCTATAAATAAAGAAAATTACTAAGGTTTTGTTAGAAAATGCAAAAATAATAGTAAATTTCTCATTTGTGAAGGGATGATGAAATGAACCATAAGCGTATAGTTTTCTTACGCTCAAACCCTGTTTCGCCAGATTCAAGAGTTGAAAAAGAAGTAAATTGTCTCATCAAAGAAGGCTATGATGTAAAAATTGTTGCATGGGATAGATACAGTAAGCGTGGTATTGAAGTATCAAATTTAAATTTTGAAAATGGAAAGTCAAAAATATACCGAGTAGGTATTCCAGCTTCATTTGGAGGAGGAGTAAAAAAGAATTTATATCCACTATTAAAATTTCAATTAAACTTAGCAATATGGTTAATCAAAAATCGAAAAAGCTTTGATATTATTCATGCATGTGATTTTGATACGGCAAATACTGCATTGCTATGTGCAAAAATACTTAATAAAAAAATTGTATACGATATTTTTGATTATTATGTTGATGCTTTCAATATACCTAGATATTTAAAAAATTCTGTAGAAAAATTGGATCATAAAATAATTAATACAGCAGATGCAGTTATTATATGTTCAGAACAACGAAAAAAGCAGATAAAAGGTACTAGTCCAAATAAACTAACCGTAATACATAATTCACCTCCAATAATAGAAAATAAAAAAAGAGTAGATGAATTTAGTGAAGATATAATAAAAATTTGCTATGTGGGAATTTTGGAAGAGAGGAGATTTTTAAAAGAATTAACAGAAATTATTGCAAATAATTCTAACTATGAATTTCATGTTGGGGGATTCGGAATTCTTGAAGGATATTTTAAAGAAAAATCAAGAGAATGTTCAAATATATTTTATTATGGAAAATTATCATATAGCAAAGCTTTAGAGTTAGAAGGAAATTGTGATATTATGACAGCAATTTATGATCCCGAAGTTCCAAATCATTACTATGCAGCCCCGAATAAGTTTTATGAAGCATTAATGCTTGGAAAGCCAATTATTATGGTTAATAATACTGGAATGGACGATATCGTTTCTCGAAATAATATCGGTGAAGTAGTAGAGTACAATGAAGAAAGCCTTAAGCTTGGATTGAAAAATCTAATAATTCGTAAATCTGAGTGGGCAGAGATTTCATGTAAGATGAAAAAACTTTACGAAAA
Organism: Trichococcus shcherbakoviae; assembly: GCF_963666195.1. Classification (NCBI taxonomy): domain Bacteria; kingdom Bacillati; phylum Bacillota; class Bacilli; order Lactobacillales; family Carnobacteriaceae; genus Trichococcus; species Trichococcus shcherbakoviae. Next base: position 2,405,860 of record NZ_OY762653.1, read on the forward strand.
AGATTATAGTTGGAATGAAATGGAGAGACGATTAATTAATTTGTACAAAAGTATATAATTGAAATTAAGTAAGATTGAAATTTTTGTTCTCAAGAGACATAGTTTACAGACTGTATCTTTAAAAATAGGAGGGTATAAATGAAGCCAACAATAACAGTTTTCACACCAACGTATAATAGAGCACATTTGCTACATATGTGTTACGAGAGTTTAAAAAATCAAACCATCAAGGATTTCTGTTGGTTAATTATAGATGATGGATCTACAGATGAAACGAAATTATTAGTTGAATCGTGGATTAGAGAATCCAATGATTTCGAGATTAAGTATTCTTTCAAGAAAAATGGAGGGCTGCATACTGGCTATAATTTAGCTATAGAAATAATGGACACAGAATTATGTATTTGTATTGATTCAGATGACTATATGCCTGATAATGCCATTGAGAAAATCCTTAAACTATGGGAAAAAGAAAAAGACGTTAAGTTCGCGGGAATTATCGGATTAGATTTCAACACAAAAAATGAAATTATAGGAGAACCTCTACCGGATGTAAAAGATGTTGATTTAAATGAATTAATGATTACAAAGAAATTAGTCGGTGATAAAAAAATAGTTATGAGAACGGAACTTTATAAGAAAGTTGCACCTATGCCAACTTTAAATAATGAGAAGAATTTCAATCCAAACTATATGAATGTGTTGATTGGAGAAGATTATAGGTTTCTTGTTTTAAATGAAAATTTGTGTTTTGTAGAATATTTGGAAGAAGGAATGACAAAAAATATATTCAATCAGTATGTAGATAGTCCCAACAGTTTTGCACAAATCCGGATATTATATATGAATTTAAAAAAATCAAGCTTACTTTTTAAAGTGAAAAATGCAATTCATTATACTTCAAGTTGTATTATAGCGAAAAAATATAAACATATAATTACTAAGTCTCCAAATAAGCTATTAACGGCTTTAATGTTTCCTTTTGGGTGTCTTCTAACAATGTATATTAGATACAATATACACTACAAAAGATAGGGGATCATAATATGCTGATTTTTTGGATAATATTGGTGTGGGTTTCTTTGTTTGGAATTATTGGAACTCATATTAAGAAAGATGTAGTATTAGTTGAAGGATATGAACTAAATAAAGTTAATTTATTCATGGCGATATTAGTAATGGTAGTAATTGTTTTTTTTGCAGGGTTACGTTCTGGAGTTGCAGACACAGGTGCGTATATATCTTGGTTTAATTCAATGCCTAATAATTTTAATGATATTCCAGGTTATTTAAGACAGGAGGAAAAAGATTTAGGATTTGTTTTGCTTTCTTCGATATTTAAAACTTTATTATCAAGTGATTATCAAGTGTGGCTATTCGCAATCGTAACATTAAGTTGTATACCGATTTTTAAGACGTTATACAAGTATTCGGTCAATTATTTTTTTAGTATGTTTCTATTTGTCACCTCATGTTATTTTACGTGGCTCTTCAATGGGGCACGTCAATTCTTGGTTGCAGCATTACTTTTTGGGTGTTTTAGACTTATTATCAAAAAAAAAACAATAACGTTTTTAATAGTAGTCATTCTGCTTTCAACTGTTCATGCGTCTGCAGTAATACTGATTCCAGTTTACTTTATTGTTAATACAGAACCATGGGGAAGAAAAATGAGTGTATTTAGCATTATGATCATTTTAAGTGTAGTGTTTGTGGATAAATTGTTAAATGTTTTTAATGGCGCCATTTCAGATACTCCGTATTCTGTTATGACAGAACAATTTAAAGTGGATGATGGAGTAAATATAATTAGAGTACTTTTTGAAGCAGTTCCAGTAATGATTGCGTTTTGGAATAGGAAATATATTAAAAAGATAGCTCCTGAGTATATTAAAATCGCTATAAATATGTCGATGATTGCGGTGGGCTTTTTTTTATTAGGTACTGTGACAAGCGGTATATTTATTGGACGGATGCCTATTTATTTTTCTTTATATAATTTAATTTTAATACCTTGGTTGTTGACTAATGTATTTAGCAAAAAATCTAAGTTAATAGTGTATTATATGTTCATAATTATTTACTTAGTATTTTTCTTTTATCAAATGGTAATTGCGTGGGCTGGTTTTGGGTATATTAGTGAGGTATTAAATATCTACAGAAGATGGATGACAAACTATTTTTATTAATATGAATATTTTAGAGGTGAAAAGTATGAAGAAAGTATTGTTTTTGATTCCTAGTTTAAGTCATGGAGGAGCCGAGAAAGTATTAGTGAATCTAGTAAACAATCTAGATGAAGGAAAATATGATATAACAGTAAAAACTATTTTGGATATAGGAATTAATAAACAATATCTTGCTAACAACATAAAGTATAAAAGTATCTTCAAAAAAAACTTCAGAGGGAGCACTTGGTTTTTAAAGTTATTCCCATTAAACCTTGCATATAGATTGTTTGTAGAAGATGGATACGATATTGAAATTGCATATTTGGAAGGTGCTTCAGTGAGATTAATTAGTGAGGCTAATGAGAAATATAAATCAAAAAAAATAGCGTGGATACACACAGAATTTTACAATGAATCGGATTTGGCTATAGGTTTTAGAAATTATAAGGAAGGGAAAAAATGCTACGAAAATCTTGATCAAATTATTTGTGTGTCTGATATGGTAATGAAAGGATTTATGAAAGTTTCTGATGTAGGGCACAGCATTAAAGTGTTATACAATACTATTGAAACAAGAAAAATTCGCGAGATATCTAATGAACTGGTAAGTGATATTAAATTCAACCCCGACATAATAAATATTTGTTCTGTTGGAAAGATAATACCCTCAAAGAATTTCATCGCGTTAGCGAGAATTCATAAAAAATTATTAGATGAAGGATTAGAAAATCATTTTTACATATTAGGGATAGGTCCAGAACAGAAAAATATTGAAGCATTTCTTGAACAAAATGGAATAAAAGATAGCTTTACTTTTTTGGGTTATAAAGATAATCCTTATAAATATGTTTCAAAGTGTGATTTGTATGTGTGTTCATCTCTTCGTGAAGGTTATAGTACGGCGGTTACAGAATCTTTGATTGTAGGTACTCCAGTAGTTACAACACTATGTTCAGGCATGAAAGAAATGTTGGGTGAAAACAATGAATATGGGATTATTACAGAAAATAATGAAGTTGCCTTATATGAGGGGATTAGACAAATGCTAAATGATCCGGGGCTGTTAAATTACTACAAGAGAAAAGCAATTGAACGAGGAGATTTTTTCAGTACAGAAAGAACTGTAGAAGCTGTTGAAGAGTTGTTAGATAATTTAAGTGAGGAGTAACGGCATGGTTAAGCAATTAATCAAAGAGCTAATATATAGAATTAGAGGAGAGTATACCACGGAAAGACTTATTAAAATGGGGTTAAAAGTGGGTGATAATTTCAAACGACTAAATGGTGTTATTTTAGATCCGTCGCATTGTTGGTTAATTTCAATTGGAGATAATGTTACAATGGCTCCTAGAGTACATGTACTAGCTCATGATGCAAGTACAAAAAATTTATTTAATTATACAAAAATTGGTTGTGTTAAGATTGGTGATAATGTTTTTATTGGTGCTGGAAGTATAATTTTACCTAATGTTACAATTGGGAATAATGTTATTCTCGGTGCTGGAAGTGTAATTTCGAAAAATATTCCTTCAAATAGTGTATATGCAGGTAATCCGGTCAAGTTCATCTGTCCATTACATGAATACCATGCAAAAAATGATGATTTAATAAAAACAAGACCACTTTATGGAGAAGAGTATACATTACGCAAAAATATTTCTGAAGAAAAAAAAAGGGAAATGATTGTTGAATTAGAAGATGGAATAGGATATGTAGAGTAGGAGGAAATATGGATTCATTAGTGAGTATTATTGTACCAGTATACAATGTAGAAAAGTATATTAACAAATGTATAGATTCTATAATACATCAGACTTATAGAAATCTACAAATTATTTTAGTTGATGATGGGTCTACGGATAACTCAGCTAAAATAGTTGATGATTATGCAAAATACGATGCTAGGATAGAGGTGGTTCATAAGGCAAATGGTGGACTATCTGATGCTAGAAATTCAGGTTTAAAAATATCTAAAGGAGCACATGTTTGCTTTATTGACAGTGATGACTACGTTGAACTTGATATGATAGAGAAGTCTTTAACCACAGCTATAGAAAAAAATGCAGATGTTGTAATTTTTGGCTTATATAATAAAGTATTAGATGAGAACGAAAAAGTAATTAATAATGAAGCTGTTATAATTGATATAAATAATCTAGATTCTATGATCAGTATTATTGGTTATGCTTGGAATAAATTATATAAAACATCCTATCTTAAAAATAACGAATATACTTTTCAAAAAGGCCTGTCCTTAGTTGAAGATATTGTTTTTAATGAATATGTATTAACTAATACAGATAATATTGAATATCTTAATGAACAATTATATAATTATATTAGTAGGAAACGTGAAACTTTAGTAAAACAATATTATGACGATTCCTACGATTTACATATAATAGGCTTTAATGCTAGGAAAAAAGTTATATTTAAGCTATTTGGTTTCAATGATAATACTAGGGGAGTTGTAGCGAAGGCACATATAGATGGAATTCGTTATTGTTGTTCCAATATGTTTTTTTATAACAATAATCTAAAAATAACAAACAAATATGAAAATATAAAAAAAATACTCCTTGATAAAGTAACAACAGAGCAAATAAAATTATTTAAACCGCTAAATAAATCTGATAAGTTCATTAAAGCGTCTATCGTATTTAATATGCCTCTTCTCTTATGTTCTGCATATTATTTTAAATCTATAATAACAGTGAAAAAAAGAATTAGTTGAAAAATCAAAAGAATATTCTGGTAAAATAATTTCATGTCTTACTTTATGGGGAATATATTCACATTTTTTTGGCTAATCTATCGAATTCGGTATCCCGGTTTATTGAAACATAGTTCGACGATAAGATTTTCTTTGGGGCATCAAAGAAGAAAAATGAATAATGTCAATGATCCGCGCGAATGAATATAGATCTGACCCGACAATTTGAAGAGAATGTGTTCCAGAAAAAGTTTCAGTACAACAGCTAAACTGGCTCCGTAATTAAGTGTATTCGGAGTAAAAATTTTCACCTCAAATGAAATACCGTTCCTATCACTATTAACAAAAAAACGGGTTTGACAATTTTTTTGTCATTATCCCTATAAAAGCAGGAAAAAATTTAACGTATGTCAAAGGTAAACTTTGAAAGTGCGAATACATAATATAGGATGGCAATTATGAAAAAAATAAAAATAATGACGATTTTTGGTACTAGACCTGAAGCAATAAAGATGGCTCCACTTGTATTAGAAATTTGTAAACAATCAAATAGATTTGAATCGATAGTTACTGTGACTGCACAGCATAGACAAATGCTTGATCAAGTACTTGAAATTTTTAATATACAACCTGATTATGACTTAAATGTGATGAAAAGTAACCAAACTCTTTCTCAAATAACAGCAAATGTTTTGATTGGTCTTGAAGAAATAATAAAAGAGGCAAAACCAGATATTATTTTAGTTCATGGAGATACAACAACAACTTTCGCGGCAGGAATTTCTGCTTTTTATAATAACATAAAAATTGGTCATGTAGAAGCTGGGTTACGTACATGGAATAAATATTCACCATATCCAGAAGAAATTAACCGCCAAGTGACAGATGTGTTATCGGATATCTATTTCGCACCTACGAATCAAAGTGCTAATAATTTACTGGAAGAGAATCATCCGAAGGAGCATATTTATATAACTGGAAATACAGCAATAGATGCATTAAAAGAAACTGTAAAAGAGGATTATAAAAACCATGTTTTAGATAAAATATCGGAAAATAATAAATTAATACTACTCACTATGCACAGACGTGAAAATCAAGGTGAACCTATGGAGAGAGTTTTTAGAGCGATTCGTTCGGTTGTTGATAAACACAATGATGTCGAAGTGATTTATCCAGTTCATTTAAATCCTTTAGTTCAGAAAATAGCACTCAAAGAATTAGGAAATCATAAGCGGATTCATTTAATTGATCCATTAGATGTAATTGATTTTCATAACATTGCTGCTAGAAGCTATATGATTATGAGTGATTCCGGTGGGGTACAAGAGGAAGCGCCATCATTAGGTGTTCCGGTTTTAGTTTTGAGAGACACAACCGAACGCCCTGAGGGCGTGAAAGCAGGAACATTAAAACTTGTTGGAACAAAAACACAGGATGTTATTTCAGCAATGACTGAATTGTTAGAAAATCCAGAATTACATGGGAAAATGGTAGAAAAAAAGAATCCGTACGGAGATGGAAAAGCAGCTAAACGAATTCTCGAAGCTATTGCCTTTGAATTTGGGATAAGTGATATCAGGCCATTGGATTTAAATGAATAGCTTTCTTTTTTGTCCTACGCCCTTTAGGGACGTGAAAAGTTGTAAAACGGTGTATCATCTAATTAATTTAAGAAAATAAATTATAGGTAATGTGGAGTTGATAAATATTAAACTGATGAGTAGAGAGCAAAAAATTAGATTAAAACTTTGTGGTAAGTATTTATTAAGCAATTCTAAAAGTGATAATTTTGAAAAATATCGAAACAAGAAAAAAATAATAGTTGCTTTAGCTGCTGACTATGGAAATTTAGGAGATGTTGCGATTACGTATGCCCAGACAAAATTTTTAAAAGATAGGTTTCCAACATATGAAATAATTGATTTTCCAATTAGTGAAACATTTACAGAAATAAAGTCGCTTAAGAAAATTTGTACTACTGAAGACATTATTACACTTGTTGGAGGAGGAAATACAGGCGATATGTATGATGATATTGAATATTGCAGACAGTTTTTAATTCAGCAGTTTCCTAAAAATAAGATAATAGCTTTCCCACAAACTATTGATTTTTCAGATACAGATTATGGGGAAAAGGCTTTACAGAAAGCAATCAAAGTATATAGTAAGCATAGGAATCTGACCTTGTCTGCCAGGGAAGAGAAATCCTTCAAGAAATATGAAGAATTATTTAAAAAGAACAAAGTAGTTTTTACACCAGATATTGTACTATCACTTGATGAATCATTACCTCAGTATAAAAGAGAGGGTATAACTTTGTGCCTTCGAAGTGATGGCGAAAAATTTTTAGATAAGGTTACCGAGCTTAAGTTTATAGAAAAATTAGGTGAGAATTTCGATATTTTTTATCAAGATACACATATTGATAAAAATAGGATGTCAGTACAAGAACGGATTGATGAGTTAAACAAAATTTGGGATGTATTCAAAAAATCAAGATTAGTAATAACTGATAGACTTCATGGCATGATCTTTTGTGCAATAACAAAGACTCCGTGCATCGCAATAGATAATTCAAATAGGAAAATATCTGGAGTTTATAATGGTTGGTTGAAGGATTCTAACTATATAGAACTGATGAAAGAAATTAACATAGAAGAACTTCTAAAAAAAGCTGATTTTATGATGGCTAAAGATTTATCAAAGTTAAATACAATAAGTGTATCCCAAAGGTTTGATATCTTAATATAATGGGAAGAAAGTATGATGAGAAGCAATGAATTCAAATAGTAGAACTTATAATTCAATCAAAAACACTATATTTGGTTTTATGACGCAGGGATTAACCATAGTTCTTAGTTTTGTAACAAGAACTGTTTTTATTAAATATTTGTCCATTGAATACCTTGGAGTTAATGGGCTGTTTACTAACGTACTAACAATATTATCATTGTCTGAACTCGGTTTTGGAACAGCTATGATGTACAGCATGTATAAGCCTTTAGCCGAAAAAAATGAACATGCTTTAGAAGTGCTCATGAATTTTTATGCTAAAGTTTATCGTATTATTGGCCTTGTTGTTGGGGTTGTAGGTTTGACAATTATGCCTTTTTTAGATTATATAATTAAGGATACTCCGGGGATTAGTAACTTAAAATTAATTTACTTATTATTTTTGTTTAATTCAGTAGCATCATATTTTTTTTCGCATAAAAAATCAATAATTCAGGCAGATCAAAAGCAGTATATAATTGCTAAAATACACTTAGTATCTAGTATAATTAAGACGTTAGTTCAAATTATTATACTCATTATCACTGGTAACTATATTATTTTTCTTCTAGTTCAAATTTCTGTAACATTATTTGAAAATATTCTCATATCTTTAGAAGCAAACAAACTGTATCCATTTTTAAAATCTAAAAATAATTATCAATTAGAAAGAAAAGAAAAAAGTAGCATATGGACAAATGTCAAAGCTTTAATGATTTACAGAGTGGGAAGTGTTGCTTTAGATGGTAGCGATAATATAATTATCTCAACCTTTGTTGGTGTTGCAGCTGTTGGGACGTTGTCAAACTATACATTAATTATTGGAACAATAACCACTCTTTTGATGCTCTTATCGGACTCAGTACTTGCAAGTGTGGGTAATTATGTCGTGTCAGAAAATGAAAAAAAACAAGAAGAACTCTTAGAATATATTACTTTTTTACATTTTGTAATGTATGGATTTTCATTTATAAGTATTGTTTTTTTGGTTAACCCTTTTATTGAAATATGGCTCAATTCATCATTTATATTGAATTTCTCAACAACAATAGTAATTGCTGTAAATTTTTATATATTAGGAATGATGAATCCAATTTGGATGTTTAGAAGAACAAAAGGTCTATTTGTATATGGGAAGTACAGACCTATAATTTCAGCGCTAATCAATATTGTGGTCTCAATCGTATTGGCGCAAAGATATGGATTAATAGGAGTACTACTTGGAACTACAGTGACTAGGGGTTTAACCAATGTTTGGTTTGATCCATACATTATATATAGATACGGATTTAATACTTCAGTTAAAAAATATTATCTAAAAACTAGTTTGTATGCCGGTGTTCTTTTCTTACTTTTAATGCTTATGATGTTAATATTTTCATTTTTACCTAGTACAGGGATTGGAATATTTTTGGTGAAATTATTACTTTGTGTAAGCATCACTCCCCTGATTATAATAATAGTTTTTAAGAATACAAAAGAATATATATACTTTAAGTCTATATTTTTAAGAATGATGAATATAACTAAATGATGATTTTGGAAAATATTGCATAATATAAATACAGATAATTCGAACATTACACGTTCAGTTAGGAAGGTAAAATGAAAAAACATTTAATTAAGATATACAATTTTGTAAAATACCATTTGGTTAAAGCTGAATTTTTTTTTGATTTTGAGAACAAACACAAGATTAAGGAATTTAAAAATAGACATTTGGGAGAAAAATGTTTCATCATAGGTAATGGCCCTAGTTTAAAGGTAGAAGATCTTGATAAATTACAAAACCAAATAACTTTCTCCTGCAATATGATTTATAATACGTTGAGCGAAACAAAATGGAGACCATATTACTATTTTGTACACGACCCAAAGTATGTGCAGGAATTTAGTGAAGATATTCAAAAAGTACCTTGTAAGAATAAATTCATAGGATACTATGTTGACACTAAAACACAAGTAAAGAGTAAATTCAAAACAAAAAAAAATCAATTACATTATTATATAGACAAAAAAACATTTTCTAACAAAATATCAAAGAATTTTAGTAAAGACGTTAGTAAAATAGTATATAGTAGCGGGAGCGTATCATATGGAATGCTCCAATTTGCTGTATATATGGGGTTCTCAGAGATTTATCTTATTGGATTTGATCATACTTTCTCGAATCAGATAAAGGATGGAAAGTTAGAAAAAAGAGATACCAAAGATCACTTCAGTAATTATAATGTAATTCCTGGGAATATCGTTGATGTAGACTTAATTACACAGGGATTTATTAATGCTAATAATTTTGCGAAAAAGAATAATATTAAAATTATGAATGCAACAAGAGGAGGAGAACTTGAAATTTTCCAACGAATTGATTTAAATGATGTTTTGAAGTAGGCTTCTTAAGCTTGCCAACAACATCAGTAATGTCAAAATAGCCAAAAACTTACTTGCCGATAGAGATTGTCTTGGTTTTGGCAAAGGGAAAGTTGTGATGGACAGAGGGTTTTTCCATGAGGAAAACATCAACCCCTTACACCAGAATCAATTGAAATTTCTAATGACCACAAAAGTATCGCTTAAGTATGTGCAACAGGAGCTGAACAAAGTTAAGGGAAGCATACGCACACGCGCCAATTATAATGCAACCTATCAACTCTACAGCCTTACTGCGGTGATAGAATATACTTATTCACAAGAACACCCGTATAAAGGCGATGTAATCAAAGGAAAACGGTACATGTATCTTCATCTTTATTTTAGTGGTAAAAAATTACTGGAATGGAGCACGAGGATTATTTCAATTCACTGCTTGATACCTGGATTCCCGGAAATACATAACTAGGAACAAATGAAAAATCCGTCAAATCAACGATTTAACAGTATTTCGAGGTCCAATCCGCCTAGTTATGCAATTCATGTGTAGCTAGTTGGAAACACAGTGATATCAAGGTTTTACTCGACCTAATTACGACTTTTCCGGGAATGTAGGATGCATCAAGCCGGGATTTTTCAAAACTATACGATTCAGTCTCTCTTGGATAAACTTGATATCATAGCATGTATTGAGCATCCGGGTTACGACCACATAAGGGTCGGAGAGGTTCTCACAAAGCAAATTTATGAAGCACCGAGTATCACCCCGCCAGCATAGTTAGGTATTGGCGGGAAATCCAGGGATAATTACTTTAGAATCTTACCAGGTAATCTAAAAGAATTCTTGCCTTCAAAAATAAAGTATAAAATCAGTTGGAATATATACCACATGAAAAGCCAACTCTTTTTGTGATTCCGACATGTCTAAGGATTTTTAGTTCTTCAAATACAGATTTTAATGGATTTGGTATTTTTGGGTATTAATAAAAATACACCAAGTGACAGGATGTTTTTCTTATACATTTAACTGTCAAGATGTCTATTTAATTACTGAAAAAGGAATACACATAAAGGCTCACTCAATTTTTCACACTGCGAAATTCGAGAGATTAATTGTCAAATTAGTTTGAAGTAGTGATATGTAGAATGAATTAATGGAGGAATAATATGAAAATTATAGGAATAATACCAGCCAGATATAGATCATCACGTTTTCCTGGAAAACCGTTATCAGATATTATGGGGAAACCGATGATATGGTGGGTATATAATCAAGTCAAGAAAGTAAAAAAAATCGATGAAGTTTATGTTGCTACAGATGATGAAAGAATTTTAGAAGTATGTAACTCACTAAATATAAATGTAATCATGACATCCGAAAGTCATCAAACTGGAACAGATAGAATAGGAGAAGTAGCAAGAAGAATTCCGGCAGATTTATATATTAATATACAAGGTGATGAACCTTTGATTGAACCAGAAACTGTTGAGAAAGCTATCGAACCTTTTATAAACGATGATGCTTTATTAGTTTCAAATTTAATGAGTGAAATAAATGATCCAGTTGATGTGGTGAATTTTACAGTACCCAAAGTACTAACGAATAATCAAAATGAGGGTATTTATTTAACCAGGAGTACTGCTCCTTACCCAAAAGGACGAATTGAATTTAAATACTATAAGCAAGTTTGTGTTTATGGATTCAAACCTGAAGCATTAGAATTTTATTGCAATACTGCAAGAGGAAAGCTAGAAGAAATTGAAGACATCGAAATATTGAGGTTTATTGAAAATGGTATTGACGTAAAATATGTTGAGGTCAATACAAATAGTATAGCGGTTGATACTCCTAACGATTTAGAAAAAGTAAGGAACTTTGTGAGAGAAAACAATGTAATTTTGTGAATATTTGAAAAAAATTAAAAAGGAGATATATTATGGTAATTAGCGTTTTAGATTGTACATTAAGAGATGGCGGTTATATTAATCAATGGCAGTTTGGTAATAAGAATATATCTTATATTTTAAAGAATCTTGTAGATGCAGAAGTAGATATTATTGAATGCGGTTATATTACGGCAAAAACAGATTATGTTGATGGGAGTTCTCAGTACGATTCAGTAGATAGAATTTCTCAGTTTATTCCTGCAAACAGGAAAAAAAGTATGTTCGTAGGTATGATTAATTACAACGAATATACCTTAGAAAACCTTCCTATATGTGATAATTCTTCAGTTGATGGTATCAGAGTGACTTTTCATAAGAAAGATATGCAAAAAGCCTTGAAATATTGTGATGAAATATCGAAAAAAGGTTACAAAGTCTTTGTTCAACCGATGGTATCAGTTTCATATTCTGATGACGAATTTTTGGAATTAATTAGAGGAATAAACTTATTAAATCCTTATGCAGTCTATCTTGTTGATAGTTTTGGTGTTATGAAAAGAAAAGACTTGCTGAGGCTATTTTATTTAATTGATCATAACTTAAGCTCTGATATTAAAGTTGGATATCATTCTCATAACAATCTACAACTTGCATATTCGAATGCACAGAGTTTAGTAGATTTGAAAATAAAAAGAGATTTGATAATTGATTCTAGCGTTTTTGGTATGGGGCGTGGTGCCGGTAATTTGAATACCGAATTGTTTATTGAATACCTCAATGAGAATAATGATTCTCAATACAAACAAAAGCCTATATTACAGATTATTGACGAGGTATTAAATAATATATATTTAACAAATTATTGGGGTTACTCATTACCTCATTATATATCTGCAACGCATAATTGTCATCCTAACTATGCGTCTTATCTAGCCGAAAAAAATACCTTAACGATTGAAGACATTAGTAATATATTAGAAAATATTAGCCTAGAAAAGAAGAATGGATTTGACAAAGATTATATGGATTCACTTTATAAGACTTATCAATCAATACAAGAAAATACGATTGAATCCATAATAGAACTAGAAAAAGCTTTTAGGGATAAAAATATTGTAATAATCGCATCAGGAAGCAGTATTAACAAAAACACAGCAGAAATCAAACACGAAACGGAGAAGAATAATACCGTTACAATTGCTATTAATTTTATTCCTGATCATATCACTCCAGATTATATTTTTGTCGGAAATTTACGCAGATTCAAGGAAGTCTATGGAAAGACTCAGGCAAAAATTATTGTTACATCAAATATCCATGTTCCTACAAACAATGTCAAAATAGTAAGATACATAGATTTGATAAATGATGAAGAAGCAGTTTCTGATAATTCAGGACTTATGTTCATTAAATTAATGATACTGCTGAAAGCTAACAAAGTTTCATTAGCAGGATTTGATGGCTATTCCTATGACTCCTTATCAAATTATTCGGTGGAAGATCTAGCTTTTATAAAATCAAATGAAACCGTAGATTTATTGAATGGCGGTATTCATAAAGTGATTAAGGAATTTTCTAAACAAATACCTGTACAGTTTATAACGAAATCAAAGTATGAGCTAGAAGAGGTGGGAAAATGACAGTTGTAACATTTGGAGAGATACTTTTGAGATTAGCTTCTCCAGGATACACAAGATTACTTCAAAACTCCAGTTTTGATGCAACTTTTTGTGGAGGTGAGGCTAATGTCGCTGTATCGTTAGCAGAATTTGGAGTAGAGTCAAAGTTCGTTTCTAGGGTTCCAAATGGTCCAATCGGTCAAGGAGCCATTAACTCTTTGAGATATTTTGGAGTGCAAACATCTGAAATAGTTCGTGGAGGAGATCGATTGGGACTTTTTTATCTAGAGAAAGGAGCTAGTCAGCGTCCATCAAAAGTGATTTATGATAGAGCTTATTCATCTTTTGCTAATTCGGTACTGTCAGACTTTGATTGGAAAGAGATATTTAAAGATGCTGAATGGTTCCACTTTACTGGTATCAGTCCAGCGTTAGGTGTAAATATCAATGATATTTGTTTAGAAGCATGTAAAAATGCAAAAGAATTAGGAATAACTATTAGTTGTGATTTGAATTATCGGAGTAATTTATGGTCGCCTAGTGACGCTAAAAAGAGTATGGAAAAATTAATGGAGTATGTAGATGTCTGTATTGCAAATGAAGAGGATGCTGAAAATGTTTTTGGTATTAAGGCAGCAGACTCTGATGTGAATATGGGGGAAATAAATAATTCATCATATTTAGAAGTTGCGAAAGAACTTCATGATAGATTTAATTTCAAGTATGTAGCGATTACGTTAAGAACAAGTATAACGGCAAATGATAATAACTGGGCAGGGATGCTTTTTGGTTCAGCAGACCAAACTAGTAATTTTTCCAACAGCTATAATGTCCATATTGTTGATAGGGTTGGTGCTGGAGATAGCTTTGGGGCAGGATTAATTTATGGGTTCATTAATGATATGCCTTTGCAAGAAATAATTGATTTTGCAGCAGCTTCGAGTTGTTTAAAACACTCTATTGAAGGTGATTTTAATAGAGTTACGGTAGAAGAAGTAAGGAATCTTGTTAATGGCAATAGAACAGGTAGAGTATCAAGGTGATATTTCCACCTGATTCTATATTGGTATGTGGCACAGACTAGAAAATTTAGCCTGTGCCTTTTATGTTATCACTGTAACAGACTTAACTTTTTCTAAAAATACGATGACATATAAATGTGGTTATTATAGGTAACCGCTATTTGGCGCTTACAATAAAAAACGTACTAACCTTAAGGAGCTAATAGCTATTATGAAGAATGTTAGAAAAGCAGTCATCCCAGCAGCAGGTTTCGGCACGCGTTTTTTACCGGCTACGAAGGCGATGGCGAAGGAGATGTTACCGATCGTTGATAAGCCGACGATTCAATTCATCGTCGAAGAAGCCATCGCATCGGGCATCGAAGAGATCCTGATCGTCACAGGTAAAAGCAAGCGCGCCATCGAGGACCATTTCGATTCCAATGTTGAGCTGGAGATGAACTTGCGTGAAAAAAGTAAGTATGAGCTGTTGGCATTGGTACAAGAGACGACAGGAGTTCGTATTCACTTCGTGCGCCAAGCCTATCCGTTGGGATTAGGCCATGCCGTCCTGCAGGCGAAAGCCTTCGTAGGCGATGAGCCATTCGTAGTCATGCTAGGCGACGATTTGATGCAGGATGAAGTGCCATTGGCTAAGCAACTGATCAATGCCTATGAGAGGACGCATGCATCGAATATCGCAGTTATGGCGGTGCCTCAGGAAGAGACATCCAAGTACGGTATCATCGATATCGACTCCGAATTGGAACCAGGACTGTACAATGTCAGCCGTTTCGTGGAAAAACCGAAAGCCGAAGAAGCGCCTAGCAACTTGGCCATCATCGGCCGTTACCTGTTGACGCCGGAAATCTTCGAAATTCTTGAGAACCAAACTCCTGGAGCAGGTGGCGAGATCCAACTGACCGATGCCATCGATACCCTGAACCAAACCCAACGCGTCTTCGCAAAACGATTCGAAGGAACTCGTTACGATGTTGGTGACAAGTTCGGCTTCATGACCACCAGTATTAACTACGGCCTGACCCATCCGGAAGTCAAAGACAAACTGAAGAACTTCATCATCGCGCTTGGGAAAGAACTGTCTGGGGAGAGCGAAAATGATATTATAGTGGCTGGGACAACCGTTTCAGTAATGTAGAAGTGCCCGAAAAAAGAAAAACATCTTTTTTTGAGTGTGTGCCATTTTTAGGCTGGTCGGCAAGTATTTGTAGGAAGTCCAGATTTTCAGGGGGGGGTACTGCAATCATATATTCCAGCAAGATTTCGAGGCAAAGTCCGGATTTTAATCCCGGTCTTTGCCTTATTATGTTCAACAGCTAGGCACACCCGAGGGTGTGCCAGGGACCGTCAGCTCCGACGAGCGCTCCTCTTAAAGGAGAAAATCAGCACGTGGATGATCTAGCCCCGATAAGAATGATCTCATCGTAGCTGGATTTTTTGTGGGTGGCCGAAAATTGGCGAAGTGATTTGACAGGAGGTAAACCTCTTTCGGCATATCATGAATATTGAAAATGGATAGATCTGATATCCGCCTGTGTTCGGAAAGGTGAACCGTTGAATGTGAGAGGCAGAGCAGGTGGTTGCGATCGTATGAGCCATTTAGTTACCGAGCACAGAATCGGAGAAGATTGGTTTAAGAGCACTGACACACATCCGACGAATTGCAGTGTATTAGGGGTTGAAGCACCATTGGGATTCCGTACGTCGGCTGCATAGTGTTTCTTGTATGTACTTAAAAAACGATTGAATTAGCGATGAAAAACTATTTGATTACGTCGTCGAAACATTTGTTTAAAATATTTTAAAAAGGGCTTTTCTTTTGAATAAGCCTGTGGTATTCTAATTAAGGGTTAGGTCGCCAGAAGAATAAACTTGATTTTAAAGTTAAAAATAGAGGCGTTAGTCATCATTAAGCAAAAATATTGGATCTTTTTCTTAGGGATATTTTATGCTTATAAACTAACGTTTGGTTTTTATCGATAAATGAAAGCGCGTACTTTTTGACTTAGCCTAAAAATTTGAGTTGGGGGATACAGAATGAAGTTTAATGTCATTTCACCTTATTGTGGTTTGCACATGGAAGGTGATACAGTAAAGGTTTTTTATCTGGAGTCGGAAGACTTGGCGAGGGAGTATATTTTTGCCAATGCGCAAGATGCGCAGGAATTCTGCAATGCAGCTAAAAATTTGGACGCGTTTATGATCAACGTACCGAAAGGGAAAGAGGAGCTGTATCATCTGGAATTTCTGGAACAAATTATCAAGGATAAAGAGTACGAATTGATCGTGCACGAGGCGACTCCTGAGGACGAGCAAGAAGCAAGCTGATAACTACAAATTACTTGGGGGCAGATGATTAAACACTGTTTTGCCGAATACAATTGACTGTGCGCAGTCATTGATGCGATGGGAATGGTTGAAGCGAAATGCTCACTCCTGAACAACAGCAAGGGTGAATAATCGACAGCAACTATTTGTTTGAATTTAAATGAAAACGCTTTAATAAAATCGGGATTATTGGAGGAATACTATCACATGTCAAATTTTAAGATGGTAGCAACATACTGCGGTGTCAGCAGATATGACAAGAATTTTTTCGTATATTACCTGAATACGGATGAGAACCTACGCCGTGAGTATGTATTCAATACGGATGAGGATGCAAATAATTTCAACAAGGCCCTCGAGAACCTGACCGTCTTCATGAAAGACATTCCCGTACGCAAAAAAGAAGTCTATCATCAAGCCTTCTTGGATTTGCTGCTTAAAGAAGTTGACCATAAACTGTCCATCCGCACAAACCCAGGTGGGTCTGCTGCAGCCGCAGCAGCAATCCCAGCAGCGCTGTTATCAGCGATCGAACAAAGGCTATCATAAAGTAACAGAAGGAAGAGACACGGCTGGTGGTCCGGTCTCTGCCTCTTCCTGTGCGGAGAAATGAGCCACTGAATGCGAGGAAAAGAGCCGTGTCAACACCGGTTCATAAATGATGTTTTTCACCGGTAGCCAATGTTGGATTTCACCGGCCCCAGCCGAAAAAGAACGGTGCTATGTCATTTTCCACCGGGCAATCAACAATAGAGGGATGAGTACCAGATAACTAATTCGAATATAAATGAAAGCCATTTAACAGGGATTGAATAATATAAATTATCGGAGGAAACCTATAGCATGCCAAATTTTAAACTAGTTGCACCTTACTGTGGTGTCCGGAAATATGACAAAAGATTTTTCGTCAACTACCTGGAGACAGAAGAGAACATACGCCGCGAGTATATATTCAATACGGATGAAGACGCAAGTAATTTCAGCCATGCTTTAGAGAACCTGACCGCCTTCATGAAAAACGTTCCTATACGCAAGAAAGAGGCTTACCATCAAGAATTTCTGGATCTGCTGCTCAGAGAAGTCGACCATAAATTGAACGTTCGCGCAAATCCTGTCGAACCTGCTGCAGCCGCATCAGCAATCGAAGCGTAAGGCAATCATAAATTCGCATAAGTAAAGGGGCACAGCCCGGTTGTCTCGGTCTGTGCCCCTTGCTGTTGTGACCCATCGAAGAGCTGTCCGCCGGATAGCCGAATTCCGAACGAGCGCGGCCAGTCCGGGGCGCTGTGGTACATCATACTTGTTCCCCAGTAAGATTTCCTTGGTTAAGGATCCTATCGATTCGGAATATGTGTCTTTGAGCCCGGAGCTTTCGCCGTGATGTGCGACAGTCTTCCCATTCAAACAGCGCACATACTCGATTATTTCAAAAAATAATGCATGATAAAAGGAGCAAAAATGTGGAATTAACCTTAAGAGAAATACTGTCTTATGGAACGGTCAGAATCGAATGCACGGGGAAAAATAATCATGTTACGGCGGGGACAGGATATGTAGTTGAGTTCGAAAAGGATGGAGATACAAATATCTCCATCACGGCGCTCATCACCAATAAGAGTGTGATCAAAGGTGCCGAAAAAGGTAGGCTTGTTTTTACGCAAGAAACTGAAGATGGTGCGCCTGATGATAGAAATCACCATAAAGTATCGTTAAGCCAATTCGAAAAAAAGTGGGTGATGCATCCGGATCCCGGTGTCGATTTGTGCGCGTTGCCGATAGATAAGCTTGTCCTGAAAGCAGAAGCCAAGGGCATCCAGCTGTTTTATCCAGTGATTACGATGGACTTGATTCCAACAGAGAAACAACTCGATGAATTGGATACAATGGAGACAATTACCACTGCAGGTTATCCTGATGGGTTATGGGACGCGGTCAACAATAGACCCGTTTTAAGAAGTGGTGTGACAGCTACGCACCCAATAATGGATTATAATGGCAAGCAAGAATTCCTGATAGATGCTCCCACCATGCCAGGCACGAGCGGTTCACCGGTTTTCATCATCGATGAGAATGGTTATATCGATCGCGACGGAAATTACTATCCGAATGAAGACCGCATCCTGTTCTTGGGCACGCTCTCTGCAGGTCCGCATGCAGCACCGGAAGGCCTACCGAAGAAGAGTGATATTACCGCGACTGTTTCACCACACCTGCCGAGTAACCTCGGACTGGTGATCAAATCCAGCCGTATTTTGGAACTGGCAGCATTATTTTGAACAAATGGTTTATGTAAAAGAGAAGGGTGATCGCCTGTCGATGGCGGTCGGTCTTCTTTTTTTTGAGCTATGGCGCGCGGGAGCCAGCCAGCTCCGACGGAGCGAGCTCTCATCGGAAGACAGCCATGCGTCGGTTAGCTCAACTCCGGGGAGCGAATGCTGGCCGGAGGAGGATGCGTGGAGTGTGGCTGTACTCCTGCGAAGCGGCGGTGGTCGGAGGTAATCGTCATTTGGGATCTTCTCCTCCGGCAGAAGTATGGTTCACCGGAGGAAATCACAGCTCCGATGGAGCGAGCCCTCATCGGAAGACAGCTATGCGTCGGCTAGCTCAACTCCGGAGAGAGAATGCTGGCCGGAGGAGGATGCGTGGAGGGTGGCTGTACTCCTGCGAAGCGGCGGTGGTCGGAGGTAACCGTCATTTGGGATGTTCTCTTCCGGCGGAAATATGGTTCACCGGAGGAAATCACAGCTCCGATGGAGCGAGCCCTCATCGGAAGACAGCCTTGCGTTGGCTAACTCAACTCCGATGAGAGAATGCTAGCCGGAGGAGGATAAGTTGCGGGCGGCTGTACTCCTGCGAAACGGCGGTGGTCGGAGGTAACCGTCATTTGGGATGTCCTCTTCCGGCGGAAATATGGTTCACCGGAGGAGGGCGGCAACACCGATGACAATATATAAGCATAAGATAAAAAGCTAAGTCCCCTGCCTACAAACGTGGAGACTTAGCTTTTTATCTGTACTGGAGTGCGAGCAATGGAGCCACTATGGCAAGAGATGAATATTGCAAATGGATAGAGCCACCTGTGCGAATGATGGGGCCGGCGAGTGCATGAAGGAGAGCCACCAAGTGCGACCCTGGTTACCGTTCATTGAAAAATGCTAGAGCTAAACTGAATTGAACAGTTTCCAATGATTAAGATTGAATATTTTCGCCAAAGTTGAATATTGCAAATAGATAGAGCCACTTGTGCAGAGAAATGTACCACCAAATGCAAAGCTTTTTACCACTCTCAGCGAAGAGGTTACCAGTTGTTGTATCTAAGCCACCATTTCCACCGATCGTATCAAGTGGTAACATCCGTGGCACTCTGTGGTAATTCTCGTGTCATTGACTGGTAAGTATTCTGTCATTGGTGGTAATTGGCTTGGCGGAGCATGTTGCAGATGAACAGAGCCTCATATCTGGGTGAAAAGAACCCACCTCGATTACTCCACCTCCGATGAGAATGTTTTGGCCGGAGCTAGTCAATTTCCGCACGCCTGAAGTACGGTGAGGCCACGCTGATAGGAGGTAGGTATATTTTCGGATTTCCTGCTCCTGCGAAAGAGCTGCTCGTCGGAGCTGAGCTATTAGGACACAACAGTCAAGTTCTCTATGTCGGAATATTACCAAAACAAATCTGAAAACAACTATTATAAAAACGCTTTCCAATTTATACTTAAGCCATTCAAAGTAAAGCGGTTACAAATTTGGAAAAACATCTAAGGAGGATTAGAAATGGCTACAGAAGCAAAAGTAGGAAAGGTAACTTTAGCGGTTCCATCAAACCAAGAATATGTTGATGGTATCAAGAGCGCACCGGCATTTGGAATCAAAGATAAACTCGGTTACATGTTCGGGGATTTAGGGTTTAATTCATTACAAGTACTGGTCAACACGTACTTAATGATTTTCTTCGTTAATATCGTGCAAATAACACCGGTACATTTTTCACTTATTATCGCGATTTGTAAGGCATCAGATGCAATCAATGATCCCTTTATCGGAAGGGTAGTGGATAACAAAGCGGGCTCTAAATTTGGTAAGTACAAGCCATTCTTAATGAAATACTTGTTACCATATCTCGTAACTACAATTTTATTATTTGTGAACTTAGCTAGCGCACCTTACGCTGTCAAAATCGGCTATGCCCTTATCACCTACTTCATTTGGGGAATCGTGGGAACGTTCATTAATGTACCATATGGTGCCATGCTGAGCTCCATTACAGCTGACATGAAAGGCAGAACCGATCTGTCAAACTTCAGAAGTATCGGATCTGTGATGGCAAACGTCATAGTGACCTCCATTGCACCGTTAATCTTGTTCGATCAAATGGACAATCCGGTCGCAAGTCAATTTGTTGTCTTAGCCATTATCTTGTCCGTATTCACTGCCGTCTGCTTGTTCTTGACCCATATTTTGGTAAGAGAGCGTATCGTTATACCTGATAAAACAGATGAACAAAAGAGCATCAACTATTTCAAAATTATGAAAACGTTTGTGAAGAATCGTCCGATGATTGCAGTTATTTCTGCTTATATCATTACGAAATTCTTTATTCAAACAACCGGCATCATGAACCAGTATGTCTTCATGAGTCACTACCGTGCAACGGAGCAACTCGCAGCACTTGGTTTAGCAACCTTGATTCCGATAGTTGCGGCTATGTTTATTGTTAAGCCGATGATTAACCGTTTTGGGAAAAAGAACCTTGTGACATGGCCGGCACTATTGGCAGCGGCATCATTCGCAGTAAATGCAGTTTTCCCTGTCTCATCGACCATGTATATTTTCTTCCAATTGTTGGGGCAATTTTTTGTAGGGTTCTTCAGTCTGTTGATTTGGTCGTTGATAGCTGATGCTGTGGACTACCAAGCATACCTTACAAAAGACCGTAATGACGGAACTATTTGCGCCACTATAACGTTCCTGGTATTCCTTGTTTCCAGTCTGTCCACATCGATGATTGCGCTATTGCTGGATGTTGTCGGTTATGATGTAGCGCTCGGAGCCGCACAAACGACAGAAGTCGCTTCGTCCATCAAGATGTTGGGTGGTATCTTACCGGTCATTGGAGCAGTTCTCATTTTTGTTTGCTTCCACTTTATCTACAACATGACGGATGCAGAAATGCAAAAGATTTCTCAAGAGGTTAATGGACTATAAAAAATAGAAAGGGTGATTTGATTTGGCAGTAAACACAACTCCCAAAATCGAGAAACAAATAACACAAATTAACGAAAATACTTGGAACATCAGCGACTATTTTTTGGATAACTATTATGTCGCAGTTGGAGACGAGTACGCTGCCCTGATTGATACCGGAGCCGGAATCGGCAACATCATAGACGATGTCCGTAAAATCACGGACAAACCGATCAAAGTGCTGTTAACGCACGGCCATTTGGATCATTTGGGAGGCATGTACGCTTTTGATGAGGCCTACATGCACGAAAGGGATGACCAACTGTATCAGGAGCATTATCCGAGCGTAGCCATGCGGAAATGGTATATCGAAACCCGCGTTCCCATTCGTTTCCCTGGTGAAGGGCATATCGAAGCGTTGGTTGAACAATTGCCGGAAGAAAAAGATTTGACCTTGTTCCCGTATATTCCTATCAAGGAAGGGGACACAATTGACCTCGGAAATCGTATCTTGGAAATTTATGAAACTCCGGGCCATTCTCCTGGGCATGTCTCTTATCTTGACCGCACCAACCGCCTGTTATTCAGTGGGGATACTATTAATGACAGCATCATTATTTTCAATAAAGAAGGCGGGAATCGCGAAGAACTAGAAATTTATTCCCACTCGATCAAAAAACTTTGGGATTTGAGCGATGCTTATGACACTCTTTTGGTAGGGCATGAAAATCCCGTAATGCACAAAGAGGTGGTCAAAGATTATTTGGAACTTACAGCCGGGATTCTTGAAGGTACTCTAACCGGCCAATACGAAGAAATCGGCTTCCGCAAAGGCGAAGTCGTTCGTCAAAATGGCATCGAACTCTGGTATAAATGCGATGCGTAACAAAACAGGAGATCAGACACGTCGTCTGGTCTCCTATTTATTTTTTCGAAATTGCCCGGGAGTTACACCGGCAAACTTACGAAACACTTTCCCGAAATAGCTCGCATCAGAAAAACCAACTTCATAGGCTACATCCGTTACTGAAAATTGGGAACTGCGTAAATAGATTTTCGCTAATGCTATCCGACGTTCGTTAATGATATCGGTGATGTTTCGCCCGGTTTCTGCCTTGAATTTTTTTTGGAGATAATCGGGATTAAGATGCAGGTGATCCGCCAAAATGTGCGTTGTCAAAACATTCTTGATATTTAGATCTATCAATGTCAACACTTTGGTCGAAAAATCGCTTGTTTGAATCCGCTTCAATGATTGAACATATTCGCAATACGTATCAATCATTGTGCAGGTTATTGCAAAAGCTTCATCCGGTTTTTTCATCTGATTAATAGTCTCGATGTGTACCAATGAAAGGGAATAGGCAAATACACTTGGAGCCAACAGATCCAACAAAGCGGAGTAGATTAACCCATGGAAGAACTGCGTACGGCC
Organism: Trichococcus shcherbakoviae; assembly: GCF_963666195.1. Classification (NCBI taxonomy): domain Bacteria; kingdom Bacillati; phylum Bacillota; class Bacilli; order Lactobacillales; family Carnobacteriaceae; genus Trichococcus; species Trichococcus shcherbakoviae. Next base: position 2,429,364 of record NZ_OY762653.1, read on the forward strand.
TATAGCGGCTGCCAACAAATCTTCCGGTGGGACATAATTTTGGTGATCATAGGCAATGTATTCATAGAAACGAGCCATCGCTTCTTTAGCTTCCTTCGGGTTATTATTGCTAATTGCTTCTTTGAACAACAAGATGTAATCCAATCGCTCGTATACAGTCTGTAAATGATTGTGATCATGAATTGTATTTTCGAGAAAGACTTGATATTTATGCGCCATATGCTGCCTCCTTATAGAATTATTCTATAGCTTGTAACCGATTTCGTAAAGGGTTGGAAGGGAAGCTTCAATTTTAGGACTTATTTCTGAGCTGGTAGACGGAAAGATCTTGCGCCTGGCCCGGGCTGCCCAGCTCCGATGAGCAGAGGGCTCATCGGAAGACAGTATTGTTCCGGGAAGTTCAACTCCAGGGAGCAGATGCTGGCCGGAGGTGGGTGCGGGAAGGAGGGTGTAGTTCGGCGAAGCCGCTGTTGTCAGAGGTGATGATCATTTTGGATGTCTGATTTCCAGAGAAGAAGTTATGTCCGGATTTCAGGGTGGATTCTGAGTACGGCCTTTCGATGGAAAAGGGCTTCATCGGACAAACACATGTATATTAATGACAGAGCTTCGGCGAAGCCTCACATTCAAAGAAATATTAATTTAGATTAACAAGAAAATCTGCCTAAATCCTTCGCGTAAGGTATTTAGACAGATTTTCTTTTTGTTTTCCGTGCTAGTGATTTTCTGCAACGTATCTCATATTAGCTATAAAAACAAGGGATTGAAGAAATTTGTTTTAACAAATTTTAAGCATAGTTTAATAGGATATGGTGTAGTAAAATTGAATTTAAGAATTATAGTATTTTAAATAATATTTAATATAGGTATTCCAAATGATGTTGGTGTTCAATGATTGAACATATTTGGGAGAAATTGGGAGTTTTTGGAATTTATGTATTAAAATTTTTTTGTACCATATAATACGGAGCTTTATTTAATTACGATGTTACTAGAAATGGGGGCGTGTTTGTGAAAAAGTATAGAGAATATATCAAAGAAATAGCGAGAGCTTCAAAATATGGGAAGCTAGTTTTCTTCGTTGGGGCGGGTCTTTCAACGCTTTCTGAATATCCACAATGGTGGGAATTGGTAGATAGATACTTCAATGAACTTTATGGTAAGAAAAAAGAGGGTGATTTTTCTACAGATGAATATTTAAAGATACCTCAAATCTTTTATGATGTAAAAGGTGAAGAAGCTTATGATAAGATACTGAACGATATTTTTAGTGTTGATAAAAATCCCAACCCGATACATTTTAAGATTCTCGCTATGAATCCTGTACATATTATCACTACAAACTACGATAATTTGATAGATAAGACATGCTTGCAGCGAGGCAAGTATTATAGTCATATTAGTGCAGAAGAAGATGTTGCTTTAGCCCCTTCATCAAGGTATCTACTAAAAGTACACGGTGATTTTAGTAGGGGGATTAAAGGTGAAAATGTTGTACTAAAAGAAAGCGATTATATGAATTACGACTTAAACTCGCCACTTATTAGTAACCTTATGAAAACAATTATGGCTACACACACTATTGTATTTATCGGTTATGGAGTAGGTGACTACAATATTAATCTTCTATTAAACTGGGTTAAGCAATTACAAAAGGAGGGATATAATAAACCGTTTTTTATTAGAACAGATCATGAGAAAATTGAAGAAAATGATGTTGTTTATTATGAAAATAAAGGCCTAAGAATAATTGACTCAGCAAGCATCAAAGAAACAGAAAAAGATGATTATATGGAACGCTATGACTCTGTTATGGATCTGTTAATTGAAACTAGGGATAATGATAATTTAACTTCTGATGATGATGTAATAGATTACATTTATCAGAAGTTGAGTCCTCTATTTGTGTTGAAAAATATAAGGAAAAACGACTTGAAGTATGTTTTTGAATTTGATTATCATTTTGAAGTTAATGGAATGGTGGTCAAACATAAGAATAAGGGATTCGGTTATTTGGAACATTTTTTTGAAATTAAAGAAAAAATGCCTAGAAAACTATCTTATGAAACAAAAAATAAGTTCGAGAAAATCACTAATTTTTTTGATGCCAATAAAATAATCTGCATGGCAGATAACTCGGATAATAGAATGATTGACACTTCCTTTACAATTGATAGTCCCGCCTATAATAATGACTATGAAGAAATGGAAAGGATTGTTCAAAATAATACATGTAACATGGAAGCGGATTATGAGAAGGCTTTTTATTTAGCCTGTCTTGGGATGTGGGAGGAATCTTATAATCTTTATTCAGAACTTTTGTCAGAAGCAACTGATGAATCAAATTGGTGGATACATTATCTTTCGCAAATTAATAGGTATAGATTGTATCAATCAATAATTCAATCAAAAGATTATTTTGGCGGAATAGGTCAGTTCACACATAGGGGGTTATATAAGCCTTTTACTGATGATTTTTTAAATAGACTTGAAAGTGAAATGAAAAATTTTGACGTTGATGAGATTTTTCAAAGCATGCCTTACAAGTTTCAAGAAAGATATAAGATACTTGAATTCTTAAGTGATAACCAGTTTCTTTATGAAGATACTGTAAAACTTTTTGAATTGACAAATAAGATTCATAATGAAATCCATAAAGGTATGTATTCTATGGGGAACTTAACTTCAGATATTGATGTTCAATTTAGGCTGAATGATAATATTCGGTTTCTTTATGAAAATAGTTTATGGTCAGTGAACTTTAAAGAAATAAAACAATATATTCGCAGCTCTATTATTCTTCAATTTGAAAAAGCAGAATATGATCAAACTCGAGATGAGGATGAGTTAGGTTTTTTTAAGGGGATAGTTAGATCAAACTTTCACATTGATTATTTTGACTTTGTGAGCATCACTAAATCATTCAATATAGACGATGTGAAGTATATTGAGCGAATTTGTAAAATAGAACGCTTTACTTATTCAGACCTGGATAAAATAGAAAACTATATCACTCGTATAGCAAATAATTTAATTAAGTATTTTTCAAATGAAAACAACAATATTGTGTTTTATCATATTTTTATCCCTGAAGCGAAAACAGCGTTCTATTTTGCAAAGTATATAAAACTGTCAGATAAAATTTTGATCAAACTTTTTAGGACGATATTATTTTATTATCCTGAATTTGATGCTGATATTAATACCAAATTTCTGTGGTTAAGCAGAATTACACAAAATAATGGTTTGCCTAAAAAAGCAATCCAAATAATTGAGGAATTTTTACTAGTGGAAGTTGAGAAACAAAGGGACAGCAAGTTTATTGAACAATCATCTTCGGGAGCACTGCCAATAAATTTTGCCAATCTGATTAAATATTACTATGAAGACTATACTTCAGAGGAACTATCGAATTATGCATTAACTCTTACCGACGAATCAAAATATCAGATCGATTATATATATAAACTCTCCTCAATTCTATCACGAGATGCTAACGAGCATCTTTCGAGCATGAGAACAATAACAAATTTAGATGAAATCATTGACAGTTGGAGAGTAGGGGCTCTAGAACATCTAACGGAATATGAAGATATCATTCTGAATTTCATAGAGGAACGTTTGAGTACTATTAGAAGCGACAAAGAAAAAGGTATACAAAAAATGTATGCAGACAATCATATTGTTACTTTTGCAATACAATATTTTATTGGAGAACTTAACAACTCTAAAATGAAAGATTTTGTCGGAATTGATGACGAATATGATCTGTTCGTTGATCCAGAGGACTTTGATTATAAAAAGTTTAAGGCGATTTGGTTGAAAAATTACAGTGAGGAACTATTAGAAAAAATATCAAAGGATAAAAATATGCGACCTCATTTAATAGAAATATTAAAAGAGCGTGTTAAAAATTCAAAAGATAAACGCTATCTAGATATATTACTAAAATACTTTATGTAATGACAGTTTAGTTAAGCGAGCAATATATGTGTTCTATATTCTATTTGTAACAAAGCCAATTTGGATATTTTCTATACTGAGGATACCGGAATTTTTGGAAAAGCTTCTATTCATAGAATCTAACAGGTTATTTGGCAATTATGCGTAATTTGGAGTAAGAAGCCAGCGTGGTTACCTCAAATTCATTTCATTTAAAAATATACCTAGTTTAGTGCGTACAAGATATTGGCGTATTTGTGTTGTGAAAGCAGTAATGTACTATTAGGAACTGGGGGGCGCTGATGCTTATTAGCCCTATGCAGAGTATCAGCAACAGCGATGGAATAAACCAATACTTCGCCTAAGATACATCCAGAGAACTATCGATGTCTTCACAGACAGAAGTGGAGCGTTATCAGAAATCGTTGGTTAAGAATTGCTTATTGAATGTGGCTGGGGAAGAAGCTACGAGTGAGTGTTAAACATTTTACGTTATCATCAGAGAAGAGAATGGTTGCTGGAGAAGATTCAAGGTCAAGTGAGTAAATTCCAACGAAGTCAAGTCGACAAAAAGTGCTAATCTGTTTAGATGCATAGCCCGGGGGCGTCAGCTCTCATAAAAATATAACATACATAATAGGAGACCAGTCATGAACAACCAATATCTTGCCTTTTATGCTTCATCCCATGGCTTCGGGCATATGACTCGCTGCCTGGCGATCATCGAGAAAATTTTGGAGACGACCGATCATCTGATTTATCTCGCGAGCGGCGTCTATCAGAACAGCTTCGCCCGCGTGTACCTCGCGCGTTTCGGCGACCGCGTGACCTACAGGGACATCCGCACCGAGGTCGGCCTCGTCAATAAGGACAACAGTCTCCAGGTCGACATACCGCGTCTCGAGCACGAGCTGACCGATTTCATGGCCGGGTGGGATACCGCTGTTGCTGCGGAAGTCGCCATTCTGCGCGATCTGCCCGTCGCCTGCGTCATCAGTGACATCAGCGTCATTGGCATTCAAGTGGGGGAACAATTGGGTGTGCGCAATATCGGCATCGCCAACTTCACTTGGTGCGAGCAGTACGAGTTCCTTGGCCTTTCCGAAACCTTTATCGCCCGTTTCAGGGAAGTCTACGCCAAACTCGACCTCCTCATTGAATACGACCTGATGCTGCCGGCACCCGAACTGACTGTCCCAAGAAAACAGATCGGCTTCATCTGCCGCCGCTTCGATCCCGACCGCATCGCAGCCATCAAAGCTCAATACGGCCCGAGCATATTCATCACTTGCGGCAAATCCGCCAGCCTGCTGAATATCCAAATCGCCAACTGGAACGGCACCATCTTCGCCACAAGCGGCATCAACATCACCGCTACCGGCAACGCCACCGTCGTCCAGCTTCCCGTCGAAACTTTCGATACCCACAACTACCTCGCCGCCAGCGACATCGTCATCGCCAAAGCCGGCTGGGGAACGATATCGGAGGCCTTGCTTTCAAAAAGGAACCTGGTGCTGATCGATAGGGAAGGCGTATTGGAAGATACCGAAAACATCGAAGAACTGAAGCTTAGAGGCGTCGCTGTTTCGATCGAAGAAACCGACCTGGCGCGCATCGATATGCAGGCAATCACGGATCTGGTCGCGGACAACATCATCAGAGAAAATCTGGATGCATATGAGAATGCAGTAGGGGATATCATCCGCGCGTTATAACGCCAAAGGTGTGCCCAGCTCCGATGAACGCTCTCTTCATCGGAGCACATTTCGTGCTGGGAAGCCTAACTCCTTTGAAAATGTGTTTGCCGGAGCACGGTCATTTTCCCGTAGCCCAACTACGGCGAGGCCCGCCTGACCGGAGGAGACAACCCGCTCGGGATCCTCTTCTCCGGCGCAAAAACCGAACGAAAGCACGCTGCCATCCGCATTTTATTCATCAATGCGGATGGCAGCGTGTTTTTTTCGCAAGGAGCAAGAGGACGTATTTTTCGGCACAGTTAATTCTGAATTTCAGTAAAATAATTATAGTTATTTCAAGAATCCTGTCTTTGACACTTGTAGAAGGAAAAAAGCCGAGAAAATGCTGCTATTACAGCTTTTTTCGGCTTTTTTATTTTGTTAAAAAGTGCGTACCTTTTTCGTGGTTTTGGTCATTTTAAAAATTTTTTTCATTTTTTTTGTAGGGAGAATCTGATAGTCTGTTCGGAAGCCAAAGGCTTCATGTAGGGAATCTGTGAAATCTGTTCTAGTATAGGCCGGAATGAATCCCTCGCCACGGAGTTCCATGAAGTTCATTTCCCTTAGTTTTGTGATGGTCTCTTGGCAAGTAAACTTTTCTCCCATTTTTTTCTCCAACACCCTCACTACCATAAGTGAGATGAAACAAGTCATAAAATGAGCAATAATGCGATCGTCACGACTCAGATAGACGGGTCTGGACCTCAGTTCACTTTTCATGATGCGAAAGCTTTCCTCGATTTCCCAACGCCTGTGGTTAATGGCTATAATTTCCTCAGCGGAACTTGCTAGATTCGTACATACAGCGTAAAAGCCATCATACCGAGCTTCTTTATTGATTACATCTTGATTTAAGGAGAACGCAACCTTTTCTGCTTTCTCACCATCAGAGGTGTAGGGGATTTGCTCGATAAACCGTTTGTAGTCGTTCTGGTTGGCTTTCTTGAATTTTTGAGGAGTGGTATCAATTAGTTTCTGTGCGCGCTCCACCTGACGATTGCGAATCTGCTCCTGATAAATGCGGTATTTCAGAGAATAAGTGACAATCAGTCTTTGTTCTAGACCATCTTCATTGATCCATCGCACTTTATAAAAGTTCTTGTTCCGGTCTTCTTTCGAATCATAAGAAAGTTGCCTCACATCATAGCCATCTTCAGGGGATTCGTCTTGGCCAGCTAGCCGCCAACCCTTCGGGTCCAACGCCCAATCCTTCAGATGGGCTTTCAGTTTTTTGACGGATTGAACAGTTATGAAGCCCCGGTTTCCTAGATTGTTATACTTGCGGTTAGCTGTCGATGCCAATCCTGCGTCCGTACACACTATGAATTGAGATAATTCAAAATCTGAAAGGATCTTCTTCTCCAAGGGTTTCAAGGTTGTCTGCTCGTTCGTATTCCCCTTCTGAATTGAGAATGCCAGTGGCATGCCGTTTCCATCCATGAAAAGCCCCATTTGCACAATCGGATTGGGCCGATGCTCCTTCGACAAGCCGTATTGTTTTAACCCCTCCTCCTGTTCGATTTCGAAAAAGAAATTTGTACAGTCGTAGAAGAGGACGCGCGTATTCCGAGGAAGAATAGCCAGACTATTTTTATAGAGTTGGGCCTGAATCCAATCGAATTCCTTTGCCAGCACTTCCAGCGCTCGATATACATGCTGCAGTTCAAAAGAGGGTCGCTCCAGAAATTTTTGGGATAGTTCATGAGTGGCCTTCTTGGAAGCGGGATAAATGATTCGGCCGTAAATCAGATAGGAGAGGATGCTATTTAGATCAAAGCTGAACTTGTGCCGGTCGCTGATTGTTTGGCAAATCTTGTCTAACTTTAAATCATAATAAATATCCTGGAGGAACAGGTAGCCGCCATTGAATAGACAAGGGTGATTTTTTTCGATTTGTTTGATAGGGGATAAGGGAGCGAGGATTTCTCGCTGGTTTTCTTTTTCCTTCGCAGTAAGCTCCGACACATACGTTTTTGCCCATGCATAAGGATCTTGCCCATCCAGTTTTTCACGGAGTTCCTTTTCAGTGCCGAGCTTCTCTACCGTGATGGTTCGTTCCTTTCCGTTCTCATAGATGGTTTTGGTAACGTAGAAGGAGGCAGCGTTTTTAGATTTTGAAACTTTCAACCGCATAAGAACAGCCCCTTTTTATTTTCATTATAACAAATCACGCGAAGTCACGCAAAATATAACCGATAAATTTGACAAAAAAAATAAGCCCTCTCGGGCTTTCCGGATGCTTTTTCGATTCGTAAGTGTCAAACGCCCGAAAATCTGGATGCATATGAGAATGCAGTAGGGGATATCATCCGCGCGTTATAACGCCAAAGGTGTGCCCAGCTCCGATGAACGCTCTCTTCATCGGAGCACATTTCGTGCTGGGAAGCCTAACTCCTTTGAAAATGTGTTTGCCGGAGCACGGTCATTTTCCCGTAGCCCAACTACGGCGAGGCCCGCCTGACCGGAGGAGACAACCCGCTCGGGATCCTCTTCTCCGGCGCAAAAACCGAACGAAAGCACGCTGCCATCCGCATTTTATTCATCAATGCGGATGGCAGCGTGTTTTTTTCGCAAGGAGCAAGAGGACGTATTTTTCGGCACAGTTAATTCTGAATTTCAGTAAAATAATTATAGTTATTTCAAGAATGATATAGTACAATATGATATGTTAAGGAAATTTTATTCACTGTTGGATTTCCATCGTTCGATCCGGTTTTAAGAAGGCGCATCTGCCCGTTCCGAAGCGGATTTTGGCTTTGGGAAGTGGCCGCTTTCCGAACAAAGGCAACAATTTTTCTCGATGGGGACAGCTTTTTGCTCAGGTTCCCATAGATTTGGACATAAAGTTGAGATGTTGTAAGAAGACAGCAAGCGTCAAGGAAGTTTTTTAGGAGGAGTACTGAGATATGTCGCTTAATTTATCACGCAAACAAAAGGCAATGGTTTTAATTTTACTGGATTCATTTTTTATTTTCGTATCCGCGTTATTGGCCTACTGGTTGATCCAGGCGTATATTGGGCCGCCGCAAACGTTCTTTTTCGTCATGGTGAGTGTCTGCATCGGCAGTTACATTCTGCTCGGGCTGCGCAGTCACTTATTTGCGAGGATCGTCCGCTACACAAGCATCTATGAAGTCGGGAAGTCGACGATTTTGATGACGGTATCCTATGCGATTTCGGCACTCATTTCGTTATTTTTCATCAAAGGTGTCAGCTTCCGCTACATTTTCCTGATGTACATGTTCAGTTTGGTGTTCCTGCCCGGATCGCGTGTGTTCTGGCGTTTCTATCATGAATGGAATGATGGCAAGCTTAAAAAGAACAATGTGCCGATCGACAAGAAGGTCCGCACGTTGGTTGTCGGGGCCGGTGCTGGCGGCAGTATCTTCGTCGACAGCATCCTGCGTCAGCCGAGTGAGATCGAAATCGTCGGCATTGTCGACGGTGACAGGAACAAGGCGAATTCGCGCTTGTTCGACATCCCGGTCGTCGGTACGAAAGAAGACATTCCTGCATTGGTGAAGGAGTTTGCCGTCGACCAGGTGACGATCGCCATCCCATCCCTGAAGCCGCAAGAGTTGGAAAGCATCTTGGAATATTGTAACCGGGCAAATGTGAAAGTGAATCAGATGCCGCGGATCGAGGATGTCCTGAAGGGCAAACTGACCGTCAGCCGCCTCCGCAACATTGATGTGGTCGATTTGCTGGGACGCGAAGAAGTGCAATTGGACCGCACGAAAATTGCCGAGCAGTTGGAAAATGAAGTGGTCTTGGTGAGTGGTGCAGGTGGTTCGATCGGATCGGAAATCTGCCGCCAAATCGCAAAATTCGGACCGAAAAAATTGATCTTGCTGGGCCATGGTGAAAATTCGATCTACCTGATCGATAAAGAATTGCGCAACCTGTACGGATGCACGATCGAGATCATTCCGGTCATTGCGGATATCCAGGATCGTGAACGTATTTTCCAAGTAATGGAAACCTATACACCCGATCATGTATTCCACGCAGCGGCCCACAAACATGTACCGTTGATGGAATACAATCCGATGGAAGCAATAAAAAATAACGTCTACGGATCAAAAAACATGGCTGAAGCCGCCAAAGCGGCCGGAGTGAAGAGTTTCGTGATGATCTCCACCGACAAAGCGGTCCGCCCGACAAACGTGATGGGTTCGACGAAGCGTATCGCAGAGATCCTGGTGACTTCCTTGAATGAACCGGGTAAAACCAAATTCGCTGCAGTCCGATTCGGAAATGTATTGGGCAGCCGCGGCAGCGTCATCCCTGTCTTCAAAGAGCAGATCGAAAAAGGCGGTCCGGTCACTGTCACCGACATGCGCATGATCCGCTACTTCATGACGATTCCGGAAGCAAGCCGTCTGGTTCTGCAGGCCGGCGTGCTGGCCAAAGGGGGAGAAATCTTCATCCTGGATATGGGCGAACCTGTCAAAATCTCCGATTTGGCCCGCAAAATGATCAAGTTATCCGGGTATACGGAAGCGGAAATTCCAATCGTGGAATCCGGCATCCGCCCTGGCGAGAAATTGTACGAAGAATTGCTGGTTGATGGACAATTATCCGACAATCAAGTCTTCGAAAAAATATTCGTCGGCAATGCCACAACCTATGACCGACAAGAGGTCTGGAAATTTGTCGAATCACTTGATGGTTTGGCAAATGACAAGCTTCGTGACGAAGTGATTGCCTTCGCAAATGAAAATGTTTAAGGTATGATTTAGTAATGATTTGTAGAACAAGCACACCCTCAACTAGCAGCGATGCCGGTTGAGGGTGTGCTTTGTTATATACGTGTCAGCTCCGACGGAGCTAGCGCTCGTCGGAAGACAGCCTCGCGCCTGCTAACTCAACTCCGGGGAGGGAATGCTGGCCGAAGGAGGATGCGCGGTGGGGGGCCGAACTCCGGCGAAGCCGCGGTGGTCGGAGGTGATCATCTTTTTGGGTGTTTTCCTCCGGCGGAGAACCCCTCACCGGAGGAAAACGTCAGCTCCGATGAGCAGTGCGCTCATCGGAAGACAGTCTTGCGCCGGCTAACTCAACTCCGGGGAGCGAATGCTGGCCGGAGGAGGTTGTGTTGCGAGAGCTGAACTCCGGCGAAGCCGCGGTGGTCGGAGGTGATGATCTTTTTGGATGATTTCCTCCGGCGAGGAAGCCCTTGCCCGGAGGAGAATGTCACCTCCGAGGAGCGAATGTTGGTCGAAGGTGATGAATCTTTTTGGGTGTTCTCCTCCAGCGGGAAGGCTGCTGCCCAGAGGAAATCATAAGCTCCGACGAGGAGGGCGTTCATCGTAGAACAGTTCTGCGCCAGGTAGCTCAACTCCGGGGAGCGAATGCTGGCCGGAGGACAGTGCGTGGTGGGGAGGCCGAACTCCGGCGAAGCCGCCGCGGTCGGAGGTGATGATCTTTATGGATGTTCACCTCCGGTAGAAAGGCTCCTTCCAGGATGTAATCGGCAGCTCGGACGGGATCTACTTTAACCGCAGGAACATGATGGCGTAAGCGATTGTTCGTGTTTCCACATTAATGTGGTAGCGAGATATTATTTACGGAAAACTTATTGTGGGATAGTATAAGAATCAAGGAAGCGCTTCCGGAGGTGGTTTAGGAAAATGTTATTAAGTAAAAGAGAACAAGGGTTATTGCAATTGCTGTTGGAAGAAACAGAGTATTTGCCAGCAGTGCATTTTCAAAAGAAACTATACGTTTCTTCGAAAACAATCTATACAGATTTGACTCATTTGGAAGAGAAGCTGGAGGGAACAGGGTTACACATCTCCCGCTTACCACGAAAGGGCATCAAAATCGAAGGCGAAAGCAATGCAAGGAAAAAGGTGACGAGTTTATTTGTCGAAAATACTACATCATTCGATGAATACTCACCGGAATACCGAAAAGTATTTATTTTCGCAAACTATCTTTTTTCCGATAAACCGATGACGTATCAAGCTCTGGCAGATTATTTTTTCGTCAGTCATCAATCCATCAAGAAAGATGTGGATGAAATCATCCGGTTTTGCCAGGATCATGAAGTGAACGCATACCTGACCCATTCACACTTGATTCTGGAATCGGATGAGTGTTCTCGCCAGCGTGTGTTCAAGGCGTTGTTGGATCATTACATCGACAATTCAAATCTGGATGCACCTGCTATTCAGACTATTTTTCAGGAGAAGACAGTGGCTCTTGTCTCACGCTTCGTCTCAGATTTGGCCATTTTGTTGGGGCGTCCGCTGAATAGTTATTTTGTGGATTCATTACTTTTTTCGCTTGAAATTTTCTTGTCACGTGCGCAATTGGGCTATCATATCGTCCAACAGTCAAACTTGGTTTTTGACGAAATGAATCGGATGAAACTCTATATGCAGGGAATATCCTTTGCAGAAAAAGCTGCTGTCGAGCTGATGATTCAATTGACGGATGAAGATGTGCAATATATTTGTTCCTTGTTGTTGGCACATGGTGTAGAGCCTTATCTGAAGGTCGCGAACAATAAAGACAAAATGTTGTTGGTCACCAATAAGATGATCCGGAATATGTCGGACTTATTGGACGTGGATCTGACGGACAATGAATTACTTGCCCAGGCTTTGATAGCCCACATCGTTCCGATGATCCATCGGCTGAGAAACAACATTCTTATCATCAATCCGCTGAGGGACAGCATCAAGAAGCAATATTCTACGATGTTTACGCTGACCAAGTTTGTGATCGGTGATATCGAGCGGGAATATGCAGTATCGTTGACCGAGGATGAAGTGACCTTTTTGACAATCCATTTTCAACTGGCATTTGAAAGGATCCGGGTGACGAAGCATATCCTGATTGTGTGCCATTCAGGGCTGGCGACGTCCGAATTGATCTTTAATCGTGTAAAGCAGAATGTGTCGGCTGATGTGATATTGGAAATCACCAGTTCCGATAAACTGCATACAGCTTCTCTGGCGAATGTTGATTTAATCATTTCGACCATTCCGTTGGATACTTTGCCAGTAGAAATTATGTATGTTTCAGCGCTGCCTACACCGGAAGAAGTCGGAAAAATATCTGCCTATATCAGCAACTTGAGCCAGTACGAAAAGAGTTTTCATTCGAAACAATATCAGAATTCGACAGTACTCAGTAAGTATCTGGATAAAGACTTCCTGTATGTGAAGCAGGCATTCGAATCGAAGGAGTCGATTCTGAATTATTTAGCCGATGATTATTTTGAGCGAGGGTTTGTAACGAGTGACTTCAAAAAGACACTGTTTGAAAGAGAAGAGTTGGGCAGTACGGGATTGAAGACGGGTGTCGCCATTCCCCATGCTGAACCACAAACGGTTATCCGAACCAAGGTCACGTTTATGGCTTTGGAATCACCTATCAAGTGGGGAATGAGCCGAGTCCAATTGGTGGTCTTATTGGCAATAGCTGAGGAAGACATGACAGAAGCAAAAGAATTGATTGCATCGATTTATGATCTTTTTAACTCTCCGGAGGAAATAAATTGGGTTGTAGAAAGTAAGAACAAAGAGGAGTTGTACGAGCGGCTTCTGAGAGGAGGAACGGGGCATGTTTTTTAACCATCAGATTGCGTTGTTAAAAAAGAATGTGTCTTCTAAGGAAGTTGCATTTCAAATGTTAGCAGACGAATTATCGGAAAACAATTGTGTCAATCAAGATTTTTTAGCCAATATCATCAAACGGGAAGAAGTTTTTCCCACAGGTTTGGAAATTAACGGTATTGGGGTAGCTATCCCCCATACAGACAGTGAATATGTTAAAGAATCCCAGGTGGGGTTCATGTCTCTGGAGAAACCATTGTCGTTCTTAGAAATGGGAACGAATGACAAAGAGGTTTCCGTATCGCTGCTATTTATGCTGGCGCTGAAAGAGCCTCATGAACAGTTGGAAATGTTGCAACGTTTGATTGAAATGTTCCAACAAGAAGGTGTTTTGGAATTATTGATGAAAGTTGATCAGAAGGAAGAGTATCAAGAAATCATTCAAAAATATGGATTAAGCTAGGAGGAAAAGAAATGTTAGATGCATTGCAATGGTTTGTGGATTTGGGATCAATCGTTGTCTTACCGATTTTGATTTTCATTTTTGGTGTGGTATTGGGAACGAAGCCAGGAAAAGCACTCACGTCAGCTCTGATGGTAGGGGTTGGATTTGTAGGATTGAACTTGGTGATCGATCTATTGGGTAACAGCTTAGGACCGGCGGCTCAACAAATGGTGGAGCGCTTTGGTCTGACGCTGACTACAATCGATGTGGGGTGGCCGGCTGCGGCTGCTATATCCTATGGGACGATTCTGGGGAGTCTGGCTATTCCGATAGGTGTTGCCGTCAATGTCATCCTGATTATCGTTGGGTTAACGAAAACATTGAACGTGGACATTTGGAATATCTGGCATGCAGCCTTTATTGCTTCATTGGTGTATGCGTTGACAGATAACTTTGCGATGGGAATTGCCGCAACAGTCATTTACTTGATGATGATTTTGTTGATGGGGGATATCTTGGGGCCAGTCGTCAATAAGTTCTATGGCTTCCCGAACATCACTTTTCCGCACGGAACCGCAGCACCAGGATTTGTTTTTGCACTTCCTATGAACTGGTTATTCGACAGAATTCCAGGGATTAAAGATTGGAAGGCCGATCCCGAAACGATTCAAAATAAATTTGGTGTTTTCGGTGATTCAACCGTTATGGGCTTTATGATCGGCTTAGTCATCGGAGTTTTGGCTGGATATGATGTAGCTGGAACCGGTCAATTGGCTGTTAAGACGGGCGCTGTCATGGTCATCATGCCAAAAATGGTCTCATTGTTGATGGAAGGGTTGACGCCTATTTCTGAAGCAGCGAATGAATTCGTAAGAAAACGCTTCCCGGGCCGTGAATTGTATATTGGTATGGATGCTGCTTTGTCAGTAGGCCATCCGGCTGTGTTATCTTCTTCCTTGCTGTTGGTGCCGATCACTATCTTGTTGTCAGTCATCTTGCCTGGAAACACAACTTTACCGTTCGGAGATTTGGCAACGATTCCGTTCCTGATCTGTCTGATGGCGGCTGTGTTTAATGGAAACATCATTCGTACGGTGATTGCAGGTTCTCTTTACATGGTCAGCATTTTGTACATCACATCTTGGGTAGCGCCATTAGTAACAGCCTCTGCACAGGCAGCCAACTTTGATCTGCAAGGAAATGCCATGATTACTGCCTTGGCCGAAGGTGGCTTATGGACAACCTGGATGTACGTTGGTTTAACTAAAGTGTTGAGCTGGGGCGGTTTGGCTCTAATCGGCACGGTAGTACTTATGGGATTAGTGTACGTCAATAAAATCATGCCTAATAGGCAAGTAGCGAAAGCAACCAAATAGGAGGAATTCAAAATGAAAAAATTATTGATCATGTGCGGTACAGGTGTAGCGACATCAACCATCGTTACGAATAAAGTAAAAGAGTGGTTGCGCGGTAAAGGGCTAACGGATGAAGTGAAGTTGTACCAGTCCAAAATTGCGGATGAAATGAAGCGGATCGATGACTATGACATCATAGTGAGCACTACGGTAGTGCCAGATTCCATTAAAGATAAAGTCATTATGGGGCTTCCGTTATTGACCGGATTCGGCACTGAAGAGATGTATGCTGAGATTGAGAGAAAAATCAGAGAGTAGGGATTCTGAATATGCTTGTAACGACAAAAGAAATGTTTGATTATGCAGAAAAAAAGAATTTCGCTGTACCTGCGGCTAATTTTTTCGATCTGGACAGCGCGCGTACCTATGTCCAGACAGCTGAAAAGCTGAAGAAACCTTTGATTCTTGCTTTTGCCCAATCCCACAGCGACATGTTGAGTCTGGAAGAAGCTGCCTTGATTGGAAAGTTTTTGGCGGAAAAAAGCACATCTCCAGTAGCGCTGCACTTGGATCATGGTCAAGATGAAGCGTTCATTAAGAGAGCAATCGAATTAGGGTTCACTTCGGTGATGATGGATGCATCAGAAGATTCCTTCGAAGAAAATGTTCGTCGATCAAAAGCCATTGCAGACTATGCTCATCAATTTGGAGTGGTTGTCGAGGCTGAAATTGGCCATGTCGGCTCCGGAAACAGTTTGGAAGCAACCGGAACGAGTGATTCCATTTACACGGATGCGAAAGAGGCAGTCTCTTTCGCACAGCTGACTGGTGTTGATTCGCTGGCAGTATCGATTGGTACTGCTCATGGTCATTATGTGGGCACACCCAAGATTGATTTTACAGTACTCAAAAATATCCATGCCGCAATGGATGTCCCACTTGTATTGCATGGCGGCTCTTCCTCAGGGGATGAAAACTTGGAACGTTGTGCATTGGGCGGTATTCGCAAAATCAATATTTTCACTGATTTCATCACCAAAGCACTGAATGACATTCAAGAAGCTGATCCAAAAGATTATTTTGAACTGAAAAAGATCGCTAATAATGGGATGGCAGAGATGTTGACGCACTACTACACTGTTTTTCATACTGAATCTTATGAAGGTTAGGAGGCACCTATGAATACTAAACGCAAACTCAGAACACCGTTTTTCGTTGTGAATCCAAAGGCATACTTGTATGGGGAAAAAGCTTTATCATTGGCAAAAGCAGCGGATGCTTTAGCTGAAAAACATGATATTGATATTCTTTTTACAGTCCAGCATGTGGATGTCACCAAAATCCGTCAGGCCACAAAGCGTCTATTCATCACAGTTCAGCATCTTGATGGGATCGAAGTCGGCAGAGGCATGGGATACATTTTGCCGGAAGCGTTGAGTGAGGCTGGGGTTGATGCGACCTTCTTGAATCACGCGGAACACCAAATGGAATTGGGAGAGCTTGTCAAAGCAATCAAGCGCTCGGATGAACTGGGTATCTTGACGATTGCCTGTGCAGACTCTATTGAAGAAGCCCGCGCCATCGCCTTACTTTCACCCGATGTGATGGTCTGTGAACCGACAGCACTGATCGGAACGGGCCAAGCCAGTGATGACTCTTATAAAATCGAAACAAACAGGGCGGTTCGTGAAATCAATCCGGATATCCTGATGCTGCAAGCTGCTGGGATATCTGCTGTCAAGGACGTAGAGGATGCTTTACTGACTGGTGCGGACGGCACTGGAGGAACGAGTGGCATTGTGTGTGCAGCAGATCCAGCCGACATCCTGCGTCAGATGATCGAAAAGGTTGCAGAAATCAAAGAAAGGCAGGCGGTAAAATGAAGTTTGTCAAAAAGCAGTTGACATTGACTTCCAACGGCAGTCGGGTCACCTATCACAATATTACTGATGAAGTAAAACAGATCATCGCTGATAGTGGCATAACCAATGGGGTTTGCGTGATACAATCCCCTCATACAACCTGTTCTGTCATTTTCGAAGAGTATGTTCATGATACAGACTTCAATGGGGACGAATTTCTGCATGTTGACCTGAACCGGATCTTGGATCGGATCATTCCTAGAGAACTATCCGAAAATACAAATTATCGCTATCCAGGACCGAAACATTTGGACTTTTTGATGGAATTGGATGATCCGAATTACCCAAGCGATCCGGGAACCATTCTGAATGGCGATGCGCATATCCGTGCATCTTTCTTCGGCGCTAGTGAAAGTTTTATTCTCAGTGAAGGGAAACTGGAAATCGGATCGGTAGGATATATCTACTTTATTGATTTTGATCAGAATCGGGTTCGCAACCGTACTTGCCATGTAATGGTGATGGGAGAATAGGATAGTTAATGAGATTGAATGGAAACTGAAGGATGTATTAGCACGCAAAAGTAAGATTCAATAAAGGAGATTGGTACCGCTAGGGCGGTATTAATCTCCTTTTTCATTTCGATATTTCCGTTGGTGGGAAGGCAGCTGCCCGGAGGTGGGCGTCAGCTCCGACGAGGAGGGCGCTCGTCGGAAGACAGTGCTGTGCCGGTTATCCCACCTCCGGGGAGCGAATGCTGGCCGGAGGAGAGAACGTGGTGGGAGGCCGAACTCCGGCGAAGCCGCAGTGGTCGGAGGTGATGATTTTTTTTGTGATTTCCTCCGGCGAGGAAGCCCCTGCCCGGAGGAAAACGTCAGCTCCGATGAGCAGTGGACTGTCAACACTTTTTCGGACAAAAATAATAAGGTGTCAAAAATGATTTGAGGGTATACACGGCTGCCATTGACACGGAGCCTCTGGCGGTAGGATAAACTGGCCTGTCTCCAAATTTTCAAGAATCGAAATATGGGCCAGCCCCAAAGCCTATCCTGCCGCCCCTCCATGTCAATGGTACGCAAGCCAGCCTCGTCTTGTTTTATTCGCAGTTTGCTTCCGCCAATTGGCGGCGGTACTCCACAGGGGCCATGTAGTCCAATGTGCTGTGCAGACGGATATGATTGTACCAATGCACATAGTCAAACCACTTAATCTGAAGTTCTGCTATTGTTTCGAATGTTTCTTGGTATACGAATTCTGTCTTGATTGATTTGAAGGTCGCTTCGGCAACAGCGTTGTCGTAAGGGCAACCTTTGGCGCTGAGGGAGCGGACGATGTCGAAAGTATCCAATAGTTTAGAAATCAGTTGATTATCGAACTCGCTGCCCCTGTCCGTATGAAAGAGCTGAATGGACGACAAAGGGGCCTTGACTGTATGGAAAGCTTGCAGGACCAACTCTGCCGTTTTGTACTCACCACACGAATAACCGATGATTTCTCGGTTGTACAGATCGAGCAGGACACACAAGTAGTTCCACTTCTTCCCAACTCTGACGTAAGTCAGGTCACTAACGATTGCGCCATGTGGATTGGCTGTTTTGAATTCACGGTTCAGCGTATTCCCCAGATCCGATTCATTGCTCTTCGGTTGATGGACCCTATAGTGGGCTACCGTGTAACAGGATTGTAGTCCCAACTTCTTCATGATGCGGCTGATTTTCCTGCGAGAAACGACTTTACCTTTTTTGGACAGCTCTTTCTTGATCCGCCGCGTGCCATAGGTACGCCGATTGGCTCGGAAGATTTCCTGGATTTCTTCTGTTAGCGATTCATCATCGGATGGGCTACTCTTGGCTTCGTAGTAATAGGTACTTCTGGCGATATCTAGGCATTCGCACATCGCTGATACTGGGTATTTACCGGCATTTGCCTGGATAACTTTTATTTTTGTCCGAGTATCAGCGCCGCTTGCTTTAAAATATCATTTTCCATCCTTAGGCGCTCATTTTCTTTACGTAGGCGTATCATTTCTTCCTGTTCGGGAGTACGGTTGTCTTTTTCCTTAAATGAGCCCGACGATTGGGATTGGCGTACCCATTTGTCGAAAGCTGATGCGGTCAACTCATACTCGGCCAATATGTCTTTTCGCGGCTTGCCGTTTTGGTAGAGGAGTACCATCTGGTTTTTGAAGTCATCGGTATAGGTTCTTCTTGGACGTGGTGTCATGGGGATTATATTCTCCTTTTGATTATATTAAGTTCTATTATATAGACCTCAATGAATTTGTCCAGTTAAGTGTAACCTATCCATTGCGACCTCTAGCCAGCTCCGGGGAGAGAATGCTGGCTGGAGGATGATGATTGGTGGATGGACGTACTCCGGCGAAGCCGCGTTGGTCGAAGGTGATGATTTTTTTGGGTTATTTCCTCCGGCGAGAGGATCCTAACCGGAGGAAAGTGCCAGTTCCGATGAACGGTTCTTTCATCGAAGGACGGACTTGAGCCGGCTACTCAGCTCCTGTGAGCGAATGCTGGCCGGAGGAGGAAGAGTGGCGGGCGGACGAACTCCGGCGAAGCCGCTGTGGTCGGAGGTGATAGTCTTTCGGGGTTCGCTACTCCGGCGAAGGAACGTTAACAGGAGAAGAGAACCGATTAAAAATCTAGTAAAGCGACAATCATTTATCGTCGATTCGCGTATATTATCTTTGATTGCTTTGATGCCTTCCTGATGCCTGTCCCAGTAAAGGAGCTGCTGAATTTGGAAATAATACTGATTTTTCTTCTGGTTGTTGGTTTGTATAAGGAATTTAGTGTAGCCCCGCCGAAGCAGAAGAAACCTAACAGATACAACCGATACCAAAGGACCGCATACAACGACGCAAGCGGCAATAGCGTTTTCGATACTCTGTTTGACACCGGCAACTTCGGAGAGTTCCTGATCTATTCCTGTTTGGAGGATTTGGGCGAGGAGCACAAATTGTTGACGAATGTCTATCTGCCGAAAGGAGATGGGACAACCACCGAAATCGACTTGATCATGATTTCAACAACCGGAATCTATGTTTTCGAGTCGAAAAATTACAGTGGTTGGATTTTCGGGGATGAGAACAGCAGGTACTGGAAACAGATTTTCAGAGGCGGCCGGCATTTTCAATTCTACAATCCTATCTGGCAGAACAAGAAGCACATCAGTTTTCTGAAGCGGCATCTTGGGCTGGGTGACGAGGTTTTTCATAACTATATCGTCTTCAGCGAGCGGTGCTTCCTGAAGAAAATGCTTGTCTATTCACCGGAAGTGAAGGTGATGAACCGGGATGAGCTGGCCTGCGAAATCATAGAGGACATGACGCAGCGGCCGGAAATTTTCACGCCTTTGGAAATCGAACAAATATACAATGAATTGAGTCGGTATACTTTAGCGGATGATGAGACGAAACAGGCGCATGTTGATGCGATGAAGTGGAGAGGTCCGTAACGATTTGGATTAATTTGGAAGCAAGTGTTTCAAAATAAATTGGACAATTGTAGCTTACTTGCTACAATGAGGTGTATAATTGAAATAAGATAAAAATTAACAATCCTCAGAGCAAAGGCTATAAAAAAGTATTCTGGTTTGCTAAAAACAAGAGGAGGGATGGCAATTGAGCAAGAACAGTGAAGCGATTAAGCGACGGAAGTCCGAAAGTTCCGAGTTCAAACAGGCATTTGAAGAAGAACAAGCAAAATTAGATTTTGCAGACCTGTTATTCGAATTAAGACAACAAACAGGATTGAACCAGACTGCATTCGCCAAAAAGGTGAACAAATCACGCTCGACCATTGCGAGGATCGAAAGCGCCAGAACGGAACCATCATTCTCCATGCTAGA
The DNA here is from genome assembly GCF_963666195.1 of Trichococcus shcherbakoviae. Lineage (NCBI taxonomy): Bacteria > Bacillati > Bacillota > Bacilli > Lactobacillales > Carnobacteriaceae > Trichococcus > Trichococcus shcherbakoviae. Next base: position 2,450,133 of record NZ_OY762653.1, read on the forward strand.
AGACATAGCGCAAGCTTTGGGCAAGCACGTCGAAATCAGGTTCGTTGAGGTAAAGCAAGCAGCAGTTGAGAAATCAGTCAGATAGACGATCGAGTGCAATATTTTTAAGACCGATGGAGCAAATTCCATCGGTCTTTTCAGTATGTTCCAGAAACAAGATTATTTTGGAAATACCTAGTGGGCGGGTGAACTCCGACGAGGCGGGTGCTCGTCGGAGTTGGTGTGGTGCCGGGTAGTTCAGCTTCGGGGGGGGAATGTTAGCCGGAGGAGGGTGCGTGGTGCGGCGGTCGAACTCCGGCGAAGCCGCGGTGGTCGGAGGTGATCGTCTTTTTGGAGGATTTCCTCCGGCGAGGAACCCCTTTACCGGAGGAAACTGCCAGCTCCGATGAGCGGGGTGCTCATCGGAGAAAAGCGTTGCGTCAGCTAGCCAGCTCCGGGGAGCGAATGTTAGCCGGAGGAGGGTGCGCGGTTGGCGGTCGAACTCCGGTGAAGCCGCGGTGGTCGGAGGTGATGATCTTTTTGGGTGGTTTTCTCCGGCAGAGAAGCCCTTTACAGGGGGAAACTGCCAGCTCCGATGAGCGGAGCGCTCATCGGAGGACATTCTTGCGACGGCTAGCCAGTTCCGGGGAGCGAATGCTGGCCGGAGGAGGAAGCATGGCAGGCAGCTGAACTCCGGCGAAGCCGCGGTGGTCGGAGGTGATAATCTTTTGGGATGTTTTCCTCCGGCGACAGAACCTTAACCGGAGGAAACTGCCAGCTCCGATGAGGAGAGCGCTCATAGGAAGACAGCGGTGCGCCCGCGAAATCAACTCCGGGGAGAGAATGTTCGCCGGAGGAGGAAGCGTGGTGGGAGGCCGAACTCCGGCGAAGCCGCGTTGGTCGGAGGTGATGTTCTTTCGGGATGTTTTCCTCCGGCAGAGAATCATCTCACCGGTGAAAAACCCTTCCCGGCGTACGCTCAGTCAGGTATCCGAAATTTCATGAATAAAGTTGTAGTCTAACTTCCGATAATATAGTAAAATCGATTTAGCGTGAGGCCGTTCATCGGAATCCTCTGTTTGGATAATCCGAAAATGATAGCGGTAACAATCCGCGAGTGGATCGAAACTTAACGCAGCGCTAGCCGTCGGGAAGTCCGGCCAATTTTCGCGGCTGACAAAACCATTCTGAAGGAGAGCACCGATTTGGAGACCTTCTTATTTTTTATCATTCTCGTTTTTCTTATCGCGGCACGGATGATTCACATCCGCTACGTCAAGTCGGGCAACGGTTCCGCGAGCGGGCGCAGTTTTGCCGGGACGCTGCTGGACAAGGGGACGAGTGGCGAGTTCATGATTTACAGTCACTTGGAAAAATTGGGCGAGCCGAATCGGCTGTTGCCTCATCTTCATTTGCCGAAGAGCGATGGGACCACGATCGATATTGATCTCGTGATGATTGCACGGACCGGTATCTATGTGTTCGAGTCGAAGAATTTCAGCGGCTGCATTTTCGGCGACGAAGACAGTCGTTATTGGACCCAGACGATGAAACGGGGTCCGAAGCAGCAGTTTTACAACCCGATTTGGCAAAATGAGAGCCGCATCTCGTCGTTGGAACGTCAGCTGGCGCTCGAGGCTGATGCGTTCAAATCTTATGTCGTTTTCAGCGATCAGTGCACGCTGAAGAAAATGTACGTCCGGTCAGGCCGCGTCAAAGTCATGAACCGAAGCATGATTGTGCGCGAAATCATCAAGGACATGGCCGAGCTGCCCGACATTTTCACGCCGCTCGAGATCAACCAGATCTATTCCGAACTGGTGCCGTATACGCATACAGCTGCTGCGATCGAGCAAGCGCGGATCGAAACGGTGCGGTTGGAATGAAGGAATGAATGTCAAAAGATAGTAAACCCCCGAATTCCGGGGGTTTTTGTGTTGGTTGGGGGCATGAATCTGTGGTGCGAGGAAGGTCGCCAACTCCGATGAGCGAATGCTCGCCGGAGTTGGGCTGACTTTCGGTAACTGTCCTCCGGCGAAGCCGCAGTGGTCGGAGGTGATCCTCATTTTGGATGTTCTCCTCCGGCAGAGGACCCCTTAACAGGAGGAAACTGCCAGCTCCGATAAGCCCCCGCCTAATCGGAGGATAGATAACGCCAAAAAGCTCAACTCCGGGGAACGAATGCTGGCCGGAGCTGGGCTGATTTTCGGTAACTGTCCTCCGGCGAAGCCGCGGTGGTCGGAGGTGATCCTCTTTTTGGATGTTCTCCTCCGGCAGAGGATCCCTTAACAGGAGGAAACCGCCAGCTCCGATAAGCGCCCGCCTAATCGGAGGACAGATAGCGCCCAAAAGCCCAACTCCGGGGAGCGAATGCTCGCCGGAGCTGGCCTGACTTTCGGTAACTGTCCTACGGCGAAGCCGCGGTGGTCGGAGGTGATCATCCTTTTTGGATATTTATCTCCGGCAAGACACCTCTAACCGGAGGAAGCGTTCAAATAAAGGTCAGCACAATACTTGGCCTTTTCCATGGTAATAGCCTTGTTGATAAACCATGCCTAGGTTTTTGAGCTTGTTGCTGATTCTTTCCGATTCAACACCCTCAACAATCAGTTTGAGATTGTAATGGTTTGACAAAGTAAGCCAGCTGTTCAAGAAATGGAACGTGACCTCTTCATTGAGATTTCTGAAATTCAACAACGAAACTTTGATTGTATGGATGTTTTGGATATTTTTGGTCACCAATTCAAAGTTGTTTTGGCCACTGCCTATATCATCAATCGCCAGCGAAAAATCCTTTGTCTTCAGTTTGGAGATATAGGTTTGGAGCATATCCGCTCCTTCAGCTGGATCGAATGCGCAGTAGTGTTCAGTCAGTTCGATGGAGACATTTTTTCTCATCAAGGAAATGCTGTCCAAAAACCCCCACGTGGAAGGATGCTGTAACTGTTTCGGATGAAGGTTAAGCGATAGCTTGGTGTTGCGGTGGCTCGCAATCAATTTTTTCAGTTCCCTAAAATAATAAGCCATCAATTTGGAATTGCGTTCTTCCTTCTCAATGAACCACAAGAACATTTTTTCGGGGAAAGCACACAGCTTTCGTGATCTCAATAAAATTTCGTACCCATCGATACTGTTGTTTGTATGCGAACACAACATAATTGGCTGGCATACCAAATATAAATCGTCCAGCAACGCTTGCATCTCATCCATTACATTTCCTCCTTTACACTTACTGCAGATGAACCAGCGAAATTATATGGAACTTAGTCCGATGATTAAATAATCAAAAGAATATATTTGTGCAATAAAAAACAATTTGACATGACTATACATTTGGCTTCTATCTAATTTTATCGCTATAATCCGCTTGGTGAGCAAAAAAGTCTTATAAGAATAACCAAATCCATGTGCATCCCATAGCCACCGAAAAAAATGAAAGGCAAGAACTCCGACGAACAGTGGCTTCGTCGGATCTTGCCTTTTTGTGCTGTTAACTTTGGTCAGCTGGATGTATGCCAGGCCGGCTGATCCGGCTTTCGAAGGGGGGGCGTACCTCCGGCGAAGCCGTGCGTCCCCGGAGGTAACCTTTGGTAGTGACGCACCAGCTCCGGTTAGGGGAAATTCGCCGGAGGACAGCCGCAGAAGTCGGCACCAGCTACTGCGAGGATGCCGCTCACCGGAGGAACGAGCGCAAGGGCGCAAAAATGTTCGGCCGGCGCACTACACCGGCCGGCCACTTTCTGATATACTGAAAGGAACATTTAGTCGGAATCGAAAGGAGGGCTGCCGGTGAAAAGGGAGCGACGCTATTATGAGTGGCTACCGGTAATTGCATGGATGCTAGTTATTTTCATCCTTTCGGCCCAACCGGCGGACCAGTCCATCGTCTTGAGCGGAAGCGTGACGCGTTTCTTGGCGGACGTGCTCAATCAGCTTGCCGCGTTCATCGAATATTTCACGCGTGCGCAGGGGACGGTCGTGTTTTTGGCAGGCGTCATGTTGCTGATCTATCTGTTGGAAACAAAACAGGACGAACCGAAACTTTTCGGCATTAAAAAAAACTGGATCATCGGCGCAACCGCCATTTTTTTGGTGCTGGCGATCGGCCTGTTCCTGTTCGTCGATTTCGTGCAGAACACCAGTTTTTCCTACGCAGGCAGGTTGATCAGGAAATCTGCCCACTTCATCGCCTATCTGATCCTAGGATACCTGGTTTCGCATGCGATGAAGAATGAAAATCCCACCGCGTCCGACTGGAAACGGCGGGGTATGGGTCTCATGCTCTGTGTGGCGTATGCCATCAGTGACGAGTTCCATCAAATCTTCGTACCCGGCCGCGGACCGTTGGTGAAGGACGTCTTCATCGATGGATTCGGTGCAGCGCTTGGTATCCTGCTTTATGTGGGTGCCCAGGAATTGTGGAGGCGACGGAAGGGGAAATAGCCGAAAGCACTGGATATTGTTTCTGGGCTTTTGACATATGTGCTTTTAATATAGAATAAGAGATTACCAGGAACTTATGACATTTTTCAATAGCTGTCGAAAGTCAGCAAAGAAATAGAGCCAAATGAAATGTTAGCTGAATTCTCGGCGAAGCCGCGCTCACCGGTAATATTCCTTTTGAAGAAATCGGATTTCCCGATGAGGAAATGTTCACCGGGAATATCGACCCAAAAAATACTATAATTCCCGGCGAGGCTGTCCTCAACGGGAAATTTCGTTTCGTTCAGGAAAATGTTCCCGGTCGGGCCAATAACAGGGCCAGGTCGCCCCCAAAAATTCTCGTTGCGTTTTTTTGCCAGCAGAAGAAAATAATTTAGCCATCTCGTCCATTTAATGTATAATGAGAAAGAATACTTTATAGGAAGAGGATAGAATAAATATGATAACTTTAAAATCTGAACGCGAAATTCAAGCTATGGAAGAATCCGGTGCAATTTTGGCGGGGATCCATGAAGAATTACGCGGTTTCATCAAGCCGGGTTTGACGACGATGGAGATCAACAACTTTGTGCAGGCGCGCATCGAAGCAGCTGGCGCCATCTGCGAACAGATCGGTTTCGAAGGATACGAGTACGCGACGTGCACGAGCGTCAACGACGAAATCTGCCATGGCTTCCCGGGCAAATATGTGCTGAAGGACGGCGATCTGATCAAGGTTGATACAGTCGTGAACTACAACGGTGCCATGTCCGATTCATGCTGGAGCTATGCGGTCGGCGAAGCTGCACCGGAAGTGAAGCGTCTGATGGAAGTGACTGAAAAAGCCTTGTACTTGGGCATCGAGCAGGCGAAAGCAGGCAACCGTGTCGGCGATATCGGCCATGCGATCCAGACTTATGTCGAAGGCGAAGGATTCTCTGTCGTCCGCGAGTTCATCGGCCACGGCATCGGACCGACGATGCACGAAAGTCCTTCCATTCCGCACTACGGTGATGCAGGCAAAGGCCTGCGCCTGAAGGAAGGCATGACGATCACGATCGAACCGATGGTCAATACAGGAGTCTGGAAGTCCAAAATGGACGACAATGGCTGGACAGCCCGCACAAAAGACGGCGGTCTGAGCTGCCAATTCGAGCACACAATCGCAATCACCAAAGAGGGCGCAAAAGTTTTGACACAACAAAAATAAGCTAAAGAGACAGCATTTTGACGGCCAGCGGACTGGTTTTCGCTTTTCTTGAAAAGATGAAGCCCCGAATCCAGATTCTGGGCTCTTTTTTCAGAAGTAAGCGCGATATAGTATTATATTTAATTTCCTTAAAAATAAAACTTTACCAAGAAATTCAGTAAAATAATTATAGTTTTTTCAAGAACGGTATAGTACACTGTTCTACAGTGGAGAAATTGGCGGTTTCGTTGGATTTCCCTGCTGGACAGTTGATATTGTCATTATTAATGCTTGTAATCAGGAGGGAAATCATGGAAGAAGAAATATCATTAGGTGAAATCTTTGCAATATTGAAGCAACGTCTCGGTTCGATCATCGTGTGGAGTATGGCCGGGTTGTTGTTGGCCGCTGTTTATACATTCTTTTTTGTGACACCGACTTATCAATCTACATCCAAAATCGTCGTAAATCAGGCACAAAATGCGGGCCAAGCAATCACAAATGCAGATATCCAGACTAACCTAAGTCTGATCAATACGTATCAGGGCATCATCAAAGAGCCCATCATTTTGGAGGATGTTGTCAGGAACACAGAATCCGATTTGACGATAGCAGAATTACGCAACAAGCTAACCGTTCAAACGGAGAACAGTTCATTAGTGTTCAGCATTACGGTCACAGATGACAATCCATTCACTGCCGCAGAATTGGCAAATGCAACAGCATCATCGTTTGAGCAAAAAATCGGGGGGATTTTGGACGTAAATAGCGTTACGATCCTTTCTCAGGCAGTCGCAAACCCGAGTCCTGTATCACCGAATACAGCGATGAACCTTGTGCTTGGTTTATTGGTCGGAATGATGATCGGTATTGGGTTTGCATTTCTTGTTGAGTTCATGGACAAGACAGTCAAGGACGAAAAGTTCATCGCACAGTTGGGTTGGTCGAATTTGGGAACTGTTTCGCTGATGTCAGAAGAAGAGTTGACAGCTACACGTTTTGTTCAAGCAACACCTGATGTAAAATCGCGTAAAGCTAAAAGACGCATATAGGAGACGATAAGATATGTTTGGATCAAGCAGAAAGAAGATCATGAAGTTGGACAGCCAACAACGTAAAGGTCTAAGTCTAATCTCAAAATTGCGGCCGAAATCCGTTATCGCTGAGCAATATCGGACCATCCGTACAAATATACAATTTTCAATGATCGACCGCGATGTGAAATCCATCGTCATGACATCATCCGGTCCATGGGAAGGAAAATCAACCACAGCCGCAAACTTGGCATCCGTTTTTACCGACCAAGGGAAACGCGTGCTGTTGGTCGATGCGGATTTACGCAGACCGACCGTGCAACGCACTTTCGGTTTGAGCAATGTTGAGGGCTTGACGACACTTTTGAGCGAACCTGACAAAAAAATTGACGAGGTTATCCAACACGTGCCCAGAACAGAATTGCATGCTTTGACAAGCGGACCGATTCCGCCGAATCCATCCGAGTTGTTGAACTCAAACCGTATGAACGGGTTGATGAAACGATTCGAAGAGATGTACGACATCATCATCTATGATATGCCTCCGGTGACATCAGTGACTGATGCGCAAATCATGGCTGCAAAATCTGACGGCGTTGTGTTGGTAATCCGTCATGGTGTGGCACAAAAAGATTCTGTCCTGAACGCGAAAGAGTTATTGGAAATGGTGAACGCGAACATATTGGGCGTGGTTTTCAATGGTGTAGAGAAGAAAACTGATTATTCCTACTACGGTTATGGTTATACAAACGAGGGGGAAGCGAAGTGATCGATCTTCATTGTCATCTGTTGCCTGGTGTCGATGACGGAGCTCGAACATTGGATGATTCCTTGGCGATGGCCCAACAAGCCGTTGCCGAAGGAATCTCCCACATCCTTGTGACGCCGCATCATAAAAACGGCAAATATTTGAACCCAAAAGAGGCTGTCATGGAAGCTACAGCAGCTCTGCAAGCAGAACTGGACAGCAGAGGGATCGGTCTGACCCTTTTTCCTGGACAAGAACTCCGCATCAACGGAGAAATACTGGAAGATATCGAGAAAGGGGATATTTTATTCATCGACGACGAATCACAATATTTGTTGATTGAATTCCCGACCATGTCGATACCGCATTTTACAGAATCATTATTTTTTAAACTACGACAAAAAGGCATCACGCCGGTCATCGTTCATCCGGAACGGAATCAGGCGATCATTGATGATCCAAATATATTGCTTCCTTTCATTGAAAGGGGCGCGTTGGCACAAGTTACTGCGAGCAGCTATGTGGGGGCCTTTGGCAAAGACAACGCGAGGCTCAGCAACCAACTGATCGAAGCAAACCTTGTGCACATCCTTGCATCGGATGCCCATAACACACGCGGAAGAGGTTTTCATTTCCGGAAAGCTGTCGCTAAACTTGAAGCAGAATTCGGACCCGAGAAAGTCGCTTATTTCAAACAGAACGCAAAAGATCTTTTCAACGGAGACGTCGTCCATACGGAGGATCCGTCTGAAGTATATCAAAAGAAAAAAAGATTCCGATTGTTCGGCAAGTGAATATGCGTAAGTCCTAAGCCCGGGGAACAAAGCAGTTTGTTCTCCTGGCTTTTTTTTAAATATTTTTAATGCTCAGCCATTTGAATTATTTCTGTTGTGTTACTAATTCCTTAAGCGTCTTGATTGTTCATCAGTTTATTGATAATATTATTAAGATTCTATGACAAGTGCCTCGGATAGACAGTTGGGCTTCTTTTTGCATGGACTAAGAGATTTTATATAGTTATGTTCAACAAAATACTTGATGAACGAGTATTGCTGGCTAGAACAGGGCAGACCAGGAGCAATCCTGAAAAACAATTGTTTTATGCATAAATATTCATTCAAGAGAAAGAGGAACGCATAATGAATGAAACCAGAAAAAACAGACAAGGGAGAAAAAGGGTATGGAAGGTCATCTTTTCCATTCTGATGGTTGCGATGGTCGGTGTCGTTGCATACTTTTTTAAGGCTTATTCCGACATCGGCAGCACCGCAGAATCGATCTACAACGAGGTGAGTGTAGTCGAAATGCGGGAAGAATCGATCGAAGTAGAGACGGCAACGCAGCCGATTTCGTTCTTGTTGCTGGGAGCTGACACGGGTACTGCTGAAGAAGAGCGCACGGAAACAGGACGCAGCGACACGATCATCGTCTGCACAGTGAATCCGAACACAAAGACAACAACACTTTTGAGCATCCCGCGCGATAGCTACGCGGAAATCGTCGGATACAGCGATGTGTACGATTATTACGGTGACTACTATGACAAGATGAACCATGCGTATGCTTTTGGCGGTACGGAAATGTCCATCAATACGGTCCAGGAATTTTTGAATGTTCCGATCGATTATTACGTTGAAGTGAACTTTGACGGATTGACGGACATCGTTGATGCCATCGGCGGTGTCGAAATCACGAGTCCGCTGACGTTCGATTTCTATGGTCCGCAATTCATCGAGGGAGAAACAAGGATCCTGAACGGTTTCGAAGCGCTGCAATTCTCGCGGATGAGAAAACAGGATCCGGAAGGCGACCTCGGCAGACAGAAACGCCAACAGATGGTTATCAAAGCCATCTTGGATAAAGTCTTGACGATGGGAACGGTCGTGAACTATAAAAATATCCTGGCCACTTTGGAAGACAATGTCCAATTAAATATGTCATTGGACGAAATCCTTTCCATCGCCAGCGGGTACCGCAAATCAATGGAGAATTTCCAACAATTCTATGTTGAAGGCGAAGAAGTCTACATCGACGAAATTTATTACTATTACGTAAATCCGGAAGAACGGTTGCGCTTGTCCAACATCCTACGGGCTGAGTTGGAATTGCCGGAAGTGACAATCGAAGAGATCTCGACATCGGACAGTGAGCCGTATTATGATACTCAATCTTCCGCGACGGATTCTTCCTACACGGATACGACATACGATTCGTCCACGTACGGACAAACTGATGTCTACACGCCGAACTATTCCGATCCGTATATCGAAGAAGAAACGTATACCGAAGATTACTATTATGAAGAGCCTGTCCAGGACGACACCTATTACGAAGAAGAAATCTATGACTCGGCTTATTAAGATGAGTCATTTGATCAGTAAGCGGTGCAAATAAAGAGTACGAAAAAGATGGAAGGATGGGCAGACTGCCCATCCTTTTTCTGTGGAATGGCTTGTATGATCAGGTTTTGGCATTTTTCAGTCGCGGCTGCGTCTTTGACTGGCGGAGAGCCGGAATAGCCCGCCAAAAGCACCTTGGCGGGTAAATTGGATGCGAATATTCAGCGGAAAACCCGCCAAATGTGGTTTGGCAGTTTATTCTGCAGCTGCACCGTTCCCTTTTCCCCGCCGCAGCCCGTTTGGCGGGTTAATTGGGAACCAATCCACCAAAAATACATCGTCACGCCCAAGTGACGACCCCGAGATCCCCTCCAAACCATCAATCCGCCTTTACAATTTTGTTAAGATTGTTATTTTTCCTTTTTCATTCCGGTTAATTGACTTATACTAGAGGGTAATGGGCAAACTGCGCACATTTTGGGGCGCAACGTCAGCCAATACATCCTGCAGAGGCAGGATCGGGAGGAGGACCTAGGGTGAAACCAATGGTCAGCATCATCGTGCCGGTCTACAACGCGGCACCTTACTTAAACCAATGCGTCGATAGCTTAACCAACCAGACGCTGAAGGAAATCGAAATCATACTGATAAACGACGGTTCGACGGATGACAGTCTGGCTGTCTGCGTGGCGCTCTCCGCCACAGACGACCGGATCCGCCTGATCGACAAACCGAACGGGGGCGTTTCGGAAGCGCGCAACGACGGTCTGCGTGCAGCTACTGGGCAGTACGTGGGCTTCGTCGACCCGGATGATTGGGTGGACGCGGACATGTACGAACGCATGCTTGCGACACTTACGGCAGCGCAAGCGGACATCTGCATGTGCAATTATGTCAAAGAGACGAAGGAAGGCACCGATCCAGTCCTGATGAAACAAACCGGGGTCATCGAAAAGGATGCGATCCTCGGCGATATCGTGGCGAATGTCATCGCCAAACCGAGCTTCAAGAGCGGGGAAACGGACATCATGGGCAGCGTCTGCCGCCTTTTGATCAAGCGCGAGCTGCTGGAAGGCGAAAATATCTGGTTCGACAAGGAAGTCGCCTTCATGGAAGACTTGCTTGTCTGCGTCGAAGCTTTCCTCAAAAGCGAGCGCATCGCCATCGATGATGGCAGCCACTACCATTACCGCGTCCACGAGAGTTCGGTCGTTAATTCCTACAAAAAAGCTTTCCATGAACGCCAAATCCATGCTTTCCGTAAGCTGCAGGCGCTGTTGGAGCGCGAAGGCAAGGCGGACGAATTGGCCCAGCGCCTGGATATGCGCTATATCATCATCGCTTTGCTGTCGCTGGCGAATGAGGCGCACAAAAGCAATCACCAGCCGATGGGCGCAAAGATCAAGAATATCACCGCCATCCTGAAAGATCCGGTACTCAAAGCGATCCTCACCCGCTTGGATTTGGGCGAAGCCGAATCGCGGAAGAAACTGGAGCTGACCTTGATGAAGAAGAAAGCCAGCGTTGCGCTCTATCTTTATTACAGCCTGTTCAACCGAATCAAAGCTGCAATGGGGAAAGGCTAAACTATAGCTGTCCATAGAAAAGTATGAGGAGAGGGGATCGACGAGTGAAGACTATCTGTTTATTTTCTCCAGGCATCCTGCCGGTTCCTGCCGTCAAAGGCGGAGCGATCGAGACTTTGCTGGAGTTGTTGATCGAACAGAATGAAATAGAAAAGAAAGTGCGCTTTTTGGTCGTTTCCATCCACGACGAGGAGGCCGAAGCGCGCAGCCAGAAATACAAGCAGACGGATTTCATCTACATCAAGCGCAACCTCTTGTTTGCGGGCGCCTACAAAGCGGTCAAGGTATTGATGAGGAAACTGCTCAAAATCCGCTTTTCGCGCCCGAACCTGTATTATTGGTTGGGGGTGCGCAAAGTGTTGGCCGCCAAGCCGGATGCGGTGGTCGCTGAAGGCGGGGATTACGCCGTTTTCAAGCAATTCACGCAGGCGCTCGGAAAGGAAAACGTCTTTCTGCACCTGCACCATCATCTGCGCGGAGATGCCGAACTGGACAGCGTATTCGGGGAAGTGTTGACGGTCAGCCGTTTCGTCAAGGACGAATGGCTGGCGACCTCCAGCATGGATTCCGGACAGGTGACGGTGCTGCCGAATGCGATCGACAACGATCGTTTTGCGGACAGCCTCAGCAGCGAAGAAAAAACAGCCTTGCGCAAGGACCTGGGGCTTTCTCCCACTGATTTCGTGGTCTTGTTCTGCGGGAGGGTCATCCCGGAAAAAGGGGTCAAGGAACTGATTCTGGCATTGGAAAAAGTCGCTGATCCGACCGTGAAGCTGCTCATCATGGGCAGCCCGAATTTTGCCTTGAAGGACAAATCGGACTATCTGGAAGAGGTTGAGGCATTGGTGAAGAAGAACGCCGATCGGATGGTGTTCACGGGATATGTCGCCAACGCAGAGACCTATCGCTTTTATGCCATCGCCGATGTCGTGAGCGTGCCGACCCTGATCGAAGAGGCGGCCGGCTTGGTCGTCCTCGAAGCAATGGCGGTAGGCAGACCGCTGATCGTAACGAATTCGGGAGGAATCCCCGAGTATGCGACGCCGGAATTGGCGATGATCCTGGAACGCAACGCTGATTTGGTCAGCAAACTGGCGGACAGCATCACTACCCTCAAGGAAAACGAGACATTACGCAGCCAAATGGCAAAAAATGCCAAGGAACGCTCACTGCGTTACACGAAGGAAGTTTTCTACACCGATTTCGTGGACCGTTTCAAGGACAGATAAAAGGGTATCGGCCGGAAAGGCTCCCCCCTGAATAAGGAGGAATCATCAAAATTCATGAATAAAGAAAAAACATTATCCATCAACATGATCGCCAGCATCGTAACCTTGGTGCTCAACCTGGGGATCAACTTTTTCCTCTCCGATTACATCGTCAATAACATCGGGGTGGAAGCTTACGGGTTCGTGAACCTCGCGAATTCGATGGCCAACTATGCGGTCATCATCACGGTCGCGCTGAACTCGGTCGCGGGCCGATTCATCACGATCGCTTACCATAAGGACGACAAGAAAGAAGCCAATCAATATTTCAATTCAGTCCTGATGGCGAACATCGTCATGGCCGTCTTGTTCGCGGTGCTCGGTCTGTTTGTGGTCACGAACTTGGATAAACTGATCAACATTCCGGCTGAATTAGTCGTGAGTGTGAAACAATTGTACACACTGGTTTTCCTCAACTTTATGCTGTCGATCATCAGTACCGTCTTCACAGTGGCGACGTTCATCACGAATCGTCTCTATATCAGCAGTTTGATCAATGCCGTTTCCTATACGCTGAAGGCGATCCTTTTCATAGTATTCTTCTCTGTGTTGCCGACAACCGTGGCAATCGTCGGGTTGGTGATGCTGATTTGCACGGCTTTTGTTCTTATATCAAACATTCACTATACGCGCAAATTGGTTCCCGACATCAAAATCCGACCGCTTGATTTCTCGATGGCGAAAGTCAAAAAACTGTTCGCTTCCGGTGTCTGGAGCAGCATCAGCAGCCTGAGCCAAACGCTATCGGACGGACTGGACCTCCTGATCAGCAACCTGTTCATCAGTTCCATCGCGATGGGGCAACTTTCCGTAGCAAAAACATTGAGCAATATCCTGAACCAAGTCGTTGCGAGCATTTCCAATCTCTTTGCGCCGCAGTTGACTTATCATTACGCGAAGAATGACATCAAGAGTTTGTTGGTGGAATTGAGGCAGAACATGCTTTTGACCTCGGCCTTCGCGAATATCCCGGCTGCGATTCTCGTTGCCTTCGGTCATGAGCTGATCCAATTGTGGGTGCCGACGCAGGACGCGGACATGATTTATGTACTGCTTTTGCTGACGATTTTTCCGTTCTTGGATTCTCCGCCGATCACGGGGATGTACAACGTCTTCCTGATCACGAACCGTTTGAAGATGAATTCGCTGTTCTGGTTCTGCATCAGCATATTTGATGTCATGCTCGTTTTTCTTTTGCTGAACACGACCGATCTGGGGATACTGGCGATCGCCGGTGTCAGCACGTCGGTGGGTTTCATCGCCAATATGACCTTCATGCCGATCTATGCCGCAACCTGTCTGAAGCAGAAAAAGACGATTTTTTATCCGATCATTCTGCGTTACTTTGCCGTAACCGTGCTGATGGTCCTGACGTTTGTCGGGGTGAAATTGGTAGTGCCGGCGATCGATGGTTGGCCCGCATTGGGTGCAGCAGCTGTCGGCTGCGGTATTGTGGGCTTGGTGATCAACTACTTCTTGCTGTTCGGCAAAGCTGAACGCGACAAATTGCAGCTGCTTGTATCCAGTAAATTATTGAAGAGGGGAAAAAACTGATGAGAGAAATCACGATCGTAACCGGCTTTTTTGATATTGGCCGCGATAAATATGCGTTCTATTCAAGAAGCGTAGAAAAATATTTGGACTACTTCCGATTTTGGGCACGGATCCAAAATCAGATCGTCGTCTATACGACGCCGGAACTGGCTCCGAAAGTGATGGAGATCCGCGGCGAATTCGGCTTGGCCGACAAGACCGTCGTCATCGAAGTTGCGGATGTGTTTGAGGTTGAACCTGCCCTTTATGAGCGCATGGCAGCCGTAGAATTGAAGTCTGATTTCCATCAGTTCCGGGCGAATACCGATCCGGAGTGGCCCGACAACAAAGCCAATTATGATTACATCATGCTGATGAAATACTGGTGTTTGTATGATGCGGTCGAGAAGGGCTTGGCCACAGGCATGCTGGCCTGGCTCGACTTCGGCTTCAACCACGGTGGCAAGAGCTTCAGTGATGCCGCCGATTTCGACTACTTATGGCAAACGGATCTGGAGGATAAAGTCCATCTGTTCAGCTTGAGCGATCCGAACAAGATCCATGCCGGGTTCCAATTGCAGTTCCTTTCCGAATGCCTGATGGGCGCGCCGGTCATCCTGCCTGACAGTTTGGCTGATGATCTGTGGAACTTGACCAAAAAAGCGATGGAAGCATTAGTGATGCTGGATTGCATCGATGATGACCAACAATTGCTGATGATGTCCTATCGCGAGCGGCCGGAAATTTTCGATGTCCATCTTTCCGACTGGTTCATGCCGATGAAGGAATACGGCGGCCAGCACCTGAAGATGGTTGAAAAGGTCGAAGAAAAACGTTCTTTCCTGGCCGAAATCAAATTGAAGCTCTATTTCATCAAGCGCCGATTGTTGTTCTGTAAACGCATTTATGACGCAGCCAAGCGCTACAAAGTCTAAATTTTTAAAATGCAATCCGGCAGACAAACAAGCAGCCGAAGAAAGGAATTAGCATGAGCAGATTAATCAGTATTATCGTACCGGTCTATAAAGTGGCCGATCTCCTGCCGCGTTGTGTGGATTCTGTGTTGGCACAGACGTACAGCGACTGGGAACTGATCTTGGTCGATGACGGTTCGCCGGATAACAGCGGCGACATTTGCGAAGATTACGCCAAGCGCGACAGCCGCATCCACGTCATCCACAAACCGAACGGTGGTCTGTCGGACGCCCGGAATGCCGGCATACCGACCGCCAAGGGACGCTACCTGACGTTCCTTGACAGCGATGATTGGATAAACGAGCGCTATTTGGAGAATTTGCTTCAGATTCTCGATGAATCGGATGCGGATGTCTCAGCCTGCAATTTCCTGCGCACAGCGACGGAATCGTTGCCGGAACGGACGGAGGAGCCGAAGACCTTCAGCTTCACCAGCCGACAGGCGTTGGATCACATCATCCATTTCGGCGCGTTCCATGAGCAGATGGTCGTCGCCTGGGGCAAGCTTTACAAAGCGGAACTGTTCGAAGGGATCCGTTATCCCGTCGGCAGGATCCACGAAGATGAGTTCACGACCTACAAGCTGTTGGACAAAGCCGGGAAGATTGCCTTCACAACTGAGCCGTTGCTTTATTACTGGCAGCGCGCAGACAGCATCATGGGCGAAGGCTTCAAGCTGAAGAACAAGCTGGATTATTTGGATGCCCTGAAGGAGAGGGCGGCCTATTTCCATGCGTACGGACAGTCGGACTACAGCGACAAGAGCTACCGGTCCTTATTCACCGAATCCTTGGCGGCCATCCTGACGTTGGATGCGCAAAATGATGCAGACGGGAAAAAAGCAGTCATCGAAAAGTTGGCTGCAGCCCGTCAAGCGCTCAAAGCGAGCGGGAAGCCGAAGCTGAACAGTCTTTATGCAGTATTTTTGGCATTTCCGAACGTCGCGACCCCCGTCTATAAGGTGATCAAAACCATCAAAAAGTGAACAAAAACAAGCCATCTGCTTGAGCGAATCCGAAAGGGTTCTCCAAGCTGGATGGCTTTTTTAGGTGTTTAGCGTAAATAACTGCTTTTAAGACTAGATGTCAGACCAAGTAATCCTCTATGTAGAGGCCTAGTGAGTAAACGCCGTCATTATACCCATCGGTAAGATAAACGTACCCGTCCAGATAGTCCGCATGAGAGATGTGGTGCATCGACTCATCATTCCATCCTCCATCGAAGCTGGCTGTGACGGCAGTACTCATGATATCAACGTCGACATCTGTCGTTGAGAAGTTGGAAAGTTTAACCCAATAGGTGTACTCTCCATACATTCCACCGCCAGGGTGAACTTGAACCGGCATGATGATGTAGTCATCGTAAATGAACGGGTTTCCCGCACTCCGGTAGCTATATTCATCACCGGTACCAATCAGGATGTCCTCTTGCCATACCCACTGATCGTTCCGCCAATCACCTGATGTGTTGTGGTAAAGGGAGAGATTCATATATGGTGCTTCTGCGGTAGTCATATACCAGACATCGTCGATCATGAAGATGTTCGTGTCAGAAAAGGTTCCTTGCAGCAATGTGGAATAGTAGGTCCAATTGTTCGGGAAGTCGGTTGTGGTATAAATATTTATATCATCAGCGATATCCGGAACCATGTAATAGTTGTTCTCGTAAGTGAATATGTTTGGATAAGCTGCCCGAACGCCTTGTAGGGAAGGACCGATGACGACTTGACCGTAAGTCCAATTAATCAGATCAGCACTCCAGACATATCCAACCTCATCAGCGGTCAAACCAGTTGAGGCATTGTAACCACCGATGATTTCGAAGAAGATGTAGTAGATGCCGTTATCAAGGTAAATGAATGGGTCGGCGATTCCGGACTGGCCAGTGCGGTCCGTCACAATCGAAGTCGTCAGAATCGGATTCATAATATTCGGGAACGGCACTGCGACAGGCGGAGAGATGGACTGCTGCAGATCGGTGTAAAGTCCGATCGTGTAGATACCATCGTTCATTCCATCCACTATGTAAATATTTCCGGTTCCGAACGTCGCATTCGAGATATGATGCATCGCGTCACTATTCCAAGCTTCATTCTTCTGCGCCTCTACTGCAAGTCCGAGATTGATGACAGATACGGTCGTCGGGGACAGATTGGACAATTGGTACCAATACGTGTATTCGCCGTAGCGGCCGTCAGTCGGCGTGACTTGAATCGGCAGGACAACGGCTCCATCATAGTAGAATGGATTACCGGCCGTCCGCAGATCGGATTCGGTTGCGGTAGCTGTAATGATCGATCCTTGCGGATGCAGTGTCCAGCTATTGTTGCGCCAATCACCGGAATTGTTGTAGTAGAGAGAAAGGCTATCATACGGTTGATCAGTGACGGCTAGATACCAGATGTCATCCTCTACAAAGACGAGTGGGTCGACGAAATTGCCGCTCAAGAGCGTTCCGTACAATTCCCAACCTAATGGGAAAGAAGAAGCTTTATAAACATTCACATCTCCGCTCAGATCCGGTACCATATAGTACTCATCTTGATACATAAAGACATAAGGTGAAGCGACATTTGTGCCAGTGGTATCGACTCCCAACACCACTTGAGTGTAATTCCATTGTTGCAGATCGTTGCTCCATGCATGTCCAATTTCGTCAGCCGTTACACCCGTAGTCGGGTTGTAGGCTTGAATAGTATTGAAGAACACATGATAGGTGCCGTCATCCAAGACGATGTATGGGTTAGCAATCCCTTGGTTTGCCACTCTGTCCGTGATGCTGGCGATGGACAGAATAGGATTCTTCACGCTGTAATACAAGGAGATATCTTCCATAGTCAAAGGAGCAGTTGGCAAGACCGGATCAGTTGGGTCAGTTGGGTCAGTAGGATCAGTAGGATCTGTAGGATTTGTGGTGGTAGCGCCCTTGAAGATTCCGATGCTGTATTCATTATTGTTCCAATTGTACCCGTCAGTCGCGTAGTAGAAGCCATCCCCTACAGCGATATAGGAAATGTGATGCATCGCATCGCCGTTCCATTCGTCGTTGTATTGGGAAATGACGGCTGTGCCTTTGTTCGTAACAGTGACGGTCGTTGGCGACAAATTGGATAATTCGTACCAGGTCGTGTATTCCCCGTAGATGTTGTTGGATTTAGGGGTCACTTCCACTGGGATCACAACGGAATTATCATAGATGATCGGCATCCCGCCGTTCCGCAGTCCGCCTTCTGTAGTTGTTTCAGGAAGGATCTGGCTGCTGGAATGCAGTACCCAGCTGCTGTTGCGCCAATCCCCGGAAGTATTGTAGTAAAGCGATAGGCTGTTGTAAGGCAATTCAGAAACGGTCATGTACCAGATGTTGTCCATCGAGAAGACCAATGGATCGACGAAATTGCCGGATAACAGTGTGCCGTACAGTTCCCATTCGAGCGGGAATGACGAAGCTTGATAGACAATGACATCGCCGACACGGTCAGGGACCATGTAGTAGGTGTTTTCATATTCCATCACGTAAGGGGATGCGGCTCTTGTTCCGTTGGTTTCTTCGCCAAGAACGATCTGCGTGTAAGTCCAGTTGATCATGTCGGTGCTGTATGCGTGTCCGATTTCATCGGCTGTGGATCCAGTATCCGGATTGTATCCGAGGATGACGTCAAAGAACATGTGGTAAACGCCGTCTTCGAAAACGATATACGGTTCTGCAACGCCGAGCTGGCCGGTCCGGTCAGTCACCATTTCTTTGGTGATCAGCGGATTTTCAGCACCTGCGATTGCAGACAAGTCCACCGGTACGGTTGGAACTGTAGTCGGATCCATCGGATCAACCGGGTCGATAGGGTCAGTCGGGTCGATAGGGTCAGTCGGGTCGATAGGATCAACCGGGTCGATAGGATCAACCGGGTCGATAGGATCAACCGGGTCGATAGGATCAACCGGGTCGATAGGATCAACCGGGTCGATAGGATCAACCGGGTCGATAGGATCAGTCGGGTCGATAGGATCAACCGGGTGATAGGATCAACCGGGTCGATAGGATCAACCGGGTCGATAGGATCAACCGGGTCGATAGGGTCAGTCGGAATCACCGGATCTTGGGAATCCGAAGGGTCGGAGCCTGTGAATAAGCCGATGCTGTATTCGTTGTTGTTCCAGTTGTATCCGTCAGTAGCATAGTAGTAACCGGTTCCTGCTGCAACATAGGAGATATGGTGCATCGCATCGCCGTTCCACTCGTCATTGTATTGCGAGATGACGGCATTGCTTCTTCTGGTTACGGTGACAGTAGTCGTTGACAAGTTGGACAGTTCGTACCAGTCTGTGTATTCTCCGTAAATATTGTTGGATTTCGGAGTGACTTCGACCGGAATGATGACTGAATTTTCGTAGATGAAGGCATTGCCTGCATTACGGAGTCCGCCTTCCGTTGATGTTTCAGGAAGGAGCTGGCTGCTGGAATGCAGTACCCAGCTGCTGTTGCGCCAATCCCCGGAAGTATTGTAGTAAAGCGATAGGCTGTTGTAAGGCAATTCGGAAACGGTCATGTACCAGATGTTGTCCATCGAGAAGACCAATGGATCGACGAAATTGCCGGATAACAGTGTGCCGTACAGTTCCCATTCGAGCGGGAAGGAGGATGCTTGATAAACATTGACATCGCCGGCACGGTCAGGGACCATATAGTAGGTGTCTTCATATTCCATCACGTAAGGGGATGCGGCTCTTGTTCCGTTGGTTTCTTCGCCAAGGACGATCTGTGTGTAGGCCCAGTTGATCATATCTGTGCTGTAGGCATGTCCGATTTCATCGGCTGTGGCTTGCGTAGCCGGATTGTATCCGAGGATGACGTCGAAGAACATGTGGTAAACGCCGTCTTCGAAGACGATGTACGGTTCCGCAACGCCGAGCTGTCCGGTTCGGTCGGTCACAATATCTTTTGTAATGATTGGATTGGTAATCCCCGAAGTCGGATCTAATCCTGTTAATTCGCTCACGCTCGTCAAAGCTGCAACGGCAGCGATTGCTTCTTCAACAGCAACTTCTGCTGAAATAGGATCCTTAGTTTCTAGTTGAGTTTCTGAAGGATTTTCCGTGTCAGTTTCAACAGAGGGCATCATTTGGTTTTCAACCGGATCAGTATTTAGTGGGGGTATTTCGGTTGCTGGGACTTCAGTAATCAAAGGCGTTTGGGTTTCCATTGTTGCAAGGGCCGGGAGCTCATCTATGGGAACTGTTTCTCCAAAGGTAGCTTCAGGTACAAGTAATTGTGTAGCTTGTGTTGGCTCTTCTGTTGATGCCTTTACGATAGGCATATTACCCAATAAGGTAACTATTAGTAGGAGAGGAGCCAGCAAAAGGTACCTTTTTTTCATATTTATAAGCATTCCTTTCGCTTCGCTCAAGGCACAAAACGAAATGAAAATCGTTGCGCCTTCGGCGTATATTATTGTATTCTTCCCCTGTAGAGTAGTTGTACACTACAAATCACGGAGGAGTGAGTAGCCCTATTTGACATTCTGTAGGACTGCATTTTTATATGTGTCATTATTCCTTCAAGTACAAATAAGTGTGACAGTGAGCACGTAAACTTATCTTTGCAAAAGCGATCCATATATTTAGGAATAATAGTCACTGCAACACTCTACTATCCTTAAAGAAAGGAGGAAAAACTGATGTTGAAAATTGTTTATCCTATTTGTTGTGGAATAGATGTCCACAAAACGTTCGTGGTAGCCTGTATTGCCATCACAGACAACAAGGGAATCACAACTTACAAACGCCATCGCTTCTCGACATTCACACAAGGATTGAGAGAGCTGTTACAGTGGCTAGAGTTATTCTCTTGTTTTGATGTCTGTATGGAATCTACGGGGAAATACTGGATCCCTGTATACAATATTCTGGAACCTTCGGTTAATATTACCCTTGCTCATCCGAAATATGTGAAAGCAATTCGCGGAAAAAAGACAGATACAAAGGATGCCCA
Source organism: Trichococcus shcherbakoviae (assembly GCF_963666195.1). Lineage (NCBI taxonomy): Bacteria > Bacillati > Bacillota > Bacilli > Lactobacillales > Carnobacteriaceae > Trichococcus > Trichococcus shcherbakoviae. The sequence goes on from NZ_OY762653.1 coordinate 2,471,191, forward strand.
ATGGATAGCTGAGTTATTCAAACACGATTTGGTTGCAGGTAGTTTCATGCCACCACTAGCGATTCGTGAATTGCGTGATTTAATGCGCTACCGGTTCAAATTAACCAATTTTGCGTCCAGTGAAAAGAACAGATTTCAAAATTCTCTAACCGTATCCAATATTCAGATCGCTAGTGTTGTTTCCGACACATTCGGAAAAAGTGCGTTGAAAATTATCGAACGCATCCTAGAAGATCCTGAGCAGTCCATGCTTACGGCAGAAGAATTAGAGAGCTTGATTCACGGTCGCCTAATAAAGAAATTACCCGAACTTGAATTAGCAGTGGACGGTTTTATTACACCGGAACAAAAGATAAAGCTGAAGATCATTAAAGAACACTTTGATGCATTAACACTATGCAAAAAACACTTAGAAGAAACTATCCTCGAACTCGCCCAGCCTTACCAAAATGAAATCCAACTCATTCAAACTTCTCCTGGATTTAAAAATGAACTATCCGCAGTCGCATTAATTTCGGAAATTGGTGTTGATATGTCTGAATTTCATTCCTCTAAACATCTCTGTTCTTGGGCAGGATTAGCACCCACAAATAATGAAAGTGCAGGGAAGAAAAAATCCGTAAGGATTTCCAAAGCGGGCTGCTATCTCAAACCATTACTGGTTCAAATAGCCAATGCCGTTGTCAAAAGTACAAAATATCCTGAAATTAGAAATAAATATCTCAATATCAAAAAAAGAAGGGGCCATAAAAAAGCAATCATCGCTATAGCCCGTAAACTCTTAACGGCTATCTATCATATGTTGAAAAACCAGGAAGTTTATCAGGCTCAACTGTTTTCCGATATGATCGATATCCCTACTTCACGAGAAATAACCACAGAACAAGCTCTTAAATTAATTAAGAGACAGGGCTATAAAATTACATCCGTTATATGAAAACCTATCGCTTATTTTTCGTAAGTGTTTATAGGTTTATTTGGAATACCTTTTTATACGATATAAGCTCTATCTTGTTAATTATTATTTTCAAACTTAGCTCTCCTTTAATATGCTAAAATTGAATGAAGGGATATTGTTTACTGTTTAAATATGCTGGCACTCTGTAAATAATGAGATGTTACTTGATATTCTGCATTTTTTCACCTTCATTTCAGGGGGACGGGTGCAATGGACTTTCCTAATATATTTTACAATAATTGAAATAAGTTTACAAATAATAACCTGAATTATTCATAGATTTTCAGAAAACGTCTTGAAACGTTAGTCTTCCAACATATTTTGTCTTTCCAGTTCACACCCAAAAGGTGTGAAAAAAGAACCCCAATCTGTTATGGTTAATGTACGACCAACAACCAAAGAAAGGGGTTCTCTCAATGGCAACTTTACACGAAAATAAGTTAAACTTCAACAAAAAAATGACGGTTACAAATACTGGAGGTAATCTCTCCACGGATGCTGGTCTCGTTTTAGTTAAAGAATTCCTTTATTCAATCGGATTCGAACAGTTGATGGAGAAAGAGCTTCATTTTCAAGACTCCCGTCTTTTACCTACACATTCAAATGAAACCATCCTTGAACAACTGATTTTCCAATTAATTGCAGGCTATGATACCGATGCATCTGCCAACATCTTACGTCATGATCCTTTCTTCCAGCAGATGCTTGAAAAAAGTACATTGGCTTCACAACCTTCGCTTTCGCGTTTTTGGGATCGCATTAGTGAGAGTCCCGATGCGCTTTTGCAGCTACAAGCGCTCAATCAAGCGATTCTGGATAAGGTACGCATACAACGTAATGCAACAGAACTGGTTTTGGATTTGGATTCCACATATAGTGACACCTACGGCGATCAAGAAGAAACGGCCTTTAACACACATTATCAAACAACCGGTTATCATCCGCTCGTTGCCTTTGATGGTCTGACCAAGGACTTTCTGAAGGCGGAACTGCGTTCCGGAAACACATACTGCTCAACCGGGGCAGCCGATTTTTTGAATCCGCTTCTTGAACACTATAATCAGACCGTTCCAGTCAGCACCATTCTTGTCCGCGCAGATAGTGGCTTTGCAGCGCCGGAACTGTATGACCTCTGTGAAGAAAAAGAGCATCAGTACGTCATTCGGCTCAAACGGAATGCCCGCTTGCATAAGTTCGCGGAACAGTTTGTTCAAGTTGGGGATGAGACCGAATGGAGTCAGAAGGAAGAGCATTTCTACTCCATTCGCTACCAAGCCGGCACTTGGAAGCATGATCGTAGGGTTTGCATTCGTTCTGTCAGGGAAGCAAATGAACTGATTTTCCACCATGAATTCATTATCACCAATCTATCCGATGTTGTCTCGACTGAACAAGTCTACCAAACGTATTGGAAGAGAGGTACGATGGAGAATTTCATCAAGGAAGCCAAGAATGGCCTCTTCTTCGACAAGACGGACAGTTCTCATTTCTTGGAGAATGCCGTCCGCATGATGGTCAGCGTCCTTTCCTATAACATCAACAATTTTATACGCACACTAGCTTTCCCGGAAAAGGCCAAAGGCCTACAGATACAAAGTATTCGTCTTCGGTTTTTCAAGATCGCTGGGAAACTGATCTACAGCGGAAGACGCATGATGCTAAAACTCAGCACCCATCATGTCTACCAAGATGAATTTTTTCATATCCTACGGCAAATTCAATCCTTGTCTTGGTGAGGAGACCCCGCAAATTTAAAAAAAACTTTCGAACAAAGGGATTAGTATGCCCAAAAACACAATAACAATCGCATTCCGTGCTTCTTTTCGTCTCTAAGAGACGTTTTGAAAGGGAAAAAATAACAGCTCTGCCAAAAATCCAATATTGCAGATGAAATAGAGTTGTTCATATCAAGATTTGGGGTGGTATGAATAATTCAGAAATAAGTTAGTTTATTATACAGACATTCATATCACGGGGTTCTGACACTGTATGTACTTTGCCATTCTAAGCATTACCTACAATATGATTTAGACTGCCGAAGCTCATAATCTGAATGTATCCCTCACTTAGTTGTGCAATGACCTCCGAACACAACGTTTAAAGAGGAGCCTGATCTTCTTGAAGATTATTTGCTTGGGGTTCGAAAATCCCAGCACCACGAATAACCCTGCTACAATATGGACATCATATCGTAGCAGGGTTATTCGTGGTGCACTTTGTACCTATTTTCTTGATGCTTTGTTAAACATGTTAAGGCTAAGCGTCAGACCAAGGAATCTTCGATGTAAAGGCCGAGTGAGTATTCGCCATCATTGTAACCATCGGTGATGTAGACATACCAATCAAGGTAGTCCGCGTGAGAGATGTGGTGCATCGACTCATCGTTCCATCCGCCATTGAAGATGGCGGTGACGGCTGTGCTCATAATATCGACGTCGACATCGGTAGTGGAGAAGTTGGAAAGTTTTACCCAATAGGTGTACTCTCCGTACATACCGCCGTCTGGGTGAGCCTGGACCGGCATGATGATGTAGTCATCGTAGATGAACGGGTTGCCGGCGCTGCGATAGCTGTATTCTGTTCCTGTGCCAATCAGGATATCCTCTTGCCATACCCATTGGTCATTCCGCCAATCACCTGATGTATTGTGGTACAGGGAAAGACTGAGATAGGGGTCTTCGGCAGTCGTCATATACCAAACGTCGTCTACCAAGAATATGTTCGTGTCGGAGTATGTCCCTTCGAGCAATGTGGTATAGTAGGTCCAATTGTTCGGGAAATCGGTGGTTGTGTAGACATTTATATCATCTGCGATATCCGGAACCATATAGTAGTTATCCTCATACGTAAATATGTTAGGATAAGCTGCCCGAACCCCTTGTAGGGATGGCCCAATGACAACTTGACCGTAAGTCCAATTAACCAGATCAGCACTCCAGACATATCCGACTTCATCAGCGGTCAAACCAGTTGCGGCATTGTAACCACCGATGATTTCGAAGAAAATGTAGTAGATGCCGTTGTCCAAGTAAATGAATGGGTCTGCAATTCCGGACTGCCCGGTGCGATCGGTAACGATCGCAGTTGTCAGAATCGGATTGGTTACAGTAGGGAACGGCACTGCGACAGGTGGATGGATGGTCTGTGCCAAATCGGTATAGAGACCGATCGTATAGATGCCATCGTTCATTCCGTCGACAAAATAAATATTACCGGTACCGAATGCGGCATTGGAGATGTGGTGCATCGCGTCGCTGTTCCATGTTTCATTTTTCTGTGCCTCAACTGCAAGCCCGAGATTGATGACGGAAATGGTAGTCGGAGACAAATTGGACAGTTGGTACCAATACGTGTATTCACCGTAGCGGCCATCGCTTGGAGTGACTTGGATCGGCAGGACAACAGCTCCATCATAGTAGAATGGATTACCAGCCGTCCGCAGATCGGATTCGGTTGCGCTTGCTGTGATGATTGTTCCTTCCGGATGCATTGTCCAGCTGCTGTTGCGCCAATCGCCGGAACTATTATAGTAGAGTGACAGGCTATCGTATGGTTGAGCGGTGACAGCCAAATACCAGATATCATCCTGCGCAAAGACGAGTGGATCGACAAAGTTTCCGCTCAGCAACGTTCCGTAGAATTCCCAGCCTAACGGGAAGGAAGAGGCTTTGTATACGTTCACGTTGCCGGTCAGATCCGGTACCATATAGTACTCATCTTGATACATAAAGACATAAGGAGAAGCGACATTTGTGCCGGTGGTATCGACTCCCAGCACCACTTGTGTGTAATTCCATTGTTGCAGATCGGTGCTCCAAGCATGTGCGATTTCGTCAGCCGTCACACCGGTAGACGGGTTGTAGGCCTGAATGGTATTGAAGAACACATGGTAGGTGCCGTCTTCCAACATGACGTACGGATTGGCGATCCCTTGGCTGGCCACTCTGTCCGTGATGCTGTCTACGGAAAGGATCGGATTTCTGACACTGTAATACAAAGCGATGTCTTCCATGGTCAAAGGAGCAGTCGGCAAAACTGGATCTGTCGGATCGGTAGGGTCAGTAGGATCTGTGGTGGTAGCGCCCTTGAATATTCCGATGCTGTATTCGTTCTTGTTCCAATTGTATCCGTCAGTTGCGTAGTAGAAGCCGTCCCCTACAGCGATATAGGAAATGTGATGCATCGCATCACCGTTCCAGTCATCGTTGTATTGGGAAATGACGGCTGTGCCTTTTTTCGTAACAGTGACGGTCGTTGGCGACAGATTGGATAATTCATACCAGGTCGTGTATTCCCCGTAGATGTTGTTTGATTTAGGGGTCACTTCCACCGGTATCACAACAGAATTTTCGTAGATGATCGGCATGCCGCCGTTCCGCAATCCGCCTTCCGTGCTTGTTTCAGGAAGGATTTGGCTGCTGGAATGCAGTACCCAGCTGCTGTTGCGCCAATCGCCGGATGTGTTGTAGTAAAGGGAGAGGCTGTTGTAAGGCAATTCGGAAACGGTCATGTACCAGACGTTGTTCATGGAAAAGACCAGTGGATCGACGAAATTGCCGGATAGCAAAGTACCGTAAAGTTCCCATTCGAGCGGGAATGACGAAGCTTGATAGACATTGACATCGCCGACACGGTCAGGGACCATGTAGTAGGTGTTTTCGTATTCCATCACGTAAGGGGATGCGGCTCTTGTTCCGTTGGTTTCTTCGCCAAGGACGATCTGGGTGTAAGTCCAGTTGATCATATCGGTGCTGTAGGCGTGTCCGATTTCATCGGCTGTGGATCCAGTATCCGGATTGTATCCGAGGATGACGTCGAAGAACATGTGGTAAACGCCGTCTTCGAAAACGATGTACGGTTCTGCGACGCCGAGCTGGCCGGTCCGGTCGGTCACCATTTCTTTGGTGATCAGCGGATTTTCGGCACCTGCGATTGCGGACAGATCCACCGGTACGGTCGGAACTGCAGTAGGGTCAGTAGGAACTGTCGGATTGGTAGGGTCAGTTGGGTCAGTAGGATTTGTAGGATCAGTTGGGTCAACAGGGTCGACCGGATCAGTTGGAATAGTCGGAATGGTCGGAGTCACCGGATTTTGGGTATCCGAAGGGTCGGAACCTGTGAATAAGCCGATGCTGTATTCGTTGTTGTTCCAGTTGTATCCATCAGTTGCATAATAGTAACCAGTTCCTGCTGCAACATAGGAGATATGGTGCATCGCATCGCCGTTCCATTCGTCATTGTATTGCGAGATGACGGCATTGCTTCTTCTGGTTACGGTGACAGTGGTCGTAGACAAATTGGACAATTCATACCAGTCTGTGTATTCACCGTAGATGTTGGTGGTTTTAGGAGTGACTTCGACCGGAATGATGACCGAGTTTTCGTAGATGAAGGCATTGCCCGCATTGCGGAGTCCGCCTTCGGTTGAGGTCTCAGGAATGATCTGGCTGCTGGAGTGCAATACCCAGCTGCTGTTGCGCCAGTCTCCGGACGTGTTGTAGTAAAGGGAGAGGCTGTTGTAAGGCAATTCGGAAACGGTCATGTACCAGACGTTGTCCATGGAAAAGACCAATGGATCGACGAAATTGCCAGATAGCAAAGTACCGTAAAGTTCCCATTCGAGCGGGAATGACGAAGCTTGATAGACATTGACATCGCCGACACGGTCAGGGACCATGTAGTAGGCGTCTTCGTATTCCATCACGTAAGGGGATGCGGCTCTTGTTCCGTTGGTTTCTTCGCCAAGGACGATTTGAGTGTAGGTCCAGTTGATCATATCGGTGCTGTAGGCGTGTCCGATTTCATCGGCTGTGGATCCAGTATCCGGATTGTATCCGAGGATGACGTCGAAGAACATATGGTAGACACCGTCTTCGTAGACGATGTAAGGTTCCGCGACACCGAGCTGTCCGGTCCGGTCCGTCACAATATCTTTTGTGATGATTGGATTGGTAGTACCCGGAATCGGATCTAATCCTGTTAATTCGTTCACGCCTCCTGGATCTTCCGTTCCGCTGCCATCATCCTCCACTGGAGAAAACACGCCATCCAATGCCAACAAATCTGTCATTGTAACAAAATCGAAGCCATTTGCTCTAACGGAAGCAACCATATACCATAGTGATTCAGGAGTGGCTGCTGCATCATGCAAAAGATAGATGGAGCCAGGGAAAAGATTGTCGACGACGCGATCGGAAATGGCAGTGGATGAATAATCATCCCAGTCATAGGTATCGGTTGTCCAGCCGATTGTGTATTCATAACCAAGGCTTCCGGCAGTCTCCAAAACGGATTGATTATAGTCGCCGTATGGAGGGCGGAAATAAGGTCTGGATGTTACGCCGGTAGCATCTTGAATGATGTTTTCCATTGTGGTCAGTTCGGATGCCAATTGCGAAGCGCTAAGCTGTGTGGAATAGGAATGAGAGTAAGTGTGGTTTCCGATGTCATGGCCTTGTTCGACGATCAGTGCAAGCAAATCCGGATCCGCTTTGCCGTCAGGGAAGAAGGTAGCTTTGACGTTCAAAGACGCCAACACCTCCAACAATTCCTGCACAACTGCAGCATCTTCCAGATCATCGAAAGTCAAAGCTACATAAGGTTGATCGGTTTCGATATCGTCCACCCATCTGGATGTGCCCGTATCAAATTCTTCCTCATCTTCGTAGTACACTTCGTCTTCAGTATCTTCGCTGGCGATCCCCAAAAGTTGACCGATTGTGGAAAATCTGTAGCCGGCATTCTGAAGAGCGGATAGGGTATACCATAAAGAATCAGGTGTGTTGACGGCACCAACGCTGGCATGCATCAGGACGATGTCGCCAGGGTTCACATTATTCATGATTGTGGAACTGATGGTGGTTGCTGATAATCCGGACCAGTCGAGTGTGTCGATGGACCAACCGATGGTGTATTCATAGCCCAGACTGCCGACTGTTTCCAGTACCGAATCATTCAAAGCGCCATAAGGAGCCCGGAACAATGGCCGTGAAGTCGTGCCTGTGCTTTCCTGTACGTAATCTTCCATCAGGTTGATGTCGTAGGCAAGCGCATCAGCAGAAATGATGGTGGAATCTTGATGCGAATAAGTATGGTTTCCGAGTTCATGTCCGGAATCGACAATCTGTTTCAGAAGATCGGCGGATGCATCCCCATTCATGAAGAAGGTTGCTTTTGCGCCGTAAACATCAAGGATGGCCAATATTTCCGAAAGATTTGCATAGGAATGGCCATCATCGAACGTCAAAGCAATCACGTTGTCGCTAGTGTTCACATAACTGACATATTGTGATGGTCCAGTCGAGAATGCTGCCTCGCTTGCCATAGCCATTATGGCTGCTGCAGCTTCTTCGACAGCATCTTCTTGCGGTTCTGCTTCTGCAATTGGTTCCTCGGCTTCTATCGGAGGTTCTGCAGGAATTTCCGTGTCAGTTTCAACAGTAAGTGTCGTTTGATCTTCAATCGGATCGGTAGTTAGTGTGGGGGTTTCAGTGTTGTCTTCGTCAGTTGGCGTGGATGGTTGGGTAGGTGACGTTTCCGGAATAGGATCCGTTGTGTTAGTTTGCGGGTCCGTTGCGGCTTCCGCTGGGGTCGTCATACCGGGAGCCAAAGTTTCGGCATCGGGGACTGTAGGTGCAATTGGGACAGTTTCCACTGTCGCAGGCGTTTCGGTGATTGGATTTTCGGTAGTTGTTAGGCTAGGTTCGGTTGTGGCAGCCGGTGCCGTTTCTGCGGAAAGTACCGTCTCAGGAGAAGTTTCCGCGACAGGTGCTTCTGCCACAACAGAAGGTGTTTCGGTTGTTGGTGCTTCAGTTGTTGAAGGAGTTTGGATTTCGGTTGAAACAATTGGTAAGGATTCATCTATGGGAACTGTTTCCTCGAGAGCTGCTTCAGGTATAAGGAATTGTGCAGCTTGTGTTGGCTCTTCTGTTGATGCCTTTACGACAGGCGTATTACCGAATAAGGTAACCATCAGTAAGAGAGGAGCCAGCAAAAGGAACCTTTGTTTCATAATTTAGCCCTCCTTTAGATGCTAAACTTGAATAAAAGAATGTTGCTTATTGGTCAGACATGCTGGCGCTCTGCGGTTATGGGGTCGTTCCTGATCATTCTACATTTTTTTCACCTTCTTTTTGGGGAGACAGGTGCAACGAACTTGCTTCACCTTATTATAGAATAAATGGAAGCGTTTTACAATTAAGAAGTTAGTGTAGTATACAGATATTCATGACACGGTATGACAGCTTTTTTGACCACTATCCATACAAATAACGAGAGCGATGGATCGACAAGTCGGGCAGGGAAGGAAAGTTTATTTTTTCATTATGTTTTTCATTTATTCTTTTTTAATGTGAAAGATTGTTTTATACTGAATAGGTATTTATAAAAGACGCAGACAAGATCTGTGGATCAATCAGCTATTATTGCGTGGAAAGAGGAACTCAATATGAATGAATCCAGAAGTGATTTCAAGAAAAAGAGAATCTGGAAAAGGGTCTTGCTCATCTCCTTGCTCGGCATCATGGTTGTCGTGGGCGGACTGATGTGGGGCGCGTACAATGATGTGGACAGTACGATGAACGCCGTGTTCAACGCAGTGGATACCGAGGATAAGCGTGAGGAAGAGGTTTCCTTTTCAGAAACCCAACCGATATCCTTTGCTTTGCTGGGAATCGATAGTTACGGAGACGAACTGGAAGAGATGGGCGGAAGGTCTGATACGATAATCATTGTGACGATCAATCCGGAAACGAAGCAGACTACTTTGGTCAGCATTCCGCGTGATTCGTACACCGAGATGGTCAATTACCAAACGGACATCTACAACGAATACAATGATAAGATCACGCATGCCTATGCTTTCGGAGGGACAGAGATGGCGCTCAATTCCATCCAGGAGTTCCTGAATATCCCAATCGATTACTACGTCGAGATCAACATGTATGGTTTGGCGGATTTGGTCGATGCCATCGGCGGTATCGAAATCACGAGCCCATTGACGTTTGATTACAACGACGCCTACTTCGTGAAAGGGGAAACCGTCACTTTGCAAGGATGGGATGCTTTGGCCTTCGCAAGGATGCGCTATGATGATCCGCAAGGCGACACCGGAAGGCAACTGCGTCAGCAGATGGTCATCAAGGCGATCGTGGATAAGTTGTTGAGCATCGAAGGCATTTCCAACTATCAGGATATCCTGACGGCAGTCGAGACGAACATGCGCACCAATCTGACTTTTGAGAATCTGATCGATATCCAGAAAAATTACAGTGATTCGATCACAGCCTACAATCAGCTGAATATCGCCGGTGAAGAGATGTATATGGAAGACATCTACTATAATTATGTCCACCCCGAAGAGCGGATGCGCATCTCAAATCTGTTGCGCGACGAGCTGGAACTGGAACAGGTTGTTTTGGATGATATGAATCTTTCGGATGCGGATATCCAATATGGTTACGGAGACGGCAGCGGTTTGGATAGTGATTTGACATTGGAAGAGGACAGCAACAATAGTTATTGATTTCATAGGTTAAAATAAAAACAGTCAATCGGAAAGAGGGATATTATGTCAGTTTTAGTAACAGGCGGAGCCGGCTATATCGGCAGCCATACCGTAGTGGAATTATTGAAAGCAGGCCAGGAAGTGGTCATCGTCGACAACTATTCGAACAGCAAGCCGGAAGTGTTGAACCGGATCGAAACGATCACCGGCAAAGCACCGACTTTCTATGAAGTGGATGTGCTGGACCGCGAAGCCTTGGACGCTGTCTTTTCAAAAGAGGATATCGACTCCGTCATCCATTTCGCGGGCTACAAAGCGGTGGGCGAATCCGTAGCGAAACCGATCGAATATTACCACAACAACATCACGAGCTCTTTGGTGCTGTGCGACGTAATGCGCAGCCACGGCGTGAAGAAGATTGTCTTCAGCTCTTCGGCGACAGTCTACGGTATGAACAACGTGTCGCCGCTGACGGAGGACATGCCTACGAGCGCAACGAACCCTTACGGCTACACGAAAGTGATGATCGAACAGATCCTCCAGGACGTGGCGGTTTCCGATTCCGAGTGGAGCATCGCGTTGCTGCGTTACTTCAACCCGATCGGCGCGCATGAATCCGGCTTGATCGGCGAAGACCCGACCGGCATCCCGAACAACCTGATGCCTTACATCACGCAAGTGGCGGTCGGCAAATTGCCGCGCTTGAGCATCTTTGGTGACGATTACGATACACCCGACGGCACAGGCGTCCGTGACTATATCCATGTAGTCGACTTGGCGCTGGGCCACATTAAAGCTTTGGACAAAATCAAAGAGACAAACGGTGTCGGCATCTACAATCTTGGGACGGGTATTGGATACAGCGTGCTAGACTTGACGTATAACTTCCAGAAGGCTACAGGCGTTGAGATTCCGTACACCATCATCGACAGACGCCCCGGCGATGTCGCTACCTGCTACGCGGATGCGACTAAAGCGAAGGAAGAATTAGGCTGGACAGCCCAGAAGACATTGGCCGATATGTGCCGCGATTCCTGGAATTGGCAAAAGAATAATCCGAACGGCTACGAAGCGTAGTTTTTGCGCTGAAAGAGCCTGGGCCGCGGCATCACTCATCCGATTGGGTGCGTGCCGTGGCCCTTTTTCTGTCCTATGTTGATTCTTTTTTGGCGGCATCTTTGTTATAATGGAACAGACTATACGAAGAAAGAGGGAGTCCCATGACAAAAGTACGGAAAGCTGTAATACCTGCAGCAGGTTTAGGAACGCGATTCTTGCCGGCAACAAAAGCGATGGCAAAGGAAATGATGCCGATCGTGGACACACCGAGCATCCAATATGTGGTGGAAGAAGCCATGGCTGCCGGCATCGAAGAAATCATCATCATCTCCGGGAAGGGCAAGAGCCCGATCGAGGACCATTTTGACGTAAACATCGCCTTGGAAGAGAACTTGAAGGAAAAAGGCAAGACGGCGATGCTGGAATTGGTTCAGCAGACGAATATTCCGCATATCCATTACGTGCGCCAAGCCTACCCGAATGGGCTGGGAGACGCCATTCTGCAGGCTGAAGCTTTCATCGGGAACGAACCTTTTGTCGTGCTTTTGGGCGATGATATCATGCCGAGCGAAGTCCCGTTGGCAAAAGCGTTGATGGATACCTACGACGAGACGAAGGGCGGAGTCGTTGCGACGATGCGTATCCCTGAAGGCATGACGAACCGCTACGGCATCGTCGACATCAAGGAGAAGGTCGGCGAGCATATCTACAGCGTCAACCACTTCATCGAAAAGCCGGCTCCGGAAGAAGCGCCGAGCAACCTTGCCATCATCGGTAGATATCTGTTGACGCCGGAAATATTCGACATTCTGCGCAACCAAGCGCCGGATGCCGGTAACGAAATCCAGCTGACCGATGCAATCGAATCGTTGAACGCGATCCATCCGCTGGTGGCTTATGAATATACAGGCAAGCGCTACGACGTCGGCGACAAGTACGGACTGCTGATCGCGAACATCGAATTCGGCCTGGAGAACAAAGACACAGCCGACAAGATGCGCCCTTATCTGAAAGAACTGGCGAAGGAATTAAAGAACAAGTCATAAAGCGTTGACCTGACAGGAGCAACGTTTATCTGGCCCCGGCCTTGGGTGGCCCGGGTGCTCCGTCATGCCCAACGTTAGGAAGGAAAACTAATGGAAAACAAACCTTTTTTCAGCATCGTGATACCGGCGTACAACTGCGCCGGCACCATCCGTGCCACTTTGGAAAGCATTGCCGCGCAGACGGTCAGCGACTTTGAGGTCATCATCGTGAACGACGGTTCGAAGGACGCGACCGCGGACGTTCTGCAGGCATTTGCTGCCGAGGACAGCCGCTTCGCTTTCATCACCATCCCGAACAACGGACCGGGGAATGCGCGCAATCAAGGGATCGCACGCGCGACAGGCACGTATCTGTTTTTGATGGATGCGGACGATGAAATCGAGCGCCATACGTTGGAACGCTACCAAGCGATCCTCACCAGCGAGGTTCCGGACCTGATCGTGGCATCCTATAATCTGCGGGTTCTGGACAATCAGGAGATCGTTTCGGAAAAAAAGGTGATCGCCGAAGATCAGGTCTACGCCTCGAACGCGGCATTCCTGGAGAACCTCTATCCTTTGATGAACAAGCAGCTGATGTATGTCATCTGGAACAAGATTTACCGTCTGGACATCATCCGCAAGCATCAGATCGCCTTTCCGAGCTACAGCAGCTGTGAGGACCGCTTGTTCAACATCGCCTACTACCGTCATGCTCAAAAAGTCGTGACGACAAGTGAGGTGCTGTACCAATACGCCTTTGAGGGCAAGAGCAGCTTGACGAACAAGTATTTCGACAATAAATTCGAAACGTTCCTGGAATTCTACAATGAATTGCTGGACCTGACCGACAAGGACCTGGGCGGCTTCAGCGCGCTTTTCCTGAAAGGCACGATGTCCTGCATCATCCCGCTGCACGGAGCAAGCTGCCCGTTGGATTGGACCGGCAAAACGGCCTATATCCAAAAAATACTGCAGCACCCGCGTGTGCAGTACGCAACGGCCCACAGCCTGACTGATACGCCGATCCGGAAAATCATGAAGCTATTATTCCAATCGAAATCGGTCTACCTGAACTACATCGCTTCCGGCATGATGCACCTCTTAAGCAATGCGTCGCCGAAATTGATTGAAAAACTCAAAGGAAATTTCTAGAAAGATGGGAGAACTTTAAAAATGACTCAGCCTAAACGTGTCCTGCATTTCCAGGGTAGAATGGGAAAGGGCGGGGCGGAGACTTTCATGATGAACGCCTACCGCAACATCGACCGTTCCAAATACCAATTCGATTTCGTCATCTATGAAGAATTTGCCGACGTACGTCCCTACCATGACGAAATCGCCGCATTGGGGGGCAAAATTTTCGTCGTGCCGAACCCGAACAAGCACCCGCTGCGCTATATCAAAACCGTCAGCAAACTGCTGCAGGAGAACCAAGTCGATATCGTCCACAACGAAATCTTCTTCGGCGGCGGACTGAACCTCTGGCTGGCTGCCAAAGCCGGCGTCAAAAAACGCATCGCCCACAGCCATGCGACTTCCGACGGCAAAGGCAACCGATTCCCGTACAGCGTCGTGCGCCCGATTTTCAACAATTTGATGATGAAATATGCGACTGATTTCATTGGCTGTTCGGATGAAGCCGGCATCGGCCTTTTCGGCAAGGAACAGCCTTTCGTCATGCTTCCGAACGGCATCGATCTCGACCGTTACCGCAACGTGCCGGTGACGAAGGCAGAAATGCATGCGCAGTTGGGCATTCCGGAAGACGCCTTCGTGATCGGTCACATCGGCCGTTTCGAAGAACAAAAAAATCACCGGCTGTTGCTGAAGATTGTACAGCACATCCTCAAGAAACACCCGAACACGTACCTGTTGTCGGTCGGCGCCGGCAGTCTCGAAGCAGAGATCCACGGCTTGGCCAATGATCTGGGAATATCCGACCATGTGCTCTTCCTGGGCGAACGCGAAGATATCGCCGAATTGCTGAAAGCGATGGACGTCTTCCTGTTGCCTTCGTTGTATGAAGGCTTGCCGATCGTGGCAGTGGAAGCGCAGGCCGCCAACGTCAAATTGGTGATGTCGACTGAGGTCTCAGAGGACACGGTGTTATCCGAGAATGTCCGTTTTGTGCCGCTGGATGCGGACCTGGACCGATGGGAAGCCGAAGTCATGGGCGAGCCGAAAGGCAATCGCCCGAAACCGGAAATGGAAGCTTTTGATATGCTGAAGACCGCAAAAGCACTGGAAAAAATCTACGATGCGAAGGAGGTCACGGCATGATGCATTTACCCACAACCAAACAATTAAAGGGATTTCTGAAGGACAACAAGAAGACTGTCTGGCTGACTGCACTGGCCACGCTGCTGCTTTATGCACTGGGCATCGGCTACACCTTGTTCAGCAACGGGGCGGTGGAGGAAGAACAGGAAATCGATCCGGAAACCGGTTTGGAAGTAAATCTGATCACCGGCGAAGAGTACGCTGCTTTGCATGAGGGAGCGGCCCGCTTCGAAATCTACATCGAAAATGACGAAGGCAGCGCCTTTACCAATTCGACGGTATTGGAATCCGTGCTATTGTCGCCTATCGTCTTCACGACGATCGATACCGCAGAAAAAGTGACTGCGGCCCAAGAAATCGAGGCTTTGGAAGAAGGCGAAATCCCGGCCAAGTACATTCTGGACATCACGAACGATCCTGGCGACAACTCGCTGAATGTCACTGTGGGGACGGGTGATGCAGACAAGAATCTCGCTATTGCTGCGGTGCTGTACGACATAATCAGCGACAAGGAATTGACATTGCTCGAGAACAAGTCGGTTTCGATGCTTTCCGATCCGCATGAGGTCGTGATCGAAAACGGGCCTGAAAAAACTGAAGAGGAAGAAGGCCTAGGCCCTGTCGGTTATGCTGTGATGGCTGTCGCTGTCCTGATTGCAGGAACGGTTTTAGGGATTTTGATTGCACTCTCGCGTTTGTTCTTCAAAAAAGAAGTCACCGATGTATTCAATTACAGGGAATCGGATGAGGATACCATCATCGACCTTACGCTATTCAATGAAGGAAAGATTGATGATGAGTTGGTGCATACGATCCAATATCCTGCCGCGCAACAGAAACTGATCCTTTCCGATCCGGCTTTGCCTAGTGAAGTCCAGGAACGCTTGCTGAAGGATACGGCTACGAACTATGTGTTTGCGTCCGATATCGTTGCCGCGGACCCGAAACTGACTTTCGACGAAATCATCTTGGTTTCCCAAAAACATGTCACAAATAAAGCTTGGTACAAGAAACAGCGTACCTTGTTGGCAAACTATACTGCTCCGATCAAAATCGTCCTACAATAGAATCGGAGGTAAGTTGATGACACTTTATCTTTTCACATTCCTTGCGCTGCTGGTGCTTGCCATCACGGAAGCTCTGCAGGGCAACAAGAAGATTGTGCTGATCGGCGGCGGGTTTTTGGCCGTTCTGGCCGGCTTCCGCTATCATACGGGTTATGACTTCGTTTCGTACAAATCATTTTTCGATGACATGAGCGGCATCCAGGATGTCTTCAACGGCAAACTCGACGCGGAAGCGGGTTATCTCTTCCTGAATTATCTCTTTTTGAACCTGGGATTGAATTACTACACTTTCTTGTTGTTCTTTGCTTTTCTGACGATGTTCCTGCTTGTGAAGTACCTCTATCTCAATGTGCCTTACCCGTCCTTGATGCTGTTCTACTATTTTTCGCGCTTCTTTTTGGCGCGGGATATGGGCCAGATCCGGGGTTCGTTGGCCAGCATCATCCTGCTTTATTCGGTCAAGTACATCAAATCGAAGGACTTCGTTAAGTTCATGGCCGTCGTACTAATCGCTTCGCTTTTCCACGTCACGGCTTTGATTTTCATTTTGGGCTATATTTATGAAAATCATCTCTACAACGGGAAATGGAGCCAAGTCGGGATATTGTTCTCGCTTGCGGTTGTCGCCGGACTGATCGTGAAGAGCCCGAGCCTGTACCTGTGGGCGATTCCCGGCCGTTATGCACCTTACTTCACCAATCCGGCTTACACAAGCGGGAAATGGCTGATGAATCCAGTTCTCTGGATGCAGTTGCTGATCTTTTTCGGGACGCTCCTGTTCACGAAAATCCAGCAGGATGAGAAATACCGTACCTACCACAACCTGTACTTCTTCGCTTCGCTTATCCTGATCGCCTTCGGTAACCTGGAGACGGTAGGGGGAAGGCTCAGCTCGCCTTTCGCGACCTACGAAATGTTCGTGGCGCCGTACTTCATCCTGAATTTCACGAAGAACAAGCTGCTCAATCTGATCTTCGCGATCGGCTTTACGGTTATCATCTTTCTGTTGATTTTTATTCTTTCGGGAGATTATCACTACTTCATTCCGTATCAGACACTTCTGAACGGTTGATCAAAACCACCTGACTAAGCATCCGTCAGGTGGTTTTTTTGTAACTTGTAAAGTGGTGTCACTAATAAAAAAGCTGTTTTATCATATTAAAAAACAAAAAGAAACATTTATTCAACAAAAACAAAAAAATAAAACAAAAAACGAACAAAAAGATTGATTTTATGTTTGGTTCTGTTTATAATGAGGGCATAAGGAAATAAAAACGCTTCCGGGAAAATGGATTATGATTTTCGATCCGTCTTCGTAAGATCGTTAAAGGCTATCTTGTGGATAATAGTTATGAGGTAGTCGATGTTAGTGGAGATTCAGGTAGTGATTTTATTGAAACAACTTTATATCGAGGAAGGTGAGCAAGTTACACGTGAATGGTTGCGCACGACTGGCTTTAATGAGAGCGCTATACTGAACAAATTGTTTGAAATGAGAGCAACATCTTGGGGAGAAAAAATCTGAACGAATTGGAGGAGAAGTAATGAACAGGGAAGAAGCTACTTTATTAGGGTTTGAAATTGTTGCCTATGCAGGTGAAGCGCGATCATACCTTTTGGATGCTTTAAAAGCAGCAGAAAAAGGTGATTATGATAAAGCCGAAGCATTATGTGAAGAAGCAAATACCAGCATCAAAGAGGCCCATAAAGCTCAAACAAGTTTGCTTACTATGGAAGCTTCAGGCGATGATATTGCGTACAGCGTTACGATGATGCATGGACAGGATCACTTAATGACAACATTGCTACTTAGGGATTTGATGAAACATATGATTGAATTATATAAAAGAGGGAGCAACTAATTATGATGAATACATTGATTGCACAAATTGAAAAAGCTAAACCTTTTTTTGAGAAAGTATCTCGTAATATCTATCTACGCGCAATACGTGATGGCTTTATCTCAGCAATGCCTGTTGTCCTCTTCTCAAGCATTTTCTTATTGATTGCATATGTTCCTAATATCTTTGGTTTTTCATGGAGTCCATCGACCGAAGCTTTGATTATGAAGCCATACGGATATACAATGGGAATTTTAGGAGTTTTGGTTGCTGGTACAACAGCAAAATCTTTAACAGATTCCTTTAACAGAAAGCTGGAAAATACAAATCAAATTAACTTTCTTTCTACTATGCTGGCTTCCATATCTGGTTTCTTACTCCTTGCTGCGGATGCAGTTGAGGGTGGCGGATTTGCGAACGGATTCTTAGGCACAAAAGGACTATTAACAGCTTTTCTTGCAGCATTCATTACTGTAAATATCTATAATATAACTGTAAAAAATAATGTCACAATCCGGATGCCGGAAGAAGTGCCACCAAACATTTCACAAGTATTTAAAGATATTATTCCGTTTACCTTAGTGATCGTCGTTCTTTATGGTTTGGATATAGTGACTAGAAATATTATGGGCACGAATGTAGCGCAGTCTATCATTAAATTATTCGAGCCCCTGTTTACAGCAGCTGATGGTTACTTGGGCATCACAATCATATTTGGTGCCTATGCACTATTCTGGTTCGTTGGTATACATGGACCATCTATCGTTGAACCCGCTATTGCAGCGATTACTTATGCGAATATTGAAACAAATTTCCAACTTTTACAGGCTGGACAGCATGCAGATAAGATTCTGACATCCGGAACACAGATGTTTATCGTTACAATGGGTGGTACGGGTGCAACGTTAGTTGTTCCATTCATGTTCATGTGGTTATCAAAATCAAAACGGAATAAGGCGATCGGCAGAGCGTCAGTTGTACCAACTTTCTTTGGGGTTAATGAGCCAATTTTATTTGGAGCACCTATCGTTTTAAATCCAGTATTCTTTGTTCCATTTATTTTTGCACCAATTGCTAACGTATGGATTTTCAAATTCTTCGTTGATGTTATTGGAATGAACAGCTTTAGTGTGAATTTGCCTTGGACAACGCCAGGTCCTTTGGGAATTGTTATAGGAACAGGATTTGGGTTGATGTCATTTGTTCTCGCTCTTACATTGATTGTAGTGGACGTAGTGATTTACTACCCGTTCTTTAAGGTCTATGATGCACAAATTCTTGAAGAAGAAAAAGCAGGTGTATCCTCTATTGATAGTTTGAAAGAAAAAGTTGAAGGTAGCTTTGATACTAAAAAAGCCAAAGCGGTCCTTGCAAATTCTGATACGAAAGTTTTTGAGAATAAATCAACGGAATCTAAAAATGTTCTTGTCCTTTGTGCTGGTGGGGGAACAAGTGGACTTCTGGCTAATGCTTTAAATAAAGCTGCGACTGAATATGGGGCGAATATAAAAGCAGCGGCAGGCAGCTATGGGGCTCACATGGATATCATGAAAGACTATGATTTAGTCATCCTAGCACCTCAAGTGGCTTCGAATTACGAAGATATTAAACAAGATACTGACAGGTTGGGCGTTAAACTTGCTAAAACGCAAGGAGGTCAATATATTAAATTGACCCGTGATGGCCAAGGAGCTCTTGCATTTGTTCAGGAACAATTTGAAGACTAGACAGGAGATTATAATATGAAAAAGTTGCCAAAAGATTTTATTTTCGGGGGCGCAACAGCAGCCTATCAAGCTGAAGGGGCGACACAAACAGATGGAAAAGGCCGTGTAGCATGGGATACTTATCTTGAAGAAAACTATTGGTATACAGCAGAGCCAGCCAGTGATTTTTATCATCGTTATCCTGTGGACCTGGAACTTAGTGAAAAATTCGGTGTAAACGGCATTCGAATTTCCATTGCATGGTCACGTATTTTTCCGACTGGTTTTGGTGAAGTAAATCCTAAAGGTGTTGAATACTATCATAATCTCTTTTCAGAATGCCATAAACGTCATGTAGAACCTTTTGTCACGCTGCATCATTTTGATACTCCTGAAGTGTTGCATTCAGATGGAGACTTCTTAAATCGTAAAAACATTGACTATTTTGTTGATTACGCTGCGTACTGTTTTAAAGAATTTTCAGAAGTTAACTATTGGACTACGTTCAATGAAATAGGCCCGATAGGTGATGGTCAGTACTTAGTGGGTAAATTCCCTCCAGGGATCAAGTATGATTTTGAAAAATTATTCCAATCCCATCACAACATGATGCTTGCGCATGCAAGAGCTGTTAAGTTTTATAAGGATAATGGATATTCAGGAGAAATTGGTGTCGTTCATGCGCTCCCAACAAAGTACCCTTATGATCCATCCAATCCGGGTGATGTTCGAGCAGCAGAATTGGAAGACATCATTCACAACAAATTCATTCTGGATGCCACTTACTTGGGTAGGTACTCTCAAAAAACGATGGAGGGTGTCAATCATATTCTCTCCGTAAATGGTGGCAAGTTGGATCTTCGTGAAGAGGATTTTGAAATGCTTGAGGCAGCGAAGGATTTAAACGATTTTCTGGGCATCAATTATTACATGAGCGATTGGATGCGTGCCTTTGATGGTGAATCAGAAATTACGCATAATTCAACCGGGGCTAAAGGCGGATCCAAATATCAGCTGAAAGGTGTCGGAAGAAGAGAGTTTGACGTAGATGTTCCACGAACGGATTGGGATTGGATGATCTATCCACAAGGCTTATATGATCAAATGATGCGGGTCAAAAATGATTATCCTAATTATAAAAAAATCTATATTACTGAAAATGGCTTAGGCTATAAAGATGAATTTGTAGATGGTACAGTCCAGGATGATGCACGTATCGATTATGTCAAAAAGCATTTAGAGATCATTTCAGATGCCATAACAGCAGGTGTGAACGTGAAAGGTTATTTCATCTGGTCATTGATGGATGTTTTCTCATGGTCAAATGGCTATGAGAAACGCTACGGATTATTCTACGTGGATTTTGAAACACAGGAACGTTATCCGAAGAAAAGTGCTTACTGGTATAAGAAGTTGGCAGAAACTCAGATAATCGAATAGCACGTTTATTCTTACAGAGTAGGAAAGAAAAAAATAATACAACTACACAAAACAGCATCGGGAAATTTTCCCCGATGCTTTTTTTCGGGGAATTGAGAGCCAGCTCCGGTGAAGGGACTGCTCATCGGTGGAACCGATCCACAAATAGGGGCCAACGCCGGCGAAGCACCCTTCGCCGGAGCAGGACAGCGAAACCCAGCAGTCAACTACGGCGAAGCCGTCGTTCACCGGAGCACAGCTCCCGTTGATACGGTAACCTTGGCAACACCGTACTTTACAAAAAGAGAACGCACCATCGGCCGGGCCGAGGGTGCGTTCTCTTTAATTTTTATGCTTGTTCTGCGAAAAGGCGCTGGGTGAAGCCGTGGAAGTCCGTGATGACACCGTCCTTGCAGAGGTTTTCCTTTTGGAAGGTTTCCCGGTTCTTGAAGAACGGGTCGATTGCGATGATCATACCGATGTTCGCGCTGTTGGCCGCGCGGAGCCCGGAATAGGCGTCCTCAATGACCAGACATTCTTCGGGGGGTACCCCGAGTTTTCTGGCGGCATGCAGGAAGATGTCCGGCTCCGGTTTGCCGGGGAAGGAACCATCATCGAAGACGACTTTGTCCGGATCGAACCAACGATCAAGCGCAAAGGTGTCGAAATAGAAGTCGACATTTTCTTTGATGGTCGCGGTGGCGATCGTCAGCGGCAACTTGCGCTCCTTCAGATCGTCCAGCACTTCGGTCAAGCCGTCCGTCAATACGAGTTGCTCCGGTTTGTTCAGGCAGAGTCTGCGGTAATGCTCTTCCTTCTCCAAAGAAAGTTTCTGCACTTCTTCGTCCGTCAAGTCAGGGGATACAAAATGACGCAGGATTTTGTCGTTCGTGCGGCCGTGTACGTTTGTCAGAATCTCTGTTTCTGTGAGCCCGTTGCCTGGACTGTACTTTTGGATCATGTCGATCCAGGCCTGTTCGTGCAGATGAGAATCCTGGAACATTGTGCCGTTGAAGTCAAAAATGATGCCGTTCAGTTTCATAAGTTAGCTCCTTCTTCTGTTTGGGCTTGGGTCAGGGTGACGTATTGCGAGTAATGCGTGACCAGATCTGCGCTGATATGGTCATCCGTGATCAAGTGATCGATGTCGTGCAGGTTGTAGAAATTGTAGAAGTCGTCTCGGTTGAATTTCTTGTTGTCCGCCAGCAAGTATTTTGTGCGGGAGTTGTTCAGGGCGATATTCTGGGTTTCTCCTTCCGCCATGCTATAGGTGGAGATCGCTTCATTGTGGATGCCGTTGGCGCTGATGAAGCATTTGGAGAACTTCAACTTTTTCAGGTTGTCGTTCGCGATCGGGCCGAAGAAAGCACCTGTGTTTTTCCGGTAATCGCCGCCGATCATAATGATATCCGCGGTGTCGTATTGGCGCAGATTTTCGAAAACCGGATAGCTGTTTGTGATGATGCGGATTTTTTTGCCGCCGAGATAGCTCGCCAGTATTTCGATCGTCGTGCCCGGCCCGAGGAAAATGGTGTCGCCATCCTCAACGTAGCTTGCCGCCAATTTGGCAATCGCTTTCTTTTCTTCTTTTTGGACTTCTTGTTTTTCCGTATGTGAGAGTTCCTGGTCCAATGCGTAGCTGATGCTTTGGGCTCCGCCGTGGATGCGCAGGATTTTTCCGGCCTTATCGAGTTCGTCCAGATCCCTGCGCACGGTCATGTCGGAAACGTTCAGTTGCTTGACGATATCGGCTACGGTGATGATGCCTTCCTGGTTGACGATTTCAGTGAGTATCAGCAGGCGTTCTTTTTTTAACATTTTCATTCACCTCTTTATGTTAACCATAATTTAGCACAATTTCACGATCTGGTCAACAGAGAACGAACAAAAATAAACAAAAACGCGACAATATGATGGGTTTTCGAACAAAAATGTGTTTTTTAATGTCGTGGCGGTGAAATCAATTGCTTATTAATCGTTTGGATACGTTTTCCATAGAGGATGAAAGAAACACAAACAATCATTAATGAACATGGGTGGGGGATTCGGTGAAGATGGTCCAGTTCCGGCGAAGCCGCGACTCGCCGGAGGTAAACGTTCGTATAATCAGTCAGCTCAGGCGAAACCACGGATTAGTGAGGCGGCAGCGCCTTAATTGTGAAAACGCTTGTAACGGAAAAGTAATGATGCGTTAATGACGCAGAGTGATATAATGAAACTATCTAATTTAAATACATTTTAAGAAATCCGTCGACAGATATGGAGGAGGGATACTATGAAGATTGTTCAAAAAAAATACCTACGAACTTATATCGCTTTATCAAGCGTGGCTGCAAGCTTGCTTGTCGGCAACAAGGCTGTTTTTGCCGCAGAAGGGGAGAGCACCGCTGCAGACTCGGCGCTGATTGAAGCAACAGATCCGCTGCCAGCGACCGAATTACCAACGGAAGAGGAAACAGAAGCTGTGGCGGAAACAGTTTCAACGGTGCCTGTCGAAACCATTCTGGATGCTGGCGGTTACGGTGCGGATCAACTGACCGGCATGACGCAACCGAACGCGTACGTAGTTGTTTGTGCAGAAGAGAGCAAAGTCGGCGAGCAGACCGCCGATGAAGTCGGACGTTTTGCTGTTCCTTTGGGGGCGCTTCCGGATGGCACCGCTACTTTGCAGGTGAAAGTCTATAAGGATGCTACCCGAGCATTCCTGTTGAGCGAGACGGATTGGCTATTACCGGTGCAGGAAGCTGCAGAAGTGATGCCTGGTGTGGAGGCAGAAAATCCGCAAGAAATTCCTGCCGAACCGTCTTCACCGGTCGGAGAGGAAACGCAGCCGGAATTGACAACCGAACAAAGCAGTGCTGAACCGACAGCAGAGATTGACCTGGAATACACGGATACCGAAAAAAACGAGGAAACGGTTCAGGCGCCTCTGCTGATTGAAACAACTGTCGCTTCAACCGCTCCGGTCGTGGAGGAAGCGAAAGGGACTTGGTATTATTATGTCCAGTCCGGTGACACGCTGCAAAAAATAGCCACGCACTACAACACAGACGTAACCAGTCTGATACGGTGGAACCGTTTGACGAGTACACTCATCAACATCGGCCAGCTGCTGAGCGTCAACGGTATGAATGCCTATGCCGAGATCGACAAGGAAACGCGGACATTCGCCACAACAGCGGAATTCGTGAACTATCTCGGGCAGTACGCCACCGAAATCGGCAACGACTACAATCTCTACGCTTCGGTCATGGTCGCCCAAGCTTCGCTGGAGACCGCTTATGGTACCAGCAAGCTCAGCACCGTCGGCAACAATCTCTTCGGAATCAAAGGTTCATACGCCGGCAATTCGATTGTGATGCGCACATGGGAGGAAGAAAGCGACGGGTCGATCATCTGGATCGATGCCTTTTTCAGATTGTACCCTTCCTATTACGAATCAATGATCGACTATGCGGAAAAACTGCGCAACGGCGTCAGTTGGGATCCGAGCTACTACAAAGGCACCTGGAAGGAAAATACTACTAGTTATCAAGATGCTACGTTTTATTTGACGGGCCGTTATGCGACGGATTCTTCCTATTACATCAAGCTGAATGCCATCATCAGCGCTTATGATCTGACCAAATTCGACGGACCGAAGACGGTGGCGGTGAATTACAACGCAGTCGTAGCGAGCACGAATTATTCGATCGACAGCCTGCCTTGGGGTACGATCGGATATAAATATTTGGAGCCAAGTTCCAACTATTACGGCAAGGAAGTCACGGTCACGAAGCAGACGGTTGACGGACAGTACGCGCTTATTTCCTACGGCGGGAAGGAAGTCGGCTGGATCGATAGGGATGCGCTGAAGACCTTATCCACCGTCCCGGCCAGTTATACGTTACCGATCATGAACAGCGGGTACTCGATCGATTCGTTGCCGTGGGGCGAGCCGGGCTTTGTTCATGTCGGCGATACGGCGGCGTACTATGGGAAAATGGCGACGGTCATCCGGGAAACGGCGAACGGAATCTATGCCGAAATTTCGGTAGACGGAATCAAATTGGGCTGGGTCGATAAGCGGACCTTTAACGCGGCATTTCCGAGCTACAACGCGGTCATCCGAAAGGGTAGCTACTCGATCGACAGTCTGCCGTGGGGGAGTGCCGGCTACCGGACGCTTGACTGGAGCAGCTCTTATGTCGGCAAAATCGTCACTGTGATCGGCAAATCTGCGGACGGCGCCTATCTTTGTTTGGCTTACAATGGTTTGCCGCTGGGGTGGGTCGACTACCGCGCCTTCGAGAGCTTCGATGCGACCGTTGTTCATTATACAGCTGTCGTTTCCGGCACGAATTATTCGATCGACAGCCAACCTTGGGGCGAAGCGGGATACGTGTATCTGGATTCATCCGCGAATTATTACGGGAAAGAAGTCGTGGTGACGCGCAAAACGTCGAATGGGGCTTACGCGTACATTTCGCTTGACGGAAAGCCATTGGGATGGATCGACAGCAGGGGCCTGCAGAACTTTTCGAATGTTGCCATCAATTATAATCTCCCAATCATGAACGGGATTTATTCAATCGATAGCTTGCCGTGGGGTGAGCCGGGCTATACCAAGATTGCCGATGCAGCGGCTTATTTCGGGAAATTAGCCACTGTGCTGCGGGAAAGCACGAACGGTGCCTACGCGGAAATCGCCATCGACGGCCAACGGATCGGCTGGATCGACAAACGGGCTTTCAGCAATGCGCGCCAGGTTTCCTATTATGCCGGCGTTTCCGGCCAGAACTATTCCATCGACAGTTTGCCTTGGGGTACTGCCGGATACCAGTATCTAAATAGCACGAACAATTATTTGGGCAGCCTCGTGAAGGTTGTTGCGGAATCCATTGATGGGAATTACAAGTTGATCCAGTTGGATGGCCAGAACTTAGGCTGGGTCGATTACCGCGCGTTGGCGGTTTTGAATACGAAAGCGGTGAATTACGCCGCCACAATCCGCTCGGTCGGCTATTCGATCGATAGTTTACCATGGGGTACATCGGGATTCACGATGCTCGGCCTGACCAGTTCCTACTTGAATATCACTGTTCAGGTCATCCAGGAATCGGTGGACGGCCATTACGCGCTAGTGATGCTGAACGGGAAAACTTTAGGCTGGGTCGACAAGCGGTGTTTCTGATCCTGTAATGCAAAAAAACTCCGGTAGGCGGGCGCTTGCCGGAGTTTTTTTGCATATTTTTGTGACAGAGCGCCAGCTCCGGTAAGGGGCCGCTAACCGGAGGAAACACTACAAAATAGTCGCCAACTCCGGCGAAGAACCCCTCGCCGGAGGAGCGGAACGTATCAGCAATCAACTCCGGCGAAGCCGTTGCTCACCGGAGCACAGCTCCCGCTGAACGACTATCCGATCAGTGGTGCAACATCTCTTCGACGATTTCGTCCCCATCCATCCCAGCCGGATAGAATGTCGGCCAGTTGTCCATCTCTTCAAGGAGCGCTGTGTGGCTATCGTCTCCCAGATAAATGTGGAAGTGCGCGGATGCGGTCGGTTCGATGATGTGATCGCTGAACTGGACGTACTTCGGTGCAGCTTCGGCATCATCCGTCCGTTCAAACAGGTAGCGGACGCCTTTTTTGCCGGATTCGTAGGTCAGGATCTGATAGCCGCTGTACGCGTAAGTGCCGGTGCGTGCGGTATCGCCTTCGTAGAACGTGATCGAATCGGCGGTGATCGTCAGGCCGGTAAAGGCCGATTCGTAGCCGATGGTGTAGTATTCTTTGTATTCTTCGGCGGTCTTTTCGCCGGTGTCTTCCGCTTTATCCGTGAAGACGCTATCGAGTGTGCCATCAAGCAGGTAAGGGTAGACGGATTGCCATTCGCCTTCCCAATCGCTCAATGGGCGGTCGGCAACTTGGCTGTCCTCAAAGATACCGTTGGCGGCATCGATGGTCGCTTGGTCCTGCAGGTTGACGGGCTCGATCGTGATCTCTGCGGCAGTGGTACTGGATTCTGTGGTCTCCTCGGTTTCCGGATCGGGCTGGCAAGCCGCCAAACTCAGCACGAGCAGACTGCCGATCATCCAGCGGGTTGTTCTATGTTTTTTATTCATGTGGTCCTCCTGAAAAATAAATGATTTATAAATCGAAATGATTACGTTTTGTATTATTGCATAGTTGTGCGAAGGCTGTCAACAATAAATAAAATGATTTTGTCTGCCAAAAGTCAGGATTATGATTGAAAAAGCACAAAAAAAGACGCGCACCAGCTGGTTGCTGATGCACGTCCGAAAGATTAGATTAAAGTGATTTTGCCAGTTCTGTAACTTTAGCAAGGCCTTCTTCGATGATTGCTGCTGCTTGATCAGGAACAGCTGCGTGTCCTTCGATGATGACTTCGCCGATGATTTCCATTCCGAATACGCCGCCGAATACGTTGCGCATGTAGTTGATGCCCATATCCATTGGGGCCATTTCAGGAGCGGAGTAGTAGCCTCCACGAGCGTTCAATAGGATAACTTTCTTTTCAGGCATCAAAGCAACCATTGTGCCTGTTTCATCATATTTGAAAGCAAAGCCAGCTGCAAAGATGTAGTCGATGAATGTTTGCAATTTAGCTGGGATCGTCAAGTTCCACAATGGGAAGGCGAATACGATCACGTCAGCAGCAGTCACTGCATCCATTGCTTTTTGTTTTGCTGCCAAAAGGCGTGTTTCGATGTCAGTCAATTCTTCGCCGACTGCCATTTTGCCGTAAGCGCCGAAAAGATCTTGGCCTAAGTATGGCATGTCTTCTGAAAAGACGTTATAAGTTGTGATGTTCAATTTTTCATTTTCTTTGGCTGCAGCCAAAAAAGTTTCATACATTTTTGAAGAAATTGCTTCCTCTGCTGGTCTGTTGTTTCCTTTTACTACTAAAACGTTCATGTGTGTTCCTCCACTTATGGTATATTTGATGCGAGTTTCATTTCACTTACCGCATGTAAGTATAGTATAACATCTCGACTTCGAAATAAATAGTGGATATGCTCAAAAAAATAAACAATTTGAATTTTCGTAACATTTGCACTAACATAGGAAGGAATATTTCGATAGTTTTGTTGATAATGGGAGTGAATGATATGCAAAAATCCGGCCAAAGCCAACGGATTGAAATCTTTGACGGTATGCGGGGATTAGCCTCGGTCATTGTCATGATTTTCCACATGGCGGTCTGGACAGTTTATGGTTACAGTGCCAATGAATATAAAGTTTTTGCCAACTCATTTTGGCGGGTGGCGACACAGACACCCTTGAAACTGATCTGGGGCGGCAATGAGGCGGTGCTGGTCTTCTACATCATCGGTGGTTTCGTGCTGGCGCGGCCTTACCTGAGTGGGCGCAAGCTGGATTTCAAGCCTTTCATCATCAAACGCTGGATCCGCTTGATGCTCCCTTATGTGCTGATCATCACGGTAACGGTCATGCTGATTGCCCTATTCGGAGCTTGGAAACATGACACGATCGACTTGAGTGGTTCGTTCAATGTGAAATGGAAAAGAGTGCCTAACGCGCTGGAAATGCTGCTGTACTTTGTCGGTTATGACTACAATCTGAACATCCTCAGCGGCGCTTTCTGGAGCATGGTCCAGGAATGGCGCCTGTCCTTCATTCTGCCTTTTATCGCGGTGGCATTGCATCGCTACGCGACGGGGAAAGTGTTAGGCGGCTATGCCGTCATGCAATTCGCGATCGAGAAGCTGACGGATTGGGGGATGCGCAGCGACACAGCTTGGTTGGCGCAGCTGTCTGAGTCGCTCAACCGGACGAATTATTATGCAATCTTTTTTGTTATGGGAGCTGTTTTGGCGAAGCATATGCCGGCGATCCGGACATTTGTGCAGGAGCACCGTCTTTTCCGGATCCTGTCGGCCTGGGCGATTCCGTTCTTGATTCCTAGCCAGTGGATCCTGGCGGCGCTCGGATTTTCGTTCTGGGTGCGGCATGCGCTGTTGCTGACTGGTTTGGGCATCATTTTGTTCCTGTTGTTGTGCTTGGAATCGCCGCGTTTGACGGCCTTCTTCAAATCGAAACCGCTGCTGCTCTTGGGAAAGCTGTCCTTCAGCCTGTACCTGACGCACACGACGTCGATCGTCCTCTTTGTGACGTTACTCGGCCAGATCATCCCGCCGGAAATCGTGCTGTTGCTGTCGCCGCTGTTCGCTTTGCCTGTGGCCTACTTATGGCAGAAGTATGTCGAAACATGGTGCCTCGATTTGCTGAATCATTTCAAGAAATAGACGGTCAACCTGCGCTAAGTATGATACGATAAAGGAAAGCTCAGAATTCTGAAAGAACATGCAGGGGTGGACACATGTCAAAAGATATCATTTCCATCGTCGTTCCTTGCCACAACGAGGAAGAGATGGTGCCTATTTTCCATAAAGAAATAACAGCGGTCAGCGAACAGTTGCCGGATGCCGTATTCGAAATGATTTTCGTGAACGACGGCTCGAAAGATGCCACGCTGGCTGAATTGAAGCGAGTTGCTTCTTTGGATGAGCGCGTGCACTACCTTTCCTTTTCGCGCAACTTCGGCAAAGAAGCGGCGATGGTTGCGGGGCTGCGCCACGCGACCGGTAATTACGTTGCCGTGATGGATGCCGATCTCCAGGACCCGCCGGCTATGCTGGTGGAGATGGTTGCCCTGATCCGCACAGGCGAATATGATTGCATCGGGACGAAACGCCTTGACCGCAAAGGCGAACCGCCGATCCGATCCTTTTTCGCGAGGCAGTTCTACCATTTGATCAACCGAATCTCCGATACCGAAATCGTCGACGGCGCCCGGGATTTCCGGCTGATGACCCGCCAGATGGTCGACGCCGTCCTCGAGATGACCGAATACAACCGGTTTTCGAAAGGGATTTTCAGCTGGGTCGGCTTCGAGACGAAGTACCTGTCCTATGAAAATCAGGAGCGGATCGCCGGCAAGACGACCTGGTCATTCTGGAGCCTGTTTAAATATTCGCTGGACGGGATTGTGGCCTTTTCCGAGGCACCGTTGGCGATCGCGGCTTTTACCGGGTTCCTCTCGTTCGCCGTTGCGATTTTGGCGGCCTTGATCCTGACCGTGCGGACACTGGTTTTCGGCAACGCAACATCCGGCTGGACCTCGCTCATCGTCATCATTTTGGGGATGGGCGGCTTGCAGCTGCTTTGCCTGGGAATCCTCGGTAAATACCTGGGGAAAACCTTCATGGAGACGAAACGGCGTCCGCTCTACATCCTGAAGGAGAAGGATGTGAATGTGCCGACTGATCGCAGGGAGGGGCAGGACAATGACTAAATTGTTGGGCCAAGTGGCAAAATTCGGAATCGTCGGTGTGGTGTCGACGGTGCTGGATTTTCTGATTCTTTATATTTTGGCCGATTTCATCGGCCTGCATTATTTGACGGCAGCCGCGCTGGCGTTTGTCGCGGCGACTTTATTCAATTACGCGGCGAGCATGCGCTACGTGTTCACGAGCCGCTTCGGCGAAGCCGAGAAGCGCCAGGAATTGCTGCTGTTCGTCACTTTAAGTGTCATCGGTTTGGGATTGAACCAAGTGCTGATGTGGCTGTTCGTTGATCAAGTGGCGTTGCATTACTTGGTGGCCAAGATCGCCGCGACTGTGTTCGTGATGGCCTGGAATTTCATTTCGCGGAAGATTTGGCTGGAGGATAAGAACGCAGGATAAAGAAAACCGTGGTTTTGGCCCGGAACTCCGGTGACAGCATGCTTGCCCGGAGCTGGGGCTAAAATCAGATACTCTTCTCCGGTGAGCCGCTTTTCGTCGGAGCTGGGGGCTGAATCGCTTCCGCTCCTCCGGCGAAGGACTCCTTCGCCGGAGGAGCCACTTAGTTTTTCCAACAGGCATCAAGTATATATGAAAAAACGAATGCGGCTGCCTCCTTTTCGGAATAGCCGCATTCGTTTTTCTGTAACAGTAAGCAAAAATCAGTAACTGGTCCAGCCGCCGTCCGCGGTCACGACGGATCCGTTGACGAAACTGGAGTCGTCGGAAGCCAGAAAGAGCGCGACGGAAGCGATCTGGTCGGGCATTCCGAAAGCTGGATTGATCGCCATGCCGACGCCGGTCGTTTCCTGGCCGAAGGTGCTGACGGTACCCATCGATTGGGCGATATTGGTAGCGACAGCTCCAGGGGCGATCGCGTTGCAGCGGATGCCTTTTTTCGCGTACATGAAAGCCGTGTTTTTCGTCAGGCCGATGACAGCATGTTTGGAAGCGACATAGGCGACACCGGCCCGTCCGCCTTGCAGACCGCCGATCGAAGCGATGTTGATGATGTTGCCGCTGCCCTGTTCCAGAAAATATTGGATGGCTTTGCGGCTGGCATACATCGATCCGTTGACGTTCACGGCGAAGATCCGGTCCCAGCGCTCGTTCGAGACTTCCCAGACCGGTTCGAAACCATCCATGATGCCGGCATTGTTGACGAGGATATCCACTTTTCCGAAGAGGGCGATGGCGGTGTCGATCATGGCGTCGGCATCGGCTTCGATGGAGATGTCGGTTTTTATGGCAGCGGCAGCGTCCAGGGTTTCGGCATTGATTTCGTTTGTGACTTTCAGGGCACCTTCGTAATTGTAATCAGCAATAACCACTTTTGCGCCTTCTTTTGCGAATTTGCGGCAGATTGCTTCACCCATGCCCGAAGCGCCTCCGGTCACAACAACAACTGTGTTCATCAGTCTCATGTTGATTTCCTCCTTATGCTTTGCTGATTCAATCATATCACGATAGCGCTTACGTGTATCCGATAATGATCACCGCAAAAGAAAAAATACAAAAAGCGATGGCTTATTTTCACATTTCGGATAAAATAGAGTGATAATAACGTGGGGAAAGGATGTGGAATGCGGAAGATGGCAAATTATCCATTCGACAAGGAGCGCAGCCTTCTGAAGACGGACGAATCGACCAGAATAACGATGCTGCTGCTGAATGTGTTTTTGATCGTGACCGGTGTATCTTTGGCGATCAGCTTCTACATCCTCGCCAATCTGGAAATCAATGAGGAACCGGTCGTTTCCGACATCATCATCGTCCCGGAAGGCGCGCCGGAGCGGGGGATCAAGGCCTCCGAACTGTTGGATGAAGGGTACTCCGAGTCCGGCAAGATCATCGTCTCGCCGCTGCTGGTGGAAGCCGAGCTGCTGCATCTGCAGCCTTACGGGGAACTGGGCATGATGGATGAAGACATTCTTGCGGATTACCAGGCGACCAGCACCTGGACCAATGCCGTCTACAGCATCGCGTTGATGGAAGAGAACGGCTACGACTCCGCAATCGTCGTTTCGAGCGATTATCACATGAACCGGGTCAAATTCAGCTTCGAGAAGGCAGCGGAAGGGAAGGACTTGACGTTCATTTATGTGTCAGCCGGCGGTCCGTACGGCTTGCCGTGGATCGAGACGCAGCTCGGCAGAAGACTGGCGCAATATGAGATCTTCAAAACAGTCGGTTATTGGTTGGGATTATATCATTTCATCGATATAGGGGAAGGCGGCTCTTGAATTGGGAGCGCGCCTTTTTTAATTTCATGGGGAATTTTCTTCATGCAAACATCCACAAATCCCCTACAAATCCGCACAGATGTATGCGCTTGCGAAAATATTCTTCGCTTTTGCATTCTTGACGGTTATTCTTAGAAGAAACGCTGCTAGGGTGCTATACTTTTGGGTATAGGAGGTGCTGAGATGCTCGTGGAAATTGTGATGGAGAACTTTTTTTCCTTTAAGGATGAGGCTACTTTTTCGATGGTCGCCAGCCCGATCGCTGAACACCCGGAAGCTGTTTATGGCAAGGACAATATCGCCGTGACAAAATTGGCTACGATCTACGGGGCGAACGCCAGCGGGAAAAGCAATCTGCTGAAGGCCATGAAGATGATCCAAGAAGGTGTACTGCTGCAGAATTACACGTCCACGGAATGGCTGGAACACATTGAACCGTTCCATCTGGATGCGCGGACCGAGAAAAAGGATACGATGTTGGAAGTCAGCTTCCTTTTGGCCGGGAGGCTTTATCGCTATGGTTTTTTTGTCAATCGCAAACGGGTGACCGAGGAATTCCTTTATCTGGAAGGCGATGCGCAGAAGGATCTGTTTTTCCGGAATGCGACCGGACAGATCGTCGTTGGGGAATGGGCCGATCTGTTCCGAAAAATCACTTTGGAGGATACGCGTTTGGCCTTGTCTTCCTTGCTTTCCGCACCTGAATCAGCCGAATATCCGGAGCTGAAACTGTTTCTCGAGTGGTTCACGGAGATGCGCATCATCCTGGATACGTCGAAAATCGGGCTGACTATTTCGATGGCGAAGATGCATCTGTCCAAATACAAACATAACCTCTTGGCCTTGATCCGCGTTGCCGATCCGTCCATCCAGGACATCGTTATCCATGAACTCGGCAACCCGCGCAACGGCCGATCGGAACTGGCATTTTTCGTCGTCAAGACCCGGCGCAATGAAGCAGGTGAAGCAGAGCCCCATTGTGAAAATTTTCGTTTCCAGGATACCGAATCTGCAGGCACCGTCAAATTGTTGGCATTGGCCGGTCCGATCATTGAGGCGCTCGAAAAGGGTGGCCTGTTGATGGTCGACGAGATGGACACGCAATTCCACACCTTGATGACGCGCTATGTGCTGGAACTTTTTTCCGGGCCTGTCAACGATAAAGGCGCGCAGATGATCTATTCGACGCACGACATCACGAATCTGTCCAGCAGCCTTTTCCGGCGGGACCAGGTCTGGTTCGTGGAAAAGGACAGCTACAGCGCCAGCCACCTGACTTCCTTGGTGGAATATCGTTTTGATGACGAGGAAAGGAAGAACAGTTTTGAATTTTACCGCAACTACCTGAACGGCAAATACGGGGCGATCCCGTTCCCGCGGCCGTTGGATTGGTGGGTCGACAATGGAAAATAGAAGAAGGGAACACAAGAAAAAATTCGAACGGCCGGTCGGAACGAAACGGCCGGAAAAAACTTTCCTGATCCTTTGCGAAGGCACCAAGACCGAGCCGAACTACTTCCGCAGTTTTCACGTCATTTCGGCGCAGGTCGAAATCGTCGGGACGGCGATGAATACGATGTCCTTGGTCAACTATGCGCGCGAAGTCGTCGATACCCGGCCGGATGAATACGATGAAATTTGGCTGGTGTTCGACAAGGATTCCTTCGATCGCGACATCTTCAATGAAGCCGTCTTTTTCTGCGAAACGCATTACCGTCAAGGTTTCCGCGCCGCCTACAGCAACGAAGCTTTCGAAATCTGGTATCTGCTGCATTTCGAGCTGATCAAAAAATCGATCTCGCGCTTCCATTACCCCGACATGCTGTCGAAACGGCTGGGCTTTTTCTACAAAAAAAATCATCCGCACATGTATAACGTACTATTATCAAGGCAGCCGGCCGCCATCCAGAACGCCAAGAAACTCTACAGTCAGCGCTCACCGTCGCCAGCGCGGGACAACCCGTCCACGACCGTCTTCATGCTGGTCGAGGAACTGAACAAACATCTGCGAAAATAATTTAAAAAATTTTAAAAATAAAAAAAGCTGGCGCGAATTATTGCGGATAATACCAGTGTAGGTCTTATCAAGCAGCAAAGGCCACTTAACAAGACGAGAAGGGATCGATTACATATGTTCATGACACCGGTATTAGGGATGGATTTCACGGAGGACAAGAAAGGGGTCGTCATTCATTTTGTTGAAGACGACGCAGTGGCGGAGGAGTACCTGTTCGAGACGACGGATGAGGCGGCTGCATTTTTCAGGAGCTGCGAAAACTTGTGCACTGAGGTCAAGGAGGAGCCACTGGAGGTACAATATGCCATCATCAGGGAGTTCTTGGATCTGGATATCGGCGAATTCAACTACGAACGCGCTTATTATTGATGGGAAACACAAAAGAAGGCCAGCCCCGGTATGATTCGGGGCTGGCCTTCTTTTGTGGCGGCGGAATCGACGCACAGCTCCGGCGAGGGTCCTGTTCGCCGGAGGACACCGGTAATAATCGGCCTCTCCTTCGGCGAAGCCGGCTTCATCGGAGCACACACCTAAAAATGTGGGCTGAACTTCGGCGAAGCCTACGTTCACCGGAGAAGAGCGCGTAATGCATATTCAACGATATCTGCGGAAGCAACAGTGGTGAACCGGACCCTACGTATATTGCGGTATCGTTCAGTATTGGCGCACCTTCAGATGTTGACCGATCAAGATCAAATCGCCCGACAGCTGGTTCAGCTGCTTCAGCGTAGCCGGTGTCGTTCCATATTTGCGCGACAGCCCCCAGAGCGTTTCGCCTTTCACGACGCGGTGCAGCAGGAATGTGCCGGGCGCGCTCGCAAGGGGAGGCAGCGCGGAGAGTCCGGCTTCGATATCCTGACGGAACCGGGCTTGTGATACGCCCCAACTTGCAAGGTAGCCATCCGGATCGGTGTGGTTGGTTCCGCCGACATTTTTCGAAACCCAGGAATGGGTTTTGATGCCTTTGTCATGAACGCTCGCTCCGCTGTTCAATGTGCAGGGGATGCCTGCTTCCAGCGCCAACTTTTGCAGCAACCAGACATAAGCTTTATAGTCCTGATCAAAAATGGCGCGGCTGTTCGTCCGCGCCAACTCGACTTGGGCATAGGCATAGCCGTTCGCTTTCGAGCCGACACCCCATTGGACTTTGCCGGTGTTGGCGATCTGGATTATTTTCCCGCCTCCGCCGACCCAATGGGAAACGAAGGCGTTTTGCCAGTTTCGCTGCATGTAGCTGACTTCGTTCTCGAGGCTGTTTTTGCCGACGTTGTTCGGGTTTCCGGATTCGTGAGCGATGATCAGGTTGGCCGCGGTGAGTGGATTCTGGTAGATGGAAAAAATCCGTTTTTCGACTGTGTAGTTCATGGTGTTCCTCCTCGTGTTTGTTCATGCTGTAGTCTCTTGTGGTGGATGGATAATCAAAAAGGGTGCCTCCAAATGAGACACCCTTGGGCGTTGTTGATGAATACTTAAGTTGTCCAGCAGTCCAAGCGGCTTGTACTGCTTTTCTTATTTTTATTCGGCTTCGGCGATCAGGTCGGTGATGGTGCGTTCCACGTAGCGGGCGCTGTTCACTGCCGTGAATGGGTTGATGCCTTTCACTTCGAACGCGTTCAGACCGATGATGGCGTCCATTGCCGGTTGCAGTTCAGCCGATGTCAAGCCGGGTTTCGGGTTCTTGACACTCAAGTTGCGGGTTTTCCCGTCGGCCGTCAAAAATTTCAATTCCAAGGTTACTGTTGTCGTCATGTTCATTTCCTCCTAGATGTCTGATGGGTAGTGGTTGCTTCGCTGCTTTCGGTTGGCTTAGGCGATGGAGTAGCGGTTCTTTTCGACTACGACTGCGTAGGCAGCAGGCAGATCGACAAGGCCGGATACGGCTGTTTGGAAGGATTGGACCTGTTCAGCAGTGACGCCTGGTTTCAGGTTCGCGAATGACTGTTTGACTTCCTTCTCGTTTGCAAAATCATTGAAATAAAGCTCGATGTTTCCTTCTTCGTATTGTTTCACCATTTGGCATTCCTCCGTTTTCTTTTCTGGTAAGTGTCATGACTGCTTACACCTATAACGACGAAGACGGACAGGCAATGTGTAACCCTATCTTTCAGACCTTCAAAAAATCGCTGGCTTTGGTTTGGATCTGCCGTCTTCTTTTATAGAGTGTTTTGCGTGAAATCTTTTGTTTCCTGGCGATTTCGGTGATGTTCAATCCCTCCAGCGCGTCCCGCAGATAGGCATTCTCCTCAGCGGTTAGGCAGTCGCAAAGGCGCTGCAGTAGATCAGCCTGCTCCACTTGGTCTTCAAACGAGACTGCATTGGGGATTTCCTCCAGCTCCTCTTCGGAAAGGTAGGCTTCGCGGTTTTCTTTTTTGCGGTCCTTGCGGATCTGATCCAGGAAAGTCCAGTGGATTTTTTGTTTGGCATAGCTGACGAACAGAAAGCTGTTCTCGGTTGCGAGCGCGTCCTTCAGGCAGGTTTCGTAAGTGTCAAAAAGGGTGATCAGCCCTAATTGGTAGAAGTCGTCATAGTCGTTGTGGTCCGGATACCGATTGATTTTGTTCAGACAATGATGGATGACACCCGCGTATAGATCGCTCAATAAGGTTGCGGCTTCATCGGTGCAGATTCTTTTTTTCATATTCATGGCGTTGCCTCCGTAATGTAGTGGATGGCGTGATGCAGGGGATGTCCCTGTGCATGCTCATCACGGCCTTGGCAAGCTTGCTGATGCCCATATTAGCGGTCGGGGTGCACCGGGGTCAAAACGGTAAATGCGGCAAAAAAGGTGACAAAAGTGACTCGAATCACATTTTCAGCCATGTTTGTGGCGATAACGGAGAAAATGTAAGCGTTCTTATATCATTATGATGAAAAGTAGTATATATTTTTGTTAGACATTCCTATTTGGGGGGATTTTATGGAAAATAAAAAAGCTAAAGAATATCGGAAGGTGCAGACTCAACAAGCGGAGCAGCAGTCCACTGACAAGAGCAGCAAACAGACTGCCGAACAGCACATGAATGATTTGGAAGCA
This sequence comes from Trichococcus shcherbakoviae, assembly GCF_963666195.1. Lineage (NCBI taxonomy): Bacteria > Bacillati > Bacillota > Bacilli > Lactobacillales > Carnobacteriaceae > Trichococcus > Trichococcus shcherbakoviae. The sequence continues at coordinate 2,508,656 of NZ_OY762653.1, forward strand.
ACCAAAGAAGAGGGCAAAATACTCGATCCGGCAACATTGGATGCAATCATGTCGCATTTCCGCACATCGTTGGAAGCATCGTTTGCCCATAAAAGCCAGAATAAGGAGGAGCCGGAACCATTCCTTGTCCTGCTCGATCCGGAAAGTATCCAGACCTATCTGGAACAGGCTTGGGATTTGGACCGTTTTGTGCTGGACAACAGTTTTTTGTACCTGCTCAGCCTGAATCCGCAGTTGCACCAGACCGATTTCAAGACGCTCATCTTCTTCAAGGACGGCCGCCTCATCAAGACGCGCGAAAACAGCAACAGTGTGATGCGTTCGCTTTTTGATTTGATCGGGTTCAGCTATGATTTCATTCGCGGCATCTCCACGCGCGTCAGCGGCAAAGACAGTCATTGCGTGCCCTATATTTTTGGAAGGTACAGTTTTTTGCCGTTGAGCGGTCCGACCCGCCAGCAGAGTTCGTGGATCAACCTTTCGAAGGTGCAGCATTATCGGGCGCTGAAAGGGGAAAAAGGGGTAGAAGTCCATTTCGAAGGTGCAGCATTATCGGGCGCTGAAAGGGGAAAAAGGGGTAGAAGTCCATTGCGTCAATCAGCATGTTTTCCAGCTTCCGGTGCGCCCGCAATTTTTCGCGGATAAGGTCAAACAATCCGGCCAGATTGTCCATCGCCAAGAGCACCTTTTGCGCAACGTCCTTAAGAATTTCGATTATGTCGATGGGAGAAAAGAAGAGCGCGAGAACAATCTGTTGGGGAATGCTTTTCATGCGCATACCGATCGCATTTCGCTGATTTCGATGGAGGATTATATCCGAATCTTTCAGTTTTCCTTTGCCGAAACGGCTTTGCGCCATCCATCGTTGCGTGACAATCCGGTGACGGACGAAGCGCTGCACCTGTTGCGGGAGAATCTTTACGTCGATCTGCCCCATCTCAGGAACGCAGCGAAGTAGCCAACCTAACCGGGCAATGAGTTGCATAATTATAAAAAAGGCTATCATTTGTGATTCAGGTTGAAGTATTTTACAATGAATACAAAGAACAAATCTTCAGTAATGGGAGGAATCGTTATGGACAAGAGAATCGAAGGTACCTTTGCTAATCAGGAATTGCTGATCGATGAAATCACGCATCTGATCAAGCATGAAGGCTATGCGCCTGAGCAACTGCTGGTCATCACCCGCAACGGAAAGAGCAATTACATTACGGAGGAAACTGCGGTGCAGGTCATCATAACCGGTGAGGACCGCGAGGAAGATTCCTTATGGGATAAGATCGTAAAATTCTTTACGGTTGATTTGGACGAAGAAGAGGAAGAAGCTATTTTTGAACGCTACGGCATTGATGAGGATACGTATGAGCGCTTTGAGGATGCTTTGGATGATGGTGAATTGCTGCTGCTGATCGACGATGCAGCTCCGATCAACGACGAACACGCCGAATTTTTGGTGCGCGATGGCATCTTGCCTGACGAAAAAGCTGTCCCTGTCGCAGCTGCCACTGCAACGAAACCGGATTGGATATCCGCCGACAGCGAAGAAGTCGGCGACATGCCGGCTCATTCCATCGAAGCCGAGAAAAAACTGGAAGTCACCGAAGTTGCAGCAGAGTCGCCGAATCAGCCTGCTGATATGACCGACGATATCACCGGCCAACCGATCGAAGCGGAAACGGTAGCGGATCCTGCGATGGCGGAAGACAGTCACCATTTGCCTGAAATGCAGTTCGACAAAGATGATTCCATGCCAGAGTTGGAGGAAGAAAAGGAACAGTTTTCCAAGGACCCGTTCGGAGGCGACACTGTTGTTGCTGAAGCCGGCGAGGACGCGGAAGACATCGAACCTGATTATGAAGAGACGGACAAACCAAAACCGGCTCTGTGATTGGTACATACACCAAGGGCTGCCCCCGGAATGGGGCAGCCCTTGGTGTTTTTAGCGCGCAGCGGGGATTTCGAACATACGTTTTGTTCCTTTTGTGTTTTGCATGTATAATAGCAAGTGAGATTCGCCGAAAGGATGAAGAAAATGGATCATACTGAAGAACAGGCTGAAAAATTGCCTGTCGTAACAAAAATAACCGTCCAGAAAAAACGGAAGGACCGCTTCAATGTCTTCATCGATGGAGAGTACTCCTTTCCGATATCGGAAGCGGTGCTCATCAAGGTCGGCTTGCATAAAGGCATGACGCTCACGAAAGAGCGCAGCGCCGAGATCGAGAAGGAAAACTACGACTATATGGCATACACGACTGCAGTCAATTATCTATCCTACAGCCTGCGTAGCGAGAAAGAAGTCCGCAAGAAACTGCATGAGGAGGAGATCAGCCCGGACGCAATCGAACGTGCGCTGACGCGGCTGGTGGATCAGAATTACGTCAATGACCGCATCTATGGCGAAAGTTACACGCGCACGGCGGCGAACCTGAATCTGAAGGGACCGCAGTTGATCGCCAATGAACTGAAAGGGAAAGGATTGTCGGAGGAAGATATCGCCTTCTCCCTCAAACAATATCCGCATGAGTTGCAGCTGGAAAATGCCCAAACGATCGCCGAGAAGCAACTCCGCAAACAAAGCCGGGTCTCTTCGCATGAAGCGGCTTCGAAAATCCGGCTCCATCTGCATCAAAAAGGCTATCCTTCCGACATTGTCCTGGAAGTCATGGGAGAGATCGAAACGGAAAAAGAGGAAGAGGATGAAATGGCAGCTTTGCGCATGCAGGGGGACAAGCTTTGGCGCCGTTATGAACGCAAGGCGAAAGGCCGTGAACTTCACCAAAAAGTCAGATCGGGGCTTTACCAAAAAGGCTACCCGGGTGAGCTGATCTCCGCCTATATCGAAGAAAAGGAACAGGAAACAGAATAATGACAAACTTAGAACACAAAAAAATATTCAAAGCAGCCGGCATCGAAATGTGGCCGGCCGAGAAGATAAAAGCTTTCCGTAAAGCCTTGTTGGATTGGTACGACAAAGAAAAACGCGACCTGCCTTGGCGCCGGACGAGCGATCCCTACAGCATCTGGGTTTCGGAAATCATGCTGCAGCAGACGCGGGTGGACACAGTGATCCCGTATTACCAAAATTTCCTGGATAAATTCCCGGACATCACAGCGTTGGCGGCAGCTCCTGAAGACGCGATCCTGAAGGCTTGGGAAGGACTCGGATATTATTCCCGCGTCAAGAACATGCAGAAGGCGGCGCAACAGATCGTCGCCGAATACGGCGGTGTTTTCCCGGAAAATCCGCAGGAAATCGCGAAGCTGAAGGGAATCGGTCCGTATACGGCAGGAGCCGTTTCCAGCATCGCCTTCCAGATCCCAGAGCCGGCAGTAGACGGCAACGTCATGCGCGTCATGAGCCGGTTGTTCGAAATTGATGCCGACATCGCCAAACCGGCCAGCCGGAAAATCTTCGAAGCAATCGTGCGCGAACTGATCGATCCGGAGCGTCCGGGCGACTTCAACCAAGCCTTGATGGATCTGGGCTCGAGCATCTGTTCGCCGCTGAATCCGCAACCTGAAATCAGCCCGATCAAGGCCTTCAATGCCGCCTACAAAAACGGAACGATGCATCTTTATCCGGTCAAGAGCAAAGCGAAAAGGCCGGTGCCGATGAACCTGCAGGGCGTCATCCTGCAGAACAAAGAGAAGCAGTTCCTTTTGGAGAAGCGCCCGAGCAGCGGCCTGCTGGCGGATTTTTGGACCTTTCCGTTGATCCAACTCGACCTCGATGCGATAGCCGGATCGGAGGATGCGACACTTGATCAGGCGATTATCCAGACAGAATTACTGGTCGCGGAGAATTTCCCGAAGCTGACGGAAGCAGCAAAGAAGGCCGACAAAAAATTGCCGTCCTTCCGCCAGATCGAAGCCCAGCTTTCAGCGGCTGTGGCTGAGAAATACGGCTTGAAGCCCGTGTGGCTGAAGGCGGAAACCGGATCGGTCAATCATGTCTTCAGTCACATCAAATGGCACATCACCGGTTATTACGGACGTGTGTTGACGAACGATGGCAGCCCATTGCCAGAACAATGCCGTTGGGTCAGCGAAAATGATTTTGCCGATTATGCTTTCCCGGTGCCGCAGCAAAAAATGTGGCAACAATTTCAGCAGCAAACCCGAAAAGAATTTGGTCTATAATGGCTAAAGTTTCGCAATCTATTTCCATTCTATGATATACTGTTCAATGAACTGAAAGTTGAGAGGTCCGCCGAAATGATTTCCGGCGAGGGCTCAAATAGTTGAAGAAAGTTGGGCACCGTGATGCATAACCCTCGGGAGGGAGAATTCATCACCATAAAGAGTTATAAGCATGACGGCAGCCTGCATCGAACGTGGCGTGACACCATGGTATTAAAAACTAGTGACCAATCCATAATCGGCTGTAATGATCACACCTTAGTAACGGAAGCAGATGGGCGTCGCTGGGTCACCAGAGAGCCTGCATTGTTGTATTACCATAAACATTATTGGTTCAACATCGTCACCATGATCCGCCAAAAGGGTGTCTCCTACTATTGCAATCTGGCATCGCCTTATGTGATCGACCAGGAAGCACTGAAGTACATCGATTATGACCTGGACATTAAAGTTTTTCCTGATGGTGAAAAACGTTTGCTTGATGTAGATGAGTATGAATTGCATCGCAATCGCATGAATTACCCAAAAGAGATCGACCATATCCTGAAAGAGAACGTCAAGATTTTGGTGAGCTGGATCAACGAAGAAAAAGGTCCATTTTCCAAAGAATACGTCGACTTATGGTATGAGCGGTACTGTCAGCTGTCGCATAATCAGCAAAACTCGTGATGAATCCAAATTATAAAAAACCAGTCGAGCTTCATGATCGACTGGTTTTTTATCGAAATATCCGCCTGGCCTAAAAAATACCGTGCATTAACACAACCGTTATATTATGATAAATATATCTGTAATAAAGAGTCAATATTTGAAATACGATTAAAATATTGGAGGAATCAGAATGAAAAAAAGGGAAATAGTGCTTGTTTCCATCATGGGAATCCTTACGATTGCCGTTGTTTTTTTTGGATATAAATACGCGGCCGGTAAAAAAGAGGCCTTATTGAACGAAGGAGAAAAACAGACGGAAACAGTTTCCGAAGTGGTTTCCTCGCAAGAGTCGGAAATCGCCGAGAGCGATACATCCGAAGCTTATGCGCAGTTCTTGGCCGCTTTTGCTGAGAACAGAAACAATGCATCGGTCGTTGATTATCTGCAGTATGTTCATCATCATGCGAAAGAAGTCAATGTCGCCTTTTTCGGGGATGTCGCATCCGATGCGGTCTGGGCCAATGCTGCCATCGCCGCCATCCAAGCCGATTACCCGCTCGAGAATCTGACGACATCGTTCTTCAGTCATCCTTCTGACAGCAGCTCGGTCTTTCTGAGCAGCCAATATGTTCAGGAAATGGTCGCAAGTAGTCCGGATGTGATTTTTTACACCATCCCGACGAAGGCAGATCAGATACTTAATATAAGTTTGGTTGATTCGACGCAAAACATCTACGCGATTTATGATGAAATCAGAGCTGCCCTGCCTGATGCGCTGATCGTGTTGGTGACGCCGGCTCCTGCCGAAGCCAAAGTGGCCGATTGGAATTCCCGTGCCTTGGATTATCGGAACTATACCAACAATCTGGTGGAAGAAAATGCAGCTTTCACTGTTCCGTTGTATGACTTGCATGCGGATTTCCTTGCTGATTTGACAAACCGCAGTGAAACAGTGACCAACTTGATGGATTCTGCTGGTCTGGAATTGAATGAAGCCGGACAAAAACTGTACGGTGAAATGTTTGCGAACAGCCTGCGGACAAAAATGATCGATACGACGACCGGTTTGTACGTGGACGGCGAAAAGCCTGCCTACACACCGATCGCCCCGACATTAGTCGTGCCAGAAGTGCCTGCCACTGTAATCGAGGAGACTGTCAGCGAAGCGACAGTGTACGAAGAGCCGGTTTATGAAGAGTCGACATACGTTGCACCTTATGTAGCACCAGATACAGATGATACTTTGCCGAATACATCAAATTCTACAGATACGGATGCGAACGACAATTATACTGGGACAAGTACAACTGTGGAAACTGATGGGACTACATCGATTCAGTAGTTGAGCATCTGATTTTTATGCTGACATGACAGGGTTATGGAATATTCTAATCAGACCATCACAAATAAATCACATAAATAAAAAGCTTACATTTGCCGTATTGTCCGGTAAATGTAGGCTTTTTCTGTGGAATTTCCGTATTTCTATTCACATAGCGGCAGATAAGTCAAATGTTTCAAATCCGAATTTCACAAACTTGCGTAGTGAGGATAACACAAAAGCAGTATTGTCCTTATTTCTTAAGATAGCCTTTGAAAGATTGATATTATTGCGTTTCTATTGTATAATTATGGCGTAATAAAAAGATGTAAGCGTTTTAATAAAAGGGGTTCTGGGTAGGTCCAAAGCCATATATTTCACAAATATGCAGACAAATTTGGAAAACGCCGCACGATAGCCATCCGCATAAACGCAATTTCATCAGAAGAGAGATTTTTCGGAGGTAATGTCATGTACATACAAGTTGATGAACGGAAACGGACTGACGTTCTATCGACTACTTATTATCAAAATAACTTAGATAATTTAGATTATCGACTAGAGCAATTTGTACAGTCGCCTGTTTTTGATAAAAAGTATTCATTTGATGGGGAATTGGGAGCACTCTATACACCGCAGCGGACTATTCTGCGGCTATGGGCTCCGACTGCGCTCAGCGTAGAAGTAATCGTTTATGAAAGTCTGTATCGCAAAGAGAAGAAAAGACACACGATGGGGAACGGTGGAAGAGGGACTCACGAACTCATTATGATTGGGGACTATGCGGGCACTGCCTACAAATACGCCATTACTTTTCCGGATGGCAAAGTTGTTGAGACAGTTGATCCCTATAGCTATGCGACCACCGCAAACGGAGAACGCTCTGTCATTTTGGATGTCTTGAAAACGAATCCTAAAAGATGGGGAGCCCGATTGGAGCCGATCGCTTCACCAGTCGACGCCATTATTTATGAATTACATATTCGTGACTTCACGATTTCCCCAACAAGCGGGATTGCAAACAAAGGCAAATTTCTAGGTGTAGTCGAGCAAGGTACCTTATCTGCGGATGGCGACAAGACAGGGCTGGATTACCTGAAAGAGCTTGGCGTAACGCATGTCCAGTTTTTGCCGATGGCCGATTTTTCTACAGTCAATGAGTTGAAACCGTTGGAACAATATAACTGGGGCTATGATCCTCAGAACTTCAATGTTCCGGAAGGATCCTATGCGACCAATCCCTATCAACCGGAAGTTCGGATACTGGAAATGAAGGAAATGATTCAGAGTTTGCATGATGCGGGAATCCGCGTCATCATGGACGTCGTTTACAATCACGTCTATTTACCGAAATTGCATGCTTTGGAAAAAACTGTTCCGGGTTATTACTTCCGCAAAAATACTGATGGAACGCTCTCCAATGGGACGGGTGTCGGCAATGATACCGCTTCGGAGCGTTACATGATGCGCAAATACATCATCGACAGCATCACTTATTGGGCGAAGAACTTCCACATGGACGGATTCCGCTTTGATCTGATGGGAATCCATGATGTCGAAACGATGAATGAAATCCGTATCGCTTTGGATGCAATCGATCCTTCCATCATCATGCTCGGTGAAGGGTGGAATCTGAACACCAATCTGCCTCCTTCCGAAAAGGCTGTCCAACAGAATGCGGACCGCATGCCCGGTGTGGCTCATTTCAATGATGCGTTGCGTGAAGCAATCAAAGGTTCCGACTTCAACAGCGGGAACGATACCGGCTTTGTCACCGGCAAACCGTTCATGGAAGGCTGGATCGCCACAAATCTGCAAGGCGGAGCGTACTACCCCGCTAGCCGAGGCAACTACAAGACTCCAGCCCAGATGGTGCAATATGTGGAGGCTCACGACAATTTGACGCTTTATGACAAATTGAAGATTTCGCTGCCATGGGATGATGAAGGTTCCCGTATGCGGCGCCATCTTTTGGCAAGCAGCTTCGTTCTGCTGAGCCAAGGCATCCCGTTCATTCATGCAGGGCAAGAGTTCATGCGCACAAAGAACGGGCTGGAGAACAGCTACAATGCGCCGGATTCAATTAACCGCATGGATTGGCACCGCCGTTTCGAGATGAAACAGGCTGTGGATTACATGAAAGGTTTGATTGCATTACGCAAACGGGAGCCGTTATTCCGCTTGCGGACCATCGATGATGTCAAGGGGCATATGAATATCCTGAAAGCTGATTACCAGATTGTTGTCTACCAACTCGAAGATACGGAAAAATTATACTACGTCATCTTCAATGGCCAGACGAATGCGATCGATTTTGATGTCGAAACAGGGGATTATCGGGTGTTGATCGAGGACGGAAAAACGAACGTGGATGAACCGAGAATAATCGAAGGATTATCCCGCATCCGGGTGGAATACCTTTCCGTTACAGTGCTTGTGAAGAATAAATGATGGTAGTCCGGGCGGTCGTCTCATTTGAGGCGACCGTTTTTTTGAGTGCGAATGCACAATCAGGAGCTAAACTCCGGTGAAGGAAGGATTGGCAGGAGGAGAGCAATCGAAACCGTGCTCTACTCCTGCCAACGGGTGTTGCCCGGAGTAGAGCTATCGAATCCGCGTTGAACTCCGGCCAAGGCCTGCGCCGTCGGACTTAGACAACATGCGACACCCTGATTGCTATCCTTTGCAACATTTTCCATTCCGTATCGAACAAGATCATCACATCCTAGAGCAATCTTTGGTACAATGAACTGAGTAGGATATTGCACGATAATGATGAGGTGGGATATACAAATGATAAAAATGATAGCGATCGATATCGATGGCACGTTGGTCAATGAACAGAAAGTGATGACGCATAAGGTAAAAGAGACGATCCAAGAGGCAATGCGCCGTGGAATCAGAATCGTGCTTTGCACCGGCCGTCCGCCTGCAGGCATCAAGCCGTATGCCGATGAATTGGGATTCGGGGAACACGAGGACTACATCATCGCCCAGAATGGTGCCTACATTCTGCGTGCAGACACGGACGAAACGGTATACAAAAAAACGTTGACGCTCGCCGAGGTGCAGGGAATTTACGAGTTCGGAAAAGGTTTTTCTGTTGGGACACTGTTGGTTGGCGAGCACCATTATTACAGTTTGGAAGATGAAGTGACGGAATCGATGCAAAAGGATGCCACTCTCGTCAACATGGAAATCAGCGTATTGGATCCCACAGCAGTAAGCGAAGAGATGGGTTTGATGAAGATCCTTTACATCGGCGAGCCGAACGAGGTGGATGTCATCGATTCGGCCATCCCCGACAAGATGCGTGATGACTTCTATATCGTCCGCAGCCAGGATTTCCTTATGGAAGTGATGGAAAAGAACTCGAATAAGGGCACCGCGTTGATAAAATTGGCGGACCATCTCGGGATCGCGATGGAGGAAGTGATGGCGCTAGGCGACGGCGAGAACGATTATGAAATGATCCAAGTTGCCGGTCTGGGCGTCGTGATGTCGAACGGAACCGACAATCTTAAGAGCATCGCGAACGAGATCACCTTATCCAACGAAGAAGACGGCGTGGCCCATGCCATCGAGAAATGGGCTTTCCCAAGCTAAGGAAAATGTTTCCGGAATAGAAAAGAGGCGCGCAATCGACCAGAAATACTCTGGGTCGATTGCGCGCCTTTATTCGCATCCACTGAACAAATTGGTTCGGTAGTTCAGTGGATGATGTCTTCGATATTGTTTATGTTCTTGGATTTATTGCCCGGTGTCGCTTTGTAGCTGCGGACCAATTTGTTGAAGTGGACCAGATCGTCTTCGTAAGCCAGGATGGCACTCATCAGATGAATGATGCCGTAGCTTTCAGAACTGCTGTACTTGCCGTAATCACTTTCTTCCTGGGCACGCTGGAAAAAGACATCCATCATTTCATGGCGTTGGGCCTTATCGGCTTCAAAGAAATTGACTTGATTGGCCCGAACGCGTCCGCTGAATTTCAACATGATCTGTTCGTGGCCGCTCATTAAGGTTTCCAAACGTTCACGGATCATGATGCGCATTTCAACAGGGAATTGATAGAAAACATTTTCGTAATCGTGCAGGACTTCCAGGACGTGGAAGGCGGAGCGGGTCGTTTGGATCATTTTGCGGTAAACGACGAGCATCTTTTTGTTCTGATATTTGTTTTGTTTGTTGAACAGACCGCTTTCGGTCAAGTATTGATAAAGGTTGTCCATTTTTTTGAGCTGCGTGCGTGCCCATTTCAGATCGTTGTTCATGATGGAATATTCGGTGTTCTTGCGCAAACCGGCGCGGATCCAAATCAGAAACTCGGTAGTGGCATAGTCCACCGTGTGGTACAAGCGTTCATCGTACCGCGGAGGGGCGACGAATGTATTGACCAAAAAGGCGATGATGACGCCGACGAACGTTTCCAATACGCGGTAGGTTGCACTCAACATCAAATTGTCATCCGTGCCGACCATGATGACGATCAATGTCACGATCGACAGCCCGATCACGTCTTCGAGCTTGAGAGCATTCAGGATGGCGATCAGCAGCATGACCGAAATGCCGAGAAGATAGATGTTGTATCCCAAAGTCATGACGACAAACACAGCGACCAAGCCGCCAATCGTGTTTGCCATCATCCGGCTCTTCAGATTTGCGTATGATCGGCCGAGTGAAGGCTGGGTGGAATAGATGGCAGCAATGCCTGCGATGACACCCCCGCCTTCGAATCCGAAGTATTGGGCGACGATCATTGATAATGCGACGGCAAGACCCGTTTTAAAGGTGCGGGCGCCAAGTTTCATATAAGTTCAGCTCCATGTCAATAAATGATATTAAAAGAGTAATCCTTGTTAAGAATATACTAATCCCGTGTCCATGTAAAGATTGATAGGATTGTTGTCGGACAACTTTTGCGGTGGATACGCCTCCATCTGCGTCCGAGTAATGAAAAGTAAGTATTTTTTTGTGAATGTCAGGGGCTTATGTATTGCTATTTTTGACAAATCGATATATGATGAACTCAGCTAAATGTAAATTATAATGACTATCATATACAAGTGATTCCAGAAGAGGGGGGATACACCATGCACCATACAATCGTAAATGATTCAATCGAAAAAATGAAAAACGCAAATATCCGAATTACACCGCAACGTTACGCGATTTTGGAATATTTGGTCGAGTCCAGAATGCATCCGACAGCGGATGATATCTACAAAGCGTTGGCCGATCGTTTTCCTAACATGAGCGCAGCCACTGTTTACAACAACTTGAGACTTTTTGTAAAAATTGGCTTTGTGAAGGAATTGGCTTATGGGGATGCTTCAAGCCGTTTCGACTTCAGCAACACGCAACATTATCACGCCATCTGTGAAAGCTGCGGAAAAATCGTCGATCTTTATTATCCGGTATTGGATGATGTGGAGATGGTTGCCGAGAATTTGACCGGTTTCCAGGTCAGCCATCACCGCATGGAAGTCTACGGCATCTGTCCTGAGTGCCTGGAAAAAGGGGTCCAAAAAGAAGACGTCGATGATGGAGCCGAAGCTGCGGGACATCATCACCACCATCATTAATAAGTATGAGCTCTTCCTCCAATCTTGAGAGGGAGAGTTTTTTTGTATCACAAATGAACCCCCTAAGCCAACGTAGCGGCTCAGGGGGTTCGTTTTGGATAGGTTCAGTTCTCTTTCGGTTTGCTCATGGCAATGGATTTGTCGATGGTTGTCTGGACTGCCGAGATGACCGCTGAGCGGAATCCATTTTTTTCCAATTCGGCAACGGCTTCGATTGTCGTTCCGCCTGGGGAACAGACCATGTCCTTCAGTTCGCCTGGGTGTTTACCGGTTTCCAGCACCATTTTTGCGGAACCAAGGACTGCTTGCGCCGCAAATTTATAGGCTTGTTGGCGGGGCAAGCCGCCGCGGACGGCTCCGTCTGCCAAAGATTCGATGAACATGAAGACCAAGGCCGGGGAAGAACCGCTGACGCCTGTAACTGCGTCCATCATGTATTCCGAAACCATTTCACTGCGACCGAAGCTGTCGAAGATGTTTTTGACATCAGTCAACTCAGCGACGTTTACCACTTCATTTGCGCAGATGCCGGTCATGCCTTCGCCGACCAATGCAGGGGTGTTCGGCATGGCGCGGACCACTTTCAACTTGCGGCCGAAGCGTTCTTCGATGTCGCTTAAGCTTTTTCCGGCTGCAATCGTAACGATGACGACATTCTCTTTGATGGCCGTTTTGATTTCGTCGATGACGACATTGTAGATATTCGGTTTGACTGCCAAAAAGAGGATATCCGATTCGGCTGCCACTTGTCTGTTGTCTGCCGCGATGCGGATGCCGTGTTGTTCTTTCAAGGCTTGCAGGCTTTCGTTATCTTGGCTGGATACGATGACTTGGTTAGGTGCGACAAGTGCAGAACCGACAAGCCCGCCGATGATGGCTCCGCCCATATTCCCGCTGCCGATGAATCCGATTGTTTTTTTCATGAATGAGGACTCCTTTTGGATGTTGAGTAAGTTAGTTTAATTGCTTTAACTTCATCATTATACCAAGGAAATGGGGAAATCGTACACAAAATGATGGAATGCTGCAAAGTATGGGCATCATCGCATCCTGTGATTTGTTTTTATTAGGCCTTTTGGGTAAGCTTAAGGTAAGTATTTTTCCAACGAATAATGATGGCTAGCTTCACGGGTTAGCCCTTCGGAAATTAGATAAATCGTACCTATTGCGCTCTTCGATGCTCATTCGGCACGATTTCCTAAATTTCTTTCAGGGCTGAGCGAACCCGTTCCGCTTTTCACATCATAAAAGTGAGGTTTTTGATATGGGTAATGTGCGTGAGTGGTGGCATGAATTGATTGTGTATCAAGTGTATCCGATGAGTTTCCAGGATTCCAACGGTGACGGTGTCGGGGACATCCGCGGTGTCATTAGCCGATTGGACTATATTCAAAATTTGGGCGTCAATATGATATGGCTGAATCCAATCTTCCAATCGCCGAAAGTCGATAATGGCTATGACATTTCCGATTTTCTGGAGATCGATCCGATTTTTGGGACGATGTCTGAAATTGAAGAGCTTATCCTGGAGGCGCACAAACGAGGCATCAAAGTCATCTTCGATTTTGTGATGAACCATACTTCGGACCAACATCCTTGGTTCCAGGAAGCATTGAAGGGGAAAGGCAATCCCTACCGCGATTATTATATCTGGGCGGACGGAAAAAACGGCGGGAAAGATTTGCCTAACAACTGGGAATCGTTTTTCACAGGCACCGTCTGGGAAAAGGAACAAGCAGGTGACCAATATTATTTCCATCTGTTTGCGAAGGAAATGCCCGACCTGAATTGGGCCAATCCGGAAGTGCGGCGCGCGATGGTCGACATCGCCTTTTTCTGGCTCGACAAGGGAGTCGACGGCTTCCGTTTGGATGCCTTCATCCATCTGCAAAAGCAAGAAGGTTTCCCGGATGTGGAAGGGCTGGATGAAGGGGAAATCGGCCTGGCCGAGAACTATTACGCCAATCTTCCAAAAATCAACGAGTACATGAAATTCTTCACCTCAACTTTGCGGGAACGTTATCCGGACACCTTCATCGTCGGGGAGGCAGCCTCGGCCACCGTCGAGCTGGCGCGTTCCTATACGGATCCGGTTGTCGGAGGCTGCGATACGGTCATCACTTTCCGTTACTTCACGATGGATGATAAAGCGAAAGACCCGCGCCTTTCCCCAAATATGCAGAAGACGAAACTCCTCTACGGCGCCTTCAAGAAAAATCTGCAGGAGTGGCAGAAAGTCATGGCGGATGTCGGTGGTCCGACGCTTTATTGGAATAATCATGATATGGCCCGGGTCGTTTCCCGGATCGGGGACGACACTGCCTACCGCGATAACAGCGCGAAAATGTTGGCAGCATTGATGTATCTCCAGAAGGGCATCCCCTTTATCCTGAACGGGGAAGAAATTGGGATGAAGAATCTTTTCCTCGATGACATCAACGATTTCCATTCCCCGGAAGCGCAAACGTTTTATAAGAATGCGCTTGCTTTGGGATACAGCGAAGAAGCAGTTCTCTACAATCTGCGGGAAAGTTCCAAGGATGCCAGCCGGGGTGCGATGCAATGGGGCCAGTCAGTTTTTGCCGGTTTTTCGACGGTTGCCCCATGGAGTGGTGTCAATGTCGAAGCGGCCTATAACGTAGCGGCGGAAGAAGCCGACTCCGAGAGTATCCTGCATTTTTACCGGAAAGTATTGGATCTGAAGAAGACGGATTTGTTCATTGACGGGGACTATCGTCTCTGGGATACGCACGATGACTTCTTTGTCTACGAGCGCGTGATGGACAAGAAAGTCGGATTGGTCATCTGTAACGTCACGGACCAACCGCGCGAATTCGTGCTTCACCCGTTGGAACAGCATGCTTACCGCCAGATTCTGTTGCAGAATGAAGGGAACAGAATGGAAGGGGAAACCTTGTACCTGGCGCCTTACGGTGTGGCTGTTTTCCAGACCGATTACAATAGTTAAACTAGTCAAGGAGGATCTTTATGGCAAAAGACACACGCTTGAACTTACGGAATGAAATCATCTATTGCATATATGTGCGTAACCATACACCTGAAGGGACTTTTGCTGCCGTTATCCCTGATCTGCAACGGATCCGGGGGCTGGGCGCGGACATCATCTGGTTCATGCCGATCCATCCCGTCGGCGAAACGAAGCGCAAAGGGGTGGAAGGCAGTCCCTACGCCATCAAAGACTACCGCGCTGTCAATCCAGCATACGGAACGATGGACGACTTCAAAGAACTGGCCGCCGCTATCCACGATTTGGGCATGAAGGTGATGATCGATGTCGTCTACAACCACACTTCGCCGGATTCACGGCTTGTCGAACAACATCCGGAGTGGTTTTACCGTAGACCGAACGGCGAAATGGGCAACAAAGTCGGCGAGTGGTACGACATCGTCGACTTGGATTACAGCCATCCGGATTTGCGGGATTATCAGATTGAGACGTTGAAACAGTGGGCTTCGATTGTGGACGGCTTCCGCTGCGATGTCGCGAGTCTCGTGCCCTTGGACTTTTGGGTCCGCGCCAGAAAAGAAGTCGCAGAAGTCAAAGAAGGTGTCGTCTGGTTGGCTGAATCAGTCCACCCGAGTTTTCTGAGGATGAATCGGGATCGCGGTAATGTCGGGCATTCCGACAGTGAATTGTACGAAGCGTTCGACATCACCTATGACTATGATGTGCACGATTTCCAACAGGCTTACTTCTGGGGAGAAATCAGCCTCAAAAACTATCTGGATATCCTTCTTTTTCAGGACGGCATCTATCCCATTAATTACGTCAAACTGCGTTTCTTGGAGAACCATGATCACCCGCGCATCCGCTCAAAGATCGATGACATCGGCAGATTGCGGAATTGGACTGCCTTTGCCTATTTCCAGAAAGGGACACTGCTGCTCTTCGGCGGACAGGAGACCGCGACGGACCATCTTCCGGATCTGTTCGAAAAGGATCCGATTGCGTGGGCCAGCGAGGAGGATCTGACGCCCTTGCTGCAGCGGCTGCAACGTTTCAAAAGGGAAGCTGCCGTTCGGGAAGGGAGTTACGACATGAAGGCAGCTTCCGGAGCGGAGACAGTTATCGGCTATTATCGGCATGGGAACGAAAGGCTGACGGGCATTTTCTGTCTGGATGGGAAAGCTGCCAAAGTTGCTGTCGATTTACCGGATGGTGTTTACCGCAATCTGTTGGATGATCAGGACTATCAAATCAGTGAAGGTTTGCTGGAAACCCGAAGCGTGCCGATATTGTTCAAGAGCTACGGCGAAGCGCTGCTGACCGAGGTCTGAGTTTGCAGGGGATGAATGATGGGGCGGATCGGAAATACAGCAGTATCAATCGTGATTACGCTTGCATCGAGGTGGTCAAAATTGGGATAATAGAGACATCAAAACAATCATTCTTATGCGGGCTCCGAAAAGGACCGGCATCTGATTCCGGAAAGAAGGACTGTTATATGAAAAGACTGTTTGATATCGATCCTTGGAAAATAAAGACAACTGTGTTGAATATAGAAGAGAAGCGTCTGCAGGAAAGTCTGACCGCGATCGGCAACGGATATATGGGGATGCGAGGCAATTTTGAGGAGGGCTACTCAGGCGATACACATGAAGGGACCTACTTGGCGGGCGTGTGGTATCCCGACAAAACGCGTGTGGGCTGGTGGAAGAACGGCTACCCGGAATATTTCGGGAAAGTCATCAATGCCATGAACTTCATTGCTGTCGGAGTCCTTATCGATGGCGAACCGCTTGATTTGGCGAAGCAACCTGTTGCGGATTTCCACATGGAATTGGACATGCAGCGCGGCGTATTGAACAGCAGTTTCATTTGGAAAAGCGAGGGCGATGCTGCAGAAATCAAGTTCACTTTTCAGCGCTTCGTCAGCATATCCCAGAAGGAGCTTTGTCTCGTGCGGGTAACGGCAGAAGTGCTGAAAGGCTCGGCCGACCTGGAATTCCATCCGCGTCTGGACGGCAACGTGACGAATGAGGATTCGAATTACGAGGAAATGTTCTGGGAGGAAGCTGGTCGCACGCTGGATGCGCCTGTCAGTCTGAGCACCAAAACGATTCCGAATCCATTCGGGATCGATCGGTTTACAGTCACAGCAGCAATGAGCAACCGCATTTCCGGATTGGGGCAAACCGGCAGCAACGAAAGCGGCCTTTTAGTAGAAGAAACTTTTTCCGGACTCGTTTCCGCGGGCGAAAAGATCATTTTGGACAAGTATGTCGCTGTCATCACCAGCCGGGACATTCCGGATGCCGAGCAGGCGTTCATCGCCAAAAAGATGGCAACTGAAGCTGTTGGAGAAGGCTACGACACGCTTCTCGCCGCGCATGAACGTGCTTGGGAAGCGAGATGGGCGAAAGCGGACGTGAAAATAATGGGCGAAGACGAAGCTCAGCAAGGGATCCGCTTCAACCTTTTCCAATTGTTTTCTACCTATTATGGAGAAGACGAACGCTTGAACATCGGTCCGAAAGGCTTCACCGGCGAGAAATACGGCGGCGCCACCTATTGGGATACGGAGGCATACATGGTGCCGATGTACCTTTCCGTGGCCGATCCGAAAGTCACCCGCCAATTGTTGCGTTACCGTCATCAGCAGTTGCCGGGTGCTTTCCACAACGCACGCCAGCAGGGATTGAAAGGGGCTTTGTATCCGATGGTGACTTTCACCGGGGTCGAATGCCACAACGAGTGGGAGATCACTTTCGAGGAAATCCACCGCAACGGGGCGATTGCGCATGCCATCTACAACTATACGAACTACACAGGGGATGAAAGCTATCTCGTCGAAACAGGGATCGATGTCCTCGTCGGTATTTCCCGGTTCTGGGCGGATCGGGTCCATTTTTCCAAACGCAACCAAAAATATATGATCCATGGCGTTACTGGCCCGAACGAGTACGAAAACAACGTCAACAACAATTACCACACCAACAATATGGCGACGTGGACACTCCAGTACACGTTGGACGCGCTCAAAAAAGGGTCCCCCGAGAAATGGGCAGAGCATGGCCTGACGGAAGCGGAAACGGACCGCTGGAAAGATATTGTTGCCCGGATGTATTATCCGTATGATGAGGAACTGGGGGTTTTTGTCCAGCATGACACGTTCCTTGATAAAGACCTTCGTCCTGCCGATACGTTGGATCCGAGCGAAAGGCCATTGAATCAGCATTGGTCATGGGATAAGATACTCCGCTCTCCGTTCATCAAACAGTCCGATGTGCTGCAGAGCATCTATTTTCTGAATGACCGGTACAGCATGGAAGAAAAGAGACGCAATTTTGATTTCTACGAACCGATGACTGTGCACGAATCATCCTTGTCGCCTTCCGTTCATGCCGTTCTGGCTGCGGAACTCGGAAAGGAAGAAAAAGCGGTCGAATTGTACGCGCGCACCGCAAGGTTGGATCTGGACAACTACAATAATGACACGGATGACGGGCTCCACATCACTTCGATGAGCGGTGCCTGGTTGGCTATCGTCCAAGGCTTTGCCGGAATGCGCGTGAAAGACGGATTCCTGCATTTCAAACCATTTGTTCCGAAAAACTGGCAAGGTTATGACTTCAAAATCAATTTCCGCGGCAGCCTGCTTGATGTGCAAGTGATCGGTGGAGAAGTGACCCTCACTGTTGAAGAAGGACCAGAGCTAGCTGTGTATTTAAATGATGAATTGGTGCAAGTGAATGAAGCTGTCGCCGTCAAGACGAAGCTCTGATCGAATTGGGGGCTGCTGGAAGGCAGCCCTGATTTGCGTTCTGTCATCGAACTTGGAGGAATACACAAAAATAATTCAAATAACAAATTCAAATAATTTTTAAAAAATGGGCAACATTCACTTGAAAGGCAAGCGCTTTCATGTTATTATTACAGTGTAAAGAAGGATATATAACTCGAAAGGGTTGTATAAAATGAATTCTTTACATAGAACCAATTGAAGTTCTTGCATCTTATGGTTTTAATTTCATTCATGATCGAGTAGAGACTTTAAGTATAGACCCGAAAAATCTAGAAAAGATTCAACATGACAGATTGAATGAAAAAAGTAACGTAGCAGCAGAAAAGATTTAGATTAGCTTGAAAAACTATGAAAAATTGATTTAACCTGTGAAGTTAAAACCGTAATAGAATGGATAAAGGTTCAGAAGTGAGAAACATTTTAGGCGAGTAAACTTAAAATGTTATCTCGAAGAAGATTCGTGTTTAAATGTGAGTGGCGAGATGCCCCGTTTAAATGTTTGATGAATCTTCAGTACTACAACTTCATATTGTGGCCATGTTCCTCATTCAGTGGAAAAGAAGTCCGGAAGTTTGTAAGACTCACATGAACGAAGATCATGTCAACGAACATTAACTTTAAATACCAACGTCTACATTGTTGGTAGATAAATCAACAGGAACTAGTGCTACAAGCATGAAGTGAGGCAACCTCGCAATTTGAGGTTGCCTCTTTGATTTTCTCGCGCTGTTTCAGCAGTATTTTTGGGGAATTCAGTATATGCAGCCCTACAATTGAAAAAATAATCGGGTTTCCCTTAAAATGATGAATCCACAATAATGCCGATGCACTCCTGTTGACAGGGCTTACATTTTTGTGGTAAAGTTTAGTTCCTCGGTAATCCGACGCGTTTTATTCTGAAATCTGTTTGACACAGGTTTGAAATGATGATAGTATTATGAAGTTGTCTTTTGTAAGGCAGCGTCAAGATAAGATTCATTGTTGACAGCAAGATAAAACGATGTTATCATATGAAAGTTGCTGATTCATCCAGCCGACAGTTAAATAAATAATTTTAAAAACTGTTGACAAGGTGCGGTGACCGTGATAATATAAATAAGCAATCACGTAACACGTGATGCGCGATTGACCTTTGAAAACTGAATAAAGAATGAACGAACCAAATGTGCAAGGAGCTTAGACTTCGGTCGAAGCAAACGAAGACGATACTTAGTATCGCAAACATAAAGTCAGCAAGAAATTAAGAGCTATCAGCTTAACGTGTAGGATTTCTGTACAAGAGTCCACATTTACATGAGAGTTTGATCCTGGCTCAGGACGAACGCTGGCGGCGTGCCTAATACATGCAAGTCGAACGGTCTTTTCTATGGAAGCTTGCTTCCACTGAGAAGATAGTGGCGGACGGGTGAGTAACACGTGGGTAACCTGCCCATAAGAGGGGGATAACATCCGGAAACGGGTGCTAATACCGCATAGTTTTCTTGATCGCATGATCGGGAAAGGAAAGACGGCCTTTGTGCTGTCGCTTATGGATGGACCCGCGGCGTATTAGTTAGTTGGTGAGGTAATGGCTCACCAAGACGATGATACGTAGCCGACCTGAGAGGGTGATCGGCCACATTGGGACTGAGACACGGCCCAAACTCCTACGGGAGGCAGCAGTAGGGAATCTTCCGCAATGGACGAAAGTCTGACGGAGCAACGCCGCGTGAGTGAAGAAGGTTTTCGGATCGTAAAACTCTGTTGTCAGAGAAGAACAAGTTGGAGAGTAACTGCTCCAGCCTTGACGGTATCTGACCAGAAAGCCACGGCTAACTACGTGCCAGCAGCCGCGGTAATACGTAGGTGGCAAGCGTTGTCCGGATTTATTGGGCGTAAAGCGAGCGCAGGCGGTTCCTTAAGTCTGATGTGAAAGCCCACGGCTCAACCGTGGAAGGTCATTGGAAACTGGGGAACTTGAGTGCAGAAGAGGAGAGTGGAATTCCATGTGTAGCGGTGAAATGCGTAGATATATGGAGGAACACCAGTGGCGAAGGCGACTCTCTGGTCTGTAACTGACGCTGAGGCTCGAAAGCGTGGGGAGCAAACAGGATTAGATACCCTGGTAGTCCACGCCGTAAACGATGAGTGCTAAGTGTTGGAGGGTTTCCACCCTTCAGTGCTGCAGCTAACGCATTAAGCACTCCGCCTGGGGAGTACGGCCGCAAGGCTGAAACTCAAAGGAATTGACGGGGACCCGCACAAGCGGTGGAGCATGTGGTTTAATTCGAAGCAACGCGAAGAACCTTACCAGGTCTTGACATCCTTTGACAATCCTAGAGATAGGACTTTCCCTTCGGGGACAAAGTGACAGGTGGTGCATGGTTGTCGTCAGCTCGTGTCGTGAGATGTTGGGTTAAGTCCCGCAACGAGCGCAACCCCTATTGTTAGTTGCCAGCATTCAGTTGGGCACTCTAATGAGACTGCCGGTGACAAACCGGAGGAAGGTGGGGATGACGTCAAATCATCATGCCCCTTATGACCTGGGCTACACACGTGCTACAATGGATGGTACAACGAGCAGCAAGACCGCGAGGTCAAGCGAATCTCTTAAAGCCATTCTCAGTTCGGATTGCAGGCTGCAACTCGCCTGCATGAAGCCGGAATCGCTAGTAATCGCGGATCAGCACGCCGCGGTGAATACGTTCCCGGGTCTTGTACACACCGCCCGTCACACCACGAGAGTTTGTAACACCCGAAGTCGGTGAGGTAACCTTTTTGGAGCCAGCCGCCTAAGGTGGGACAGATGATTGGGGTGAAGTCGTAACAAGGTAGCCGTATCGGAAGGTGCGGCTGGATCACCTCCTTTCTAAGGAATATAATGGAATCCTTGCTTGGTTCAATCATTCTTTGTTCAGTTTTGAGAGATCAATCTCTCAAGCAAGAAAATTTGTTCTTTGAAAACTGAATACTACAAAAATAAAGTAAGAAACCTAAACATTTTACCGCGTTTTAAGTTAACTTAAATGAGTTTTTAACGAAATAAGTTAGCAAGCCAGCAATGGCGAGCTTAACCATAGGTTAAGTGAATAAGGGCGCACGGTGGATGCCTAGGCACTAGGAGCCGATGAAGGACGGGACTAACACCGATATGCTCCGGGGAGCTGTAAGTAAGCTTTGATCCGGAGATTTCCGAATGGGGCAACCCAATATCTTTGATAGGATATTACGTTACACTGAATACATAGGTGTATCGAGGAACACGCAGGGAACTGAAACATCTCATTACCTGCAGGAAGAGAAAGAAAATTCGATTCCCTTAGTAGCGGCGAGCGAAACGGGAAAAGCCCAAACCAAAGAGCTTGCTCTTTGGGGTTGTAGGACTGGGACATGAGACTGCAATGGATAGCAGAAGCCAACTGGAAAGTTGCGCAACATAGGGTAATAGCCCCGTATGCGAAATCCAAATCAGCTCTACCAGTATCCTGAGTACGGCGGAACACGAGAAATTCCGTCGGAATCCGGGAGGACCATCTCCCAAGGCTAAATACTCCCTAGTGACCGATAGTGAACCAGTACCGTGAGGGAAAGGTGAAAAGCACCCCGGAAGGGGAGTGAAACAGTACCTGAAACCGTGTGCCTACAAGTAGTCAAAGCCCGTTAATGGGTGATGGCGTACCTTTTGTAGAATGGACCGGCGAGTTACGATTTCATGCGAGGTTAAGTTGAAAAGACGGAGCCGCAGCGAAAGCGAGTCTGAATAGGGCGAATAAGTATGAGGTCGTAGACCCGAAACCAAGTGACCTACCCATGTCCAGGTTGAAGGTGCGGTAATACGCACTGGAGGACCGAACCCACGCACGTTGAAAAGTGCGGGGATGAGGTGTGGGTAGCGGAGAAATTCCAATCGAACTTGGAGATAGCTGGTTCTCTCCGAAATAGCTTTAGGGCTAGCCTCGGATATGCGAATCATGGAGGTAGAGCACTGTTTGGACTAGGGGCCCTTCTCGGGTTACCGAATTCAGATAAACTCCGAATGCCATTGATTTAGATCCGGGAGTCAGACTGCGAGTGATAAGATCCGTAGTCAAAAGGGAAACAGCCCAGACCACCAGCTAAGGTCCCAAAGTATCTGTTAAGTGGAAAAGGATGTGGGGTTGCACAGACAACTAGGATGTTGGCTCAGAAGCAGCCATCATTTAAAGAGTGCGTAATAGCTCACTAGTCGAGTGACCCTGCGCCGAAAATTTACCGGGGCTAAACAGATCACCGAAGCTGTGGATGGAACCTTCGGGTTCCGTGGTAGGAGAGCGTTCTAAGGGCATCGAAGCCAGATCGTGAGGACTGGTGGAGCGCTTAGAAGTGAGAATGCCGGTATGAGTAGCGCAAGACGGGTGAGAATCCCGTCCACCGAATAACTAAGGTTTCCTGGGGAAGGCTCGTCCTCCCAGGGTTAGTCGGGACCTAAGCTGAGGCCGATAGGCGTAGGCGATGGACAACAGGTTGATATTCCTGTACCAGTTGCTTTTGTTTGAGCGATGGAGGGACGCAGGAGGCTAAGGAATGCACACGATCGGAAATGTGTGTCCAAGCAACAAGTCTGAGAACGAGTGAAATGCTTTTTCTCTCAAGGACAAGTTGTGATGGGGAGCGAAATTTAGTAGCGAAGTTCCTGATGTCACACTGCCAAGAAAAGCTTCTAGTGAGAAAGTAACTGCCCGTACCGCAAACCGACACAGGTAGTTGAGGAGAGAATCCTAAGGTGTGCGAGAGAACTCTCGTTAAGGAACTCGGCAAAATGACCCCGTAACTTCGGGAGAAGGGGTGCTGACCGCAAGGTCAGCCGCAGTGAATAGGCCCAAGCGACTGTTTATCAAAAACACAGGTCTCTGCAAAATCGAAAGATGACGTATAGGGGCTGACGCCTGCCCGGTGCTGGAAGGTTAAGAGGAGAGGTTAGCGCAAGCGAAGCTTTGAATTGAAGCCCCAGTAAACGGCGGCCGTAACTATAACGGTCCTAAGGTAGCGAAATTCCTTGTCGGGTAAGTTCCGACCCGCACGAAAGGCGTAACGATTTGGGCACTGTCTCAACGAGAGACTCGGTGAAATTATAGTACCAGTGAAGATGCTGGTTACCCGCGACAGGACGGAAAGACCCCATGGAGCTTTACTGCAGTTTGATATTGCGTGTTTGTATCACATGTACAGGATAGGTAGGAGCCAATGATACCGGGACGCCAGTCTCGGAGGAGGCAACGGTGGGATACTACCCTTGTGATATGACCACTCTAACCCGCTGCTCTTAGCGAGCAGGGAGACAGTGTCAGACGGGCAGTTTGACTGGGGCGGTCGCCTCCAAAAATGTAACGGAGGCGCCCAAAGGTTCCCTCAGAATGGTTGGAAATCATTCGTAGAGTGTAAAGGCAGAAGGGAGCTTGACTGCGAGACCTACAAGTCGAGCAGGGACGAAAGTCGGGCTTAGTGATCCGGTGGTTCCGCATGGAAGGGCCATCGCTCAACGGATAAAAGCTACCCTGGGGATAACAGGCTTATCTCCCCCAAGAGTTCACATCGACGGGGAGGTTTGGCACCTCGATGTCGGCTCATCGCATCCTGGGGCTGTAGTCGGTCCCAAGGGTTGGGCTGTTCGCCCATTAAAGCGGTACGCGAGCTGGGTTCAGAACGTCGTGAGACAGTTCGGTCCCTATCCGTCGCGGGCGTTGGAAATTTGAGAGGAGCTGTCCTTAGTACGAGAGGACCGGGATGGACACACCGCTGGTGTACCAGTTGTTCTGCCAAGAGCATCGCTGGGTAGCTATGTGTGGACGGGATAAACGCTGAAAGCATCTAAGCGTGAAGCCCCCCTCAAGATGAGATTTCCCATCACTTTAAGTGAGTAAGACCCCTGAGAGATGATCAGGTAGATAGGTTGGGAGTGGAAGTACAGCGATGTATGGAGCGGACCAATACTAATCGGTCGAGGACTTAACCAATTTTTAAAAAGAAGAAAACTCAAGCGGTGTTTTCGGGTTCCCTTTAATTTTGTAGATTCAGTTTTGAGAGAACAACGTTCTCTTGAAAAATGTGCGGTGACGATGGCAAGAAGGTCACACCTGTTCCCATCTCGAACACAGAAGTTAAGCTTCTTAGCGCCGATTGTAGTGAAGGGTTTCCCTTTGTGAGAGTAGGACGTTGCCGCGCTTTTTGTTTTTCCGCAATAGCTCAGTTGGTAGTAGCGCATGACTGTTAATCATGATGTCGTAGGTTCGAGTCCTACTTGCGGAGTTTTTCGGTTTAGTCTCATGCATTTGATATGAATAAGATTTTATCGGAACTTGGAGAGTTGTCCGAGCGGCCGAAGGAGCACGATTGGAAATCGTGTAGGCGGGTTAAACTGTCTCAAGGGTTCGAATCCCTTACTCTCCGTATTCCCAGTATAATAAATATCTTGGTCCGTTGGTCAAGCGGTTAAGACACCGCCCTTTCACGGCGGTAACACGGGTTCGATTCCCGTACGGATCATTTATTACCAGCATTATGGAGGTTTAGCTCAGCTGGGAGAGCGTCTGCCTTACAAGCAGAATGTCGGCGGTTCGATCCCGTCAACCTCCATTGGTTCCGTGGTGTAGGGGTCAACATGCCTGCCTGTCACGCAGGAGATCGCGGGTTCAAATCCCGTCGGAGCCGTTTTTTAAATTTTATTTTGGTCTGATAGCTCAGTTGGTAGAGCACTTGATTGAAGCTCAAGGTGTCGGCGGTTCGAATCCGTCTCGGACCATTTTTTATATGTTGGAGGGATAGCGAAGTGGCTAAACGCGGCGGACTGTAAATCCGCTCTTTCGGGTTCGGCAGTTCGAATCTGCCTCCCTCCATTTTTTTTGGATTAAATTTCAAATTTGTTCCATAGGGGTATAGTTTAAAGGTAGAACTACGGTCTCCAAAACCGTCAGTGTGGGTTCAAGTCCTACTACCCCTGTTTTTTAAATTAATATCATGGCGATCGTGGCGAAGTGGTTAACGCACCGGTTTGTGGATCCGGCACTCGTGGGTTCAATTCCCATCGGTCGCCCTCTTTATTGGGCTATCGCCAAGCGGTAAGGCAACAGACTTTGACTCTGTCATTCGTTGGTTCGAATCCAGCTAGCCCAGTTTTTTTCAAATAGCAACATCTCGGCGGTATAGCCAAGTGGTAAGGCACAGGTCTGCAAAACCTCTATCACCGGTTCAAATCCGGTTACCGCCTTTCCGATAGGTGATCTATCGTAATTAATTTATTATCATGCCGGCGTGGCGGAATTGGCAGACGCGCTGGACTCAAAATCCAGTGCCCGCAAGGGCGTGCCGGTTCGACCCCGGCCGCCGGTATCAGACAAATAAACCTGTAACGATGATTTCATCGTTGCAGGCTTATTTTTTTTGCATAGCGAATCGTAGTTTGGGTTATAATATAACCAGTGAATTTACATGCGAAAGTGGGTAGGGTGATGGATATCGTTGTCAGAAAATATAGCGAAAATGATTTGGGGGAAATGACCAAAATTTGGAATCATGTCGTCATGGAAGGTCAGTATTTTCCACAAGAAAACGGCTTATCATTGGAGGAAGCGGCAGCCTTTTTCGCGGAACAGTCTTTTACCGGCGTGGCGGAAGAAGATGGCGCGATAGTTGGTTTGTATATTCTTCATCCCAACAATATAGGACGTTGCGGTCACATTGCGAATGCCTCTTACGCTGTTAAAGCTGATCAAAGAGGGAAGCGCATTGGCGAAAATCTTGTGGTGCATTCGTTGGAGATGGCTAAAGCGGCTGGATTCCGTATCATGCAGTTCAATGCTGTAGTCGCCAACAATAAGGGTGCGATCAGCCTTTATAAAAAGCTGGGCTTCAAAGAGTTGGGGACCATTCCGGGTGGCTTTAAAATGGATGACGACACTTTTATGGACATCATTCCGTTTTATTTGGAATTGACCTGAGTGGAAATCGCGCAAGTGGATATGGAATACCCAGACAGACTTCTGTTGGCGCTACTCTTTTCCATTTGTTGTATACTGTATTCGAGAGAAAGGGTGATAGCATATGAATATCTCTGAAGCTGCAAAAATTTCCGGGCTCACAGCTGCAACACTGCGTTATTATGAAAGTGAGGGCCTGATCCCGCCAGTTACCCGCAAAAATGGCGGTGTACGGGATTACCAAAAGGACGATCTTGGTTGGATTGATTTTATTAAATGCATGCGCAGTGCCGGGATGTCGGTCGAGTCGCTGATTGAATATACGACCTTGTTCAGAAATGGGGAGCAGTCCGATGAAGCGCGCAAAAATATTTTGATCAGGGAAAGAGATCAACTGATTGCCAAACAGAAGGAAATCAGTGAAACGATCGAGAGGCTGAACGGAAAAATCAAAAGCTTCGAAGGCACGCTGCGGGATTCTGAAGAGACCCTGGCCCATTGAGGTGATTTTTGTTCCGACTGAAGATCCGGTAACCGAACAGAATGATTTTCGATAAAACAAAAACCATCCAAGCGGACAGTTAAACGTCCGCTTGGATGGTTTTCTCATTATGCCAACAAAATCAGCCTAGGCCAATGTGTCCAAGATGTCTTTTACAATCAATTCAGGCGTCAGATGGAACTGCTCATAAAGCGTTTCGAGCGGAACATTGTCGGTAAATTCTTTTTTCGCGCCGAAATTCAAAACTTTGACAGCAGAAGCACCATAGAAAGAAGCAATCTGCTCACCGAAGCCACCAGCCAATGAACCGTCCTCGAGCGTGACGACCAAGTCATGGGTGGCTTCCAGTTCCTTCAGCGTATCTGCATCGACCTCGGTGATGGAGCGCGGATTGATCACGGTGATGTCCTCACCGGTTGCAGCCTTCATTTGCTCAGCGACTCGTTCGCCGAGAGAAAGGAAAGAACTGAGCGCCAAGACTGCAACTTTTTTGCCTTTGCGGATTATTTCATAAGTTGGCGATTGGAAGTCAGCCAGTGTATTTTCTCTGGAGACGACCGGTCCGTTCGGCAATCGGATGGCAATCGGCCCTTTTTCCTGTTGCAGCGCCCAATCCAGCATCGCAAGCAGTTCTTCCTTGCTTGTCGGCGCAAGATAGTTGAAATTAGGGATGCTCTTGATCAATGGAATGTCGAACAGTCCGTTATGCGTCACCGCCCCGCTTGAGATCTTCCCGCCGCTGATGATCAGTACGGCCGGCAATTCATTGATGGCCAGATCGTGCGACAACTGGTCATAGGCTCGCTGCAGGAAGGTGCTCGAGTGGAAAACGACCGGTTTGACGCCTTGGGAAGCCAGTCCTGCGGCGAATGTGATCGAGTGGCCTTCGGCGATGCCGACATCGAAATAATGCTCCGGATGCGCGGCTTGGAAGGCTTTCAGGCCGAACATTCCCGGGATGGCCGCATTGATGGCAGCCAGTTTCATTTCATCCTCATCGACCTTTTTGATCAGATGATCCATGATGATGGAATTGTAGGATTCCCCGCTAGCCGATCCTAGGCTTTCGCCTGTTTCCAGGTTGAAAGGTGAACGCCAATGGTAGTTCGTTTTTTCCTGAGTGGCTTTTTCGTAGCCGTGGCCTTTTTCGGTGTGGACATGGAGCACGATCGGATGATCGATGTCTTTGATAGACTGGAAGGTTTCGATCAATTTTGCCAAATCATTTCCTTCCTCGAGGTAGCGGTAATCAAAGCCCAGTGCTCTGAACGGATTGTTGGCTGCTTCCCCATTTGTCGCGCGCAGCTCGGCCAACGAACGGTAGAGGCCGCCGAAATTCTCATCGATTGACATTTCATTGTCGTTGACGATGATAATAAGATTGGCCCCCAATTCTGCCGCGTTGTTCAGGCCTTCGAAGGCGAGCCCACCGCTCAGGGAACCGTCACCGATCAAGGCAACGACATTTCCCGTTTCCTTCTTCAGGTCCCGCGCTTTTGCCATGCCGACAGCGAGACTGATGGACGTGGAAGTATGCCCCACAGTGAAGAAGTCATGTTCGCTTTCATGCTGGGAAGTGTAGCCTGTGACGGAATCGAAGTTCTCTTTGTCGACGAAGCCGTGTTTGCGGCCTGTCAGAATTTTGTGAGGGTAGGACTGATGGGAAACATCCCAGACAATCTTGTCCTTTGGCGAATCGAAAACATGATGAAAAGCGATCGTCAATTCGGCGACACCCAAGTTGGGTCCGACATGGCCGCTGACCTGGCTGACTTTGTTCAGGACCAAGGTGCGGATTTCTCCAGCCAATTGTTCCATCTCAACGAGGTTCAGTGTCTTAACGTCTGCGGGACTGTTCACTTTGTCTATGATTGTTGTCTGTAGTGTATTCAAATCAAAATCGCTCCTTTTGGTTGTGTGTGCAGTTCTCAAGAATGTTCCTGCTCGTAGTGTTCTATTTTCTTGTTCAGTATTTCCAGTGTTTTTCCTAGTTCGTTGTAACGTTCTTCCATTTTTTTCTGTTCTTCTATCAGGATTTCCTTCCTGGCAACGACGGTTTCCGTTCCCTTGTCGAATAGGGCTGTGTATTCGATCAAGGATTCGATCGACAGACCGGCATTGCGCATGCATTTGATGAAATTGATCCACCCGAGATCGGATTCTTGATATAACCGGACGCTGCCGTTTCCTCTTGTAACCGGCGGGATCAAGCCGATCCGTTCGTAATAACGCAAGGTCACCGCGGTCAGCCCTGATTTTTCTGCTGCTTCTGAAATATTCATTTTTTTCACCTCTGCTTGGCATAATTTGTTTTATAGGCAAAGCTTACAACTTAAAGTTAAGGTTAAGTCAAGCAAAATTTTCAAATGGATAAAATTTCCTGTTTCCTGTTGACTTAAAGTCAAGGTTAAGTGGTAGAGTTGAGTCAGTTGAACGAATGAAAAAAAGGGGGCAATTATGATGAGTTTCAAAAAGGATTTTCTTTGGGGCGGTGCGACTGCCGCAAATCAGTGTGAAGGAGCTTTCGATGCAGACGGGAAAGGGCCGTCCGTTGCGGATGCGATGCCGGGCGGGAAGCAGCGTTTCGCCATCTTGAATTCGCAGGAATTCGACTGGACGATCGACAAGGAAAAATATGGTTATCCGAACCATGTCGGAATCGATCACTACCATCGTTTCAAGGAAGATATAGCCTTATTCGCTGAAATGGGCTTCAAAGCCTACCGCTTTTCAATCGCTTGGAGCCGAATTTTCCCGTTAGGCGATGAGGAGACACCGAATGAAAAAGGCTTGGAATTCTACGGAGAACTGATCGATGAGTGCTTGAAATTCGGGATCGAACCAGTCATTACTCTATCCCACTACGAAATGCCGCTTTATTTGGCGAAGGAATACGGTGGCTGGAAAAACCGCAAGATTGTTGGCTTCTTCGAACGTTACGCTAAAGTCGTTCTGGAACGGTTTGCATCAAAAGTTAAATATTGGATGACATTCAATGAAATCAATTCGGCTTTGGAATTTCCGACATTGTCGCAAGGGCTGATCCCGAGCACGGGTTCGGATGACTTCACGAATCGTTTTCAGGCTTGGCACCATCAATTCGTCGCAAGCGCTCTTGTTGTGAAAATCGGCCATGAGCTGCGCGAAGACATCCAAATCGGCTGCATGCAGATCTATGCGCCATTCTATCCATTGAATGCGCATCCGCAAAACCAATTTTCTTCGCAATTCAAAGAGAGGGCTTTCGACTATTTCACAAGCGATGTGCAAGTAAGGGGGGCTTATCCGACTTACACGAACCGTCTGCTGCAGGAATATGTTGCCAAAGCGCCGGTCATGGAGGAAGGCGATCTGGACCTGATCAAAAATTATACGGTTGATTACATCGGCTTCAGTTACTACATGAGTATGGCGACTGATGAAGTCGGAGAGCAGGTCGAAAGTGATGCGGCCTCAGGCAACCTGATGAACGGCGTCAGAAATCCGTTCCTGAAGGCGAGCGAATGGGGCTGGCAGATCGATCCGATGGGCTTGCGCGTTTCCATGAAGGATCTTTGGGATCGTTATCAAGTGCCGTTGTTCATCGTCGAAAACGGTCTTGGTGCAAAGGACGTCAAAGAAGCGGACGGTTCCGTAAAGGATGATTACCGCATCGATTATCTGAAGGAACACATCAAGGCGATGCATGAAGCCGTGCTGGATGGGGTGGACCTGATCGGCTACACACCTTGGGGCTGCATCGACCTTGTGTCCGCATCCACCGGCGAGATGAGCAAGCGCTACGGATTCATCTATGTCGACCTGGATGACGAAGGAAATGGTACTTTGGAACGCTCAATGAAAAAATCCTTCGACTGGTACAAAGAAGTGATTGACACAAACGGGGAAAACATATTGGCGGATTAAGTTTGGAAAACTGATCCGACTCTATGCGCGTGACGCAATCTGGGCCTCAGCTCCGGTGAGGGGGCGCTCCCCGGAGTACGAAGGTAATTTTCGGCCGCAACTCCGGCGAAGGTCTCCTCATCGGAGATGGCAACTCAGAATATTAGCTGAACTCCGGCGAAGCCGCTGTCCACCGGAGCTGGCGCAACAGCAGCGTCAGCCGTGCTGCACGCACCCAGAAAAGAAAAAAAAGAAAACACGCACAGCCTATACCGGTGTGCGTGTTTTGGCATTCATAGAGTTTTTAAGCGGTTTGGGTTTCCAGAGCTGCAGATTCTTCCTCGACCTCAAAGTCTTCCTTCCGCAACTGTTTCCGTTTGATCGCGTAGAAAAGGATGATCAGCAGATTGAAGACAATCAGGATCGCGGACAAGATGAACAGATCTGTGGAGATGCTGCCGCCGAGTCCGAACAGCTGACGATAGGCATCGATTGAATAAGTCATCGGCAGATAAGGATGGATCGCCTCAAAGAATGGATTCGATAATTGGATCGGGTAAGTGCCGCCGGATCCGGATAGCTGCAGAATGAGGAAAATCAGCATCAGGAAGGAGCCGACTTTATCAAAAAGCAGATTGAAGAACATGACGATCGACACCGAGACGACTGCGGTCAGAATGGACAGCAAGAGCAATTTTCCGATCGAGGACGGCTCCAAACCATTCACGGTCAAAAGAAGACTTACCATGATGAGGGATTGGCAGATGCCGACAGCGGAAAGGACTGAGATTTTGCTGGCCCACCAGCTGCGGCCATTTTTCGGATAATTCCGAGGAGTGAAGATGTCGTACATTAAGTTCAGACTGATGGCGCCGACGAAGAGCGCAACGGACATCATGTAGGGTGCCATCGCGGTGCCATTGTTGGCGACCGGAGCCGTTTCGATCTGGTTCGTGATGACCGGTTCAGCCATCATGGCATAGGTGCTTTCCGTGGCATCGACTTCATTCAGAGCAGCGCTGCCATCCGACAGTTTGGCGCCAAGTTCATTCGTGCCGCTGAGCAAACTGATCAGGCCGGCATTCAGCTGGCTTGATCCATCCGCCAATTGACCGGATCCGTCACTGATTTTTTCAGCGCCGGCAGCAAGTTGACTGGTACCATCGGTCAGCAGATTGCCTTTTTCGACAAGCTGCGTGGTTCCGTTGGCGAGTGCTTCTGTTCCGTCCTTGAGTTTTGCCGCGCCTGCTGCCAGTGGACCGGTCTTCTCATTCAGAGTCTGTAAGCCGTCACTCACTTGGATATTGCCTTCGGTCAGGCCCTTTCCACCTTGAGCCAATTGTTCGGAACCGTTGCTGAGTTGGGACAGGCCGTCAGCAAGTTGTTGGGAGCCGCTTTGAGCGCTTCCGATGGCAGCCTGGAGCGATTTGCCACCGGTAAGCAGGGCTTGGGTGGTTGCACCAATCTGGCCGTATCCGGAAACGAGGGTTGTCGCGCCGCCGTAAACAGTGGCATAGCCTGCCGACAGACCGCTGATGCTGTTTTGGAGTGCGGTCACTTGTTGCGTGATCGCGGAAGCATCAATACCGTTCAAACTGGAAAGTGCAGAGAGATCATTTGTGATCGTCTGTATGGAACTGGATTGTTCATTTGCAATGATCGCCATTTGCGCTGATACAGCTTGGTTGACAGCCGCTTCCTGCTCGGCTGTCAATTCGGTGCCGGTTTGGGTGATTGCAGCCATGATGGCAGTTGTGTTGCTGGCGGGATCCGCGGCAGCGATGATGGTGTTCAATTCTGATTGGGACGACGAAAGGGTGGTGCTGAGACCGTTCAGCTGGGACAATACGGCAGTCAAGTCCGCTGACAGGGCGGATTGCTGAAGCTGGCTGTCGAGTGTTTCGATGCCGGTTTTTATTTGGTCGAGTCCGCCCTGCAGCGCAGCAAGTTTGGCTTGTTGTTCAGCACTCGTGAGATTCGAGTTCAGTGCGGTCAAGCCGTCGGTCAAGGTGGCGCTGCCAGCTGCCAATTGGTTCATGCCGTTGTTCAAATTGTTCATGCCTGTCGATAATGTGAGGCTGTTTGTGGCCAAGCTGGAAAGACCGTTGCTCAGTGATGTGCTGCCGGCAGCCGCAGCAGCCGCGCCGGCATTCAGTCGGCTGACGCCGGCTTCCAGATCCGGCATTGCGGCAGTCAAGGTACCCACGCCTTCGTTCAATGCCAAGGCGCCCGCATCCAGTTGGCCGACACCATCGAGATAGGTCTGTAGGCCGACAACCAATGTATCGACACCATCCCTGAAAGTTAGGGAACTGTCCGCAAGCACATGGAGATTTTCGCTCAAGCTTTCATTGCCTTGCTTAATCTGGGTGGTGCCGTCACTGAGCTGTGCGCTACCATCCGCTGCCGTTTGCATGCCGTCTGCGACCGTCTGAAGCTTATCAAAGATGGTCTCCGCGTAGATGGCCGTCACCTCATCGGAGATGGTATCCTTGATTTCTTTGGCGGCAGAAGCCGTCAGTTTTGAAGCGATATAGCTTCTGCCTGCACTAGTCCGGTAAGTCAATTCCATCGGCTTAGGCGTTGTATCCAACAAGGTGGTTGCATTTTCCGAGAAGTTCTCAGGGATGGTCAGAGCCATGTAATAGGTGCCATCAGCCAGTCCGGTTTCGGCTTCTTGCTCAGACACGAAATGAAAGTCCATACTGTCGGACTCTTCTAAGCCGGCGACAAGCGAGTCACCGATACCCAAAGTTTCCTCATTATAGGAAACGGCCTTGTCCTGATTCACGACAGCGACCGGCAGTTCGGCCAGTTTACCGTAGGGATCCCACATGGAGCTGAGGAAGAGCACGGTGTAAAGGGAAGGGATCAGGCTGATCCCGAACAGGATGATTAATATTTTTTTCGATTTGAAAACAGACTTCCATTCTTGCTTCAACAAGGTAGTGCACTTCCTTTATTTAAATTTCTGTAGACAGGACGATGGATTCCCAATCTACGTTTTCGACCCTGTCTGAGCCTTCGACCAAGAGCGAATCGAGTGTGTATTTCTGTAAGCGGGCTTTGAATTGCTGCTCTGCATCAAAGAAAACCTCGAGTACTTCCTTTTTTTTGTACTTGATTTTTTCCGCGCGTAAAAAAACTTTTTCGGCCAGATTGGATGGCCGGACAAAGCTGTGCGTTCCTTCGATCGCTTCATAGATATGCAGCATCGTTATTTCTTCTGGAGTCAGGTTTAATTTGAATCCGCCGTCCTTGCCGGCTTCGGAATCGACCAGTCCTGAAACGACTAGGGAGCGCATCACCTTCTTCAGATAGGAATCGGAGACGGACAAACGCTTGCTCAGGATGGCGCTCTTGATCGGGCGCTGATCGATTTGGGTCGCCAGCATGATCAGGATGCAGATGGCTTGTTCCACGCCGCTTTTCATTTTCATCATTTCCACCTTCTTTCATAGATATATTTTATCCATGGATGTATTTTATCTCTTAATGTCCGATTGTTCAAGTGAAGCTTTTCGTTTTGAGGCAAAAAAAATAGCCGAGCAAGCCAAGAAGGCGGTTTGCTCGGTCTTTTCTATAAGTATCAGAATATTTCAATTTTGCGTTTAGTTGGAGGAGTAGGCTCTTTTTTAGGAAGCACCAAGTTCAAGACGCCCTCCGTCAAAGTAGCTGTAATATCTTCGTCGTTGATGCCTTTCAAATAAATTTCCCTGTGTACGGAACCCGAAGAACGTTCTTGGCGGATGATTTGCCCTTTATCGTCTTTTTCGACTTTTTCCGATTTGCGGACGGCTGAAATGGAGAGAATGTCGTTGTCATAATCCACAGTGATATCCTCTTTGGCGTAGCCCGGCAGATCGGCTGTCACTTGATAGTTGTCCTCGGTTTCATGTACGTCCAATTTTATTTCCTGGAAAAAACGATTTTGGAACATCGATCCGGTGTCCGACAGCAGGTCGAAGAAACTGTTGCTTTTGCGTAACTCATTTGACATTTGAAAAATCTCCTTTCTTTTAATTGAAGCTTTTGTTCACCCTCAGTATAAACCTACGTGCATCGGAATTCCACTGAAATGATTCCGGTTCCAAACAGCGGAAATGAAGCAAAAGCTGATTCCAAACGGGTTCTATGGTAAACTGTTAAAGGAGTTTTGAGACAGTGAACGCCTCACACCGCGTGAACGGGAGAGGCCGAGAAAGGGTAGTATTTATGAAAAAAATTGAAGCGGGCAGTCTTTATCTGAAACAGCATCGGAATCTTTTCCAGTGTCCTATCTGCAAAGGGAAATTTGAGACGGTGGAGGGGCATAGCCTCGTCTGCGCAAATGGACATCATTTTGATGTATCAAAAAAGGGAACACTGCATCTGTTGATGAAGGGCGGCCAGAATGAATACGGCAAAGAGATGCTGTCGAGCCGGAAAAATTTGGCGGACACCGGCTTTTTCCATCCGTTGCTGGATGCCGTCTATGCCCATATCGACAAGCCGGAGACGGCGGCGGTTCTGGATGTCGGTTGCGGGGAAGGATCGCATCTGCATTATTTGACCGAAAAAGGCTTGAAGGGGACAAAAATTGGCTTTGATATTTCGAAGGATGCGATCCAGTTGGCGGCCAGCAACTTTTTCCCGGATGCCTTCTGGTGCGTGGCCGATCTGGCGCATTCACCTTTTGCAGAAAGTGCCTTTGATGTCATCTTGAACATCTTCTCACCATCGCAGTACCAGGAATTCGACCGTGTTTTGAAACCAGACGGTAAGGTCATCAAAGTTGTGCCGAATGCACAGTATTTGATCGAGTTGCGAGAGCAGTTGTATGCCTTGGATACGACAAAAAGAGAGTACGACAATCAACAAGTGGTTGACCGATTCTACGATATTTATCCGGATGCTGTCAGTGAAGAAGTCATCTATACCGTGGATCTTGATGCTAAAAGCTATGGCTGGTTGATGGAGATGACGCCACTATCATGGGGCGCATCTGAAGAATCACTAGCAAATGCATCGGCAAATCCGTTGAATTCTGTCACTGTGGCAGTCACACTTTTGGTCGCCAGCAAAGCTGTCTGATTTTGGCGTAACCCGAACATAGCCCAAGTTTCCGAAAAATATTGACACAGCGGTGTGATATGCTATAATACGTATATCATTTTGTAGCCATTATTATCGTTTTGTTCCACAAAATGACCTTGACCAACGTATCGCATTCGCCGTGCCTGACACCGAAACGATACGTTTTTTTGTGCGTATTTTCGCAATCTTTTTCGGACCGAACGAAGGCGCCGAACGGTAAAAAAATACTGACTGTCAGGAGCATGAAAAAATGAATTTTGCCGCATTGAAGGCTGAAATAATAGAAGAAAGCAAAAAGTTGGGCATCGATAAACTGGGTTTCACGACTGCCGAACCTTTTGAATATATGTTGGAAAGTCTGAAGGAACAACATTCAAAGGGCCATACGGTCGGGTTTGAGCACCCGGTTCTGGACGAACGGATTTATCCGGACCGGATATTCGAAAAGCCGCAATCGATCCTTTCGATCGCGTTGGCTTACCCGAGCAGAATGACCGAAAAGGCGGAGCGGACGCGCGGCGAACGTCGTGGTAATTTTTCGCGCGCTTCCTGGGGGACCGATTACCATGTCATCCTCCGCGATAGGATGGACCGCTTGATTGCCTTCATCCAGGAAAAAATTCCGGAAGCCCGCTTCAAGCCGATGGTGGACACGGGAGAGCTGATTGATACCGTGGTGGCGCAGCGGGCCGGATTGGGATTCATCGGCCGCAACGGGCTGTTGATTACGCGCGAGTTCGGATCTTACGTCTATTTGGGGGAGATCATCACTGATATCCCTTTTCCTGCGGATGACCCGGGTGTCTTCGGCTGCGGGGAGTGCACGCGTTGCGTGGACTTCTGTCCGACCGGAGCGATCCTCGGAAACGGCCAATTGAACCCGAAAATCTGCCTGTCCTACCAGACGCAGACAAAAGGGTACATGCCGGAAGAGTACCGCAAAAAGATCAGCCACGTCATTTACGGATGTGATATTTGCCAGCAAGTCTGTCCATATAATCGGGGCATGGATCATCACCTGCATCCGGAAATGGAGCCGGAACCGGAAAGTGTCACGCCTGTTCTGCAGCCGATGCTGACGATCTCTAATCGGGAATTCAAGGAGCAATTCGGACATTTGGCTGGTTCGTGGCGCGGCAAAAAGCCGCTGCAACGCAACGCGGTCATTGCTTTGGCGAATTACCGCGACCGGACGGCGATTCCGGAACTGCTGCGGATGGTTGAGCAGGATCCCCGGCCGGTTCTGCGCGGGACGGCTGCTTGGGCCATCGCGGAAATTGTGCGCGAAGCCAATCCGGAATTGTTGGCTTTTTTCTCCGAACGACTTATAATCGAAACGGACGAAGAAACCAAAGCCGAAATGGAGAAGGCTTATCTGAAAATACTTGATATCAAAGAAGCAGATTAATCTAACAGAATAAAGGAGTCTCACTTATGACCAACCATATCGTACTATTTGAACCGCAGATCCCTGCGAATACAGGCAATATCGCGCGCACTTGTGCTGCAACCAATACAACTTTACATCTGATCGAACCTTTGGGCTTTTCAACCGATGATAAGCAGCTGAAACGTGCCGGACTCGATTATTGGCATGATGTCAACATCATCCATCATGCAGATCTGGCGGCATTCCTCGACTATCTGGGCGACCGCCAGCTGTATCTGATCACAAAGTTCGCCGACCGCATCTACAGCGAGGCCGACTTCACGAAGGATGAGGATGTCTTCTTCATCTTCGGCAAAGAGACGACCGGATTGCCTGAAACTTTCATGCAGGAAAACGCTGAAAAATGCCTGCGCATTCCGATGAATGATGAGCATGTGCGTTCCCTGAACCTTTCGAACACAGCCTGCATGATCGTCTATGAGGCATTGCGTCAGCAAGGTTTCCCCAATCTGGAATTGACCCACACCTATGAGAACGACAAGTTGAAGGGTTGAACGAACCCGTTCCGCTTTTAAACCGTTCGGCCGAAGCAAAAAAGCTTCGGCCGTTCTTTTTTTATTTCCGTCGAATAGGTATAATGGATGTAACGGAAAATCGAAAAGGGGATGGAATGATGGAAAAAGCTGCATTATTGGCCTTACAGAATGGATCGGATGTTCGCGGGATTGCGATTCCGACGGAAAAACATGAAGCGACGCTTACGGCGGATAAAGTGACGCGCATCGGATATGGTTTCGTGGACTGGCTCCAAAAAGGGAAAAACATCAGCTTGAGCGGCGAAAAGAAAGTCAAAATTGCGATCGGACAGGACAGCCGCTTATCCGGTGGTGACATCAAAAAGGCACTTATGGCAGGGATGGCGCCGTATG
Source organism: Trichococcus shcherbakoviae (assembly GCF_963666195.1). Lineage (NCBI taxonomy): Bacteria > Bacillati > Bacillota > Bacilli > Lactobacillales > Carnobacteriaceae > Trichococcus > Trichococcus shcherbakoviae. The sequence continues at coordinate 2,546,833 of NZ_OY762653.1, forward strand.
CCATCGAGATCATCGATGTCGGTCTTTGCACTACGCCGGCGATGTTCATGTCGACGCAGTACGAAGATTACGCGACGGATGCAGCAATCATGATCACCGCAAGCCATCTTCCTTTTGAATACAATGGGCTGAAATTCTTCACCAAAACGGGCGGAGCGGAACACGAAGATATCGAAGAAATTCTGGAATACGCATTCGAAATGCCTGAAGCATTCGTTGAAAAAGAACAAGCTGCAGTTGTGACCGAGATGGACCTGCTTTCAACTTACGCAGCCGATCTCCAGGACAAAATCCGCAAAGGGATCGCTTCAGCTGAAAACGCTGAGCAGCCTTTAACGGGACGCCATATCATTGTGGATGCCGGCAACGGAGCGGGTGGATTCTTTGTGGACCGGGTGCTGCAGCCTTTGGGAGCCGACACTTCAGGCAGCCAATTCCTGGATCCGGACGGCACTTTCCCGAATCATGTCCCGAACCCGGACAATAAAGCAGCGATGAAGAGCATCCAGGATGCGGTGATCGCAAACAAGGCCGATCTTGGGATCATCTTCGACACCGATGTGGACCGTTCCGCGATTGTCGACAGCGACGGAAAAGCGTTCAACCGCAATAATCTGATTGCGTTGATTTCGGCGGTGCTGTTGACTGAAGAGCCAGGTGCCACCATCGTCACGAATTCGGCGACATCCGCCCACTTGGAGACGTTCATCACGGAACTTGGCGGGGTCCAGGACCGTTATCTGACCGGCTACCGGAATGTCATCAACCGCGGCATCGAATTGAATGAAGCGGGCACCAATGCGGTCTTGGCTATCGAAACGAGCGGACATGCGGCGCTGAAGGAAAATTATTTCCTGGATGACGGCGCCTACCTGATCGCAAAACTGCTGATTGCCGATGCGCAGCTGTCAACGGAAGGCAAGCATTTGGGCGATCTGATCGCGACGCTAGGCCAGCCTGCAGAAACGATGGAGTACCGCTTTACAATCATCGAAGAACCGATTTTTGAAGTGGGCAATGCCATCATCAAGGATTTTGCCGCTTTCATCGCTGCCACGGAGGATATGACATTGGTTGCGGACCATCTTGAAGGCGTGCGCGTGAATCTGGGCGGACAGTACGGAGAAGGCTGGTTCATCCTGCGTTTGAGCCTGCATGAGCCGTTGTTGGTATGGACGATCGAAAGCGATGCAGTCGGCAAACTTCCGTTGATCGCGAAAACGGTGCTGCCTTTCTTCAAAGGACGTCCGGAATTGGATACGGGGCATCTTCATTAATATAATTTGATGGACAAAAAAAGACTTTGCGGTAGGCTCAAGTGCCTGCCGCAAAGTCTTTTCAGTTTGCTTATTCGGTTGCTTCGGGTCCTTCTGTTTCTTCTGGCTCTCCTGAATCGGCAGAGTCGATATGGTTTTTCAGCTTCCTTGTCGTAAAGATATCGATGACTAGGATCGAATTTTTCTCTTTTTGGATGGCCTTGAAACGGTAGCCGTGGTATTCGACTTCTTCGCCTTCTTTGACGTCATACTTTTGGTCCAGCAGCCAGCCGCCCATCGTATCCACGTTTTCGTTGTCGATGTCCAAGCCGAACAAGTCGTTGACATCGTCGATCAACATGCGGGCACTGATACGGTAATGATTCTCGCCAAGCATGATGAATTCAGGTTGATCTTTCGTCTCGAAATCATCGCTGATGTCGCCGACGATTTCCTCCACGATGTCCTCCATCGAAACGAGGCCGCTTGTGCCGCCGTATTCGTCAATCAAAATGGCGACTTGATTGTGTTCCTTCTGCATCTTGACCAGGAGTTCCTTGATCGGAATCGTTTCGATGACCGTGATGACCGGGCGAACGAAATCGGTGACGGTGAATTTGCTTTCGTCCTTGTTTTGGACAGCTTCGACAAATGCAGCGAAGACTTCCTTTGTGTTGATGACACCTACAATCGAGTCTTTATCCTCACGCATGACCGGATAGCGAGTATATTTTTCTTGCTGGACGACATTTGCGATATCGCTGAGCGACATGTTGAAGTCCACCGCTACGATTTCCGTACGCGGAACCATAATTTCGCGCGCCATCCGCTCATCGAAGTTAAAGACATTTTCCACGAATTGGTATTCTTCGCGGTTGATTTCGCCGCTCTTCAAGCTTTGGCTCATAATCAGGCGAAGTTCTTCTTCGGATACATTGTCATCCGATTCGCCGATTGTTTTCATCCCGATCGCTTTTGAAATGCCATTGGCGGTTTTGTTCAGCACAAAAATCAGTGGGAACATCACGCGGTACCAAATGTTCAACGGTTTCGCGATCCGCAATCCCATTTTCTCAGTGCGGCTCAAGGCGACGTTTTTGGGAACGAGTTCACCGATGATGACTTGGATGGAAGTCAAGACAGAGAATGAAACAACAAAGGACAGGATGGTCGCGATCGCATCGGGAATCGGCAGGTTGCCGAAAAGCGTATCGAACAGGCGTTTAAAGGTGGGATCCCCTAACCAACCAAGAGCGAGGGAAGTTATCGTAACCCCCAGTTGCGTCGCTGAAAGATAGCTGTCGAGTTTAACGGTCATATTTTTTAATAATTTTGCTTGCGGATTTCCTTCTTCAACCAGGAAATCCAGCCGGGAAGGGCGGATCCTCACGAGCACATATTCGGACATAACGAAAAAAGAAGCAATGAAAAGAATGAGGAAAAATAATAGTAAACCGGTTGTAATTGACATAATTGATTGCCTGCTTCCTTTATAGAGAGCAGACTTCACCTCCTGTGAAATAATGATCCTGAATAGGAAATTTCTTCACGAGATCTCTGGTTTCACGCTGAAACAAATGAAAGCGACCAAAAGAATCCCTGAAAATACGCGTTTTCGAAAATTCTTTTGGTCTACAGATGGTTGTCATCTGATGCGTTCTGTCCCACTGGTGCCACCTACCTTAATAATTATTTAAGCAAAATTCGGTTAATTCAAAACGATACTTATGCTAAAATTATAAATCAAAATAGAGAAATTGCAATACGAGAGCATTTCTGCGACTTAAGTCGGTTTCTTATTTGAGCGATTCCTGTTACTATGATACGGAATCTGTTGTTGCAATGTGCTTTCATGTGAAAAGCTTAGGTTGTGTCTCCACTGCCACGCGCACCGCAAAGGCATTCAGCAAGCTGGGGGGATGTATTAAATGAAGAAGGATGAAAAAATGCAAAATAAACCATTTAAAGAAATTTTGAAAGCCGGATGGGCCCGTTTCAATGAGAAACGCAAGAACCTCTGGCGGAAATACCGGATCAACAAATTTATCGTGTTGTTCTTGTTGATCGGTACATTGATCAGCAGCACCTATCTTGTTTTCTTGGCAAAGACCGCCAACGTCGAAAATTTGAAGGCCGGTCTGGAACAGACAACGGTCATCTACGACCGCTACGGCAATGAAGCCGGGGAACTCTATTCGCAGAAAGGGACGTTCGTGACGATCGACCAGATTTCTCCGAACATCCAGACTGCGGTCGTTTCGACGGAGGACAAACGTTTTTACACGCATACGGGGGTTGACCCGATAGGAATCGGCCGTGCCGCAGTCGGCTTCGTGCTGAATGGCGGGAATATCGTCGGTGGGGGTTCGACGCTTACCCAACAATTGGCCAAAAATGCCTACCTGACATTGGATCAGACGTTGATCCGCAAAGCCAAAGAGCTGTTTTTGGCGTTCGAAATCGAAAGCAAATACACGAAAGACGAAATCCTGGAGATGTACCTGAACAACGCCTACTTCGGGTCGGGGGTGTGGGGCGTCGAGGATGCTTCGCAGAAATACTTCGGAAAATCGGCGAGTGAAGTTAGCTTGTCGGAAGCGGCTGTACTGGCCGGAATCCTGAAGTCACCGAGCTACTACAACCCGATCGATAATTATGAAGCGAGCACTGACAGAAGAAATACGGTCCTGCAACTATTGGCGGACAATGCGTTTGTCGATCAAGCCACCGCAGATGCGGCGATCGCTGAAGATATCAATGTGGTGGATAACTATTATGCAGACAGCGGCTATAACTATCCCTACTATTTCGATGCGGTCATAAACGAGGCTATCAATACCTACGGCCTGGATGAAGAGGACCTGCTGAACCGAGGCTATAAAATCTACACCGGCTTGGATCAGGATTATCAGAACCAGATGGATGACACCTATGCGAATGCCTATCTGCCGGCTGCGGAAGATGGGACTTCGCTGCAGAGTGCTTCTGTGGCCCTGGAACCGGCAACCGGGGATGTGCTCGCGGTCGTCGGCGCTACGAATTATGAAGGTTTCCGGACCTATAACCGTGCAACCCAGATGACCATGGCACCGGGTTCAACCATCAAGCCACTGTCCGTCTATACGCCGGCTCTTGAGGCCGGATACGAAGTTGATGCGGAAGTGATGGATGATGATTCCTTGACTTACGGCGATGACGATTATTCCGTTTGGAACTATGACCAAAACAGTCTGTATGACACTTTGCCAATGTATCAAGCGCTTGCCGAGAGCAAGAACACTTCTGCTGTGTGGCTTCTAGACAAGCTGGGCATCCAAAAAGGGATCGCTAAGTTGGAGGATTTCGGTATCTCCATCGGTGAAGCGGATGAAAACCTGGGTGCCATCGCGCTGGGAGGGATGAGCACCGGCGTGTCGCCAGTTCAGTTGGCAAGTGCCTATACGACTTTCGTGAATGAAGGGGTGCGCACGGAAGCGCGTTTCATCACGAAGATTGTCGATGCGACCGGAGCGGTGATTGTGGACAATACGAATCCGGAAACGAACCGCGTCACGACAGCCGCAGTCGCTGAGGAAATGACGAGCATGCTGATGGGCGTGTACGCAGATGGCGGAACCGGCGCATCGGCGCAACCATCGAACGGGATGGTGATTGCGGGCAAGACCGGAACGACGGAACTTGATAGGGAAACAGGCTACATCAAGTCGCAATGGATGGTGGGGTACACACCCGATCTTGTCGTCGCTACTTGGTTGGGGTATGACGAAACCAATGAAGCCCACAATCTGAACAACGCCGGCAAGACGATGGCGAATTTGTACAGTGCCGAGATGGGGGCGTTGTTGTCGATCAGCCCGCAAACTGAATTTGCTGTCGCTGCTGCCGAAGAAACCTATGATGCTGGCATCATGAATGGGCTGAAAAATGGTCTGGATGAGTTCATGAACGAAATGGGCTCGTTCGGACAGAGCATCGGCGAGGGTTCGCAAAAATTGTTCGATTGGGCCAATGAGGCTTTCGGACAATAAAAATTGATTTGAGGAAAGACAAGCTGTCACGGCTTGTCTTTTTTTTGACATGCTTGTTGAAAGGAATGTCCGATAATTGTGGGGAATCGGACAAGCGGAGAGCGAATGTCTTGCGGGTTGTCCGATAAGGCGGAAGAATCGGACAAGCGGAGAGCGAATGTCTTGCGGGTTGTCCGATAAGGTGGAAGAATCGGACAAGCGGAGAGCGAATGTCTTGCGGGTTGTCCGATAAGGCGGAAGAATCGGACAAACAGAGCATATTGTTGTAGGGAATCGTTCGGCTTATTAAACAGTTTGAGTGCCTAAGCTGATATTACGTCACGGCCAAAGAGCGGCCGTTCACGTAATATCCTCTTAGTGCGCGATTTCTACCCGGGATTCATCACGCTCTGCGTAGACGCGTTCTGAATCCCGGAAATCTGTGCCTAAGCTGACTACCACACACGGACAAAGAGCGTCCGCTTTGTGTTAGTCCTCTTAGTGCGCGATTTCTACCCGGGATTCATCACGCTCTGCGTAGACGCGTTCGAAAAGTCAGCTCCCATTAACGTTTCACATCCCCCGAAGTGAACAAAAGAGGTTCACTTCGGGGGATGCTCCAACGTACGGGGAGCTAAACGACTTTTCTCACGCTCTGATAAGAACGTATTTTCGTGTTTTTTGATGGCTTTATTGTTCGGATAATGTTATAGTTTATGTAATATGCGAATGGAAGGAATGGGATAATGAGTAATATTTATGATACGGCTTATGAGTTGGAAAAAAATCTGCGTGAGGCTTCTGTTTTTACTGAGTTGTCTTCAGCTTATGCTGCAATGAGAGAAGATAAAGTGGCTTTTGATTTGTTTGAGGAGTTCCGTAATGTGCAAATCGGGCTGCAACAAAAACAAATGACAGGTGCGGCGATAACTGATGATGATGTGGCTTCTGCTCAAGCAATCGCTGAGAGAGCATCCGGCAACGAAGTCATCCAATCTTTGATGGCTAAAGAGCAACAGTTGAGCCAATTGATGGAAGAAGTCAATGCCATCATCACAAAACCGTTGCAAGAATTATACGCGCCTGCACAAGACTAAGACTTAATTTTTGACGATAAGCTGTGACCATTTCCGAAAGAATGGCCGGATGACAGATAGGGACAGGATTCAACGCATTGCCTATCAATGCCATCCAACGTTCTTCATCCGATATTTGGAGGAAATGGCGCAGTTTTTTTGATGCTTCTAGGAACATATAAAGATTTTTAGAATCAAAAGTGCATCACCGTAGGTGTTTTACAGGATTGCAAAATGTTTCATGCATCCAATATAGATGGCTAGCTTCACGGGTAAGCCCTTCGGAAATTAGATAAATCGTGCCTATTGCGCTCTACGATGCTCAGTTGCATGGGAGTCTTTGGGATTCATCCCTTAGACTCCCAGTACAAGGTGACCGTAGGGAACGTTGCATGGCTCGATTTCCTAAATTTCTTTCAGGGCTGAACGAACCCGTTCAGCTTTTCTTTTATTTGCCAAATTAAGCATAGCATGCGGAAAGAAGGACAGCTTGTGATTACATTTATCCATACAGCGGATCTCCATCTGGATAGCCCTTTTAAGGGGATAAAACAGCTGGAACCGCAACTTTTTGATGCCATTTACCAGTCCACTTTTGATTCCTTTCGGGAATTGGTGACGCAAGCCATCGCGGCCCAAGTGGATTTTTTTCTGATCAGCGGGGATATCTACGATGAGGAGAATCAGAGCGTAAAAGCGCAGGCCTTCCTGAGGGATGAATTGGGCCGACTGGATCGTTCAGGCATCCCGGTTTATTTGTCTCATGGGAACCATGATTTTCTCGGAAGGGAATCGCTCAAACTGCAGCTTCCAGGAAATGTCACAGTCTTCGAAAAAGCGGTCACGACAGAAATCCTGACCACTAAAGCAGGGGAACGGGTGGCCATTACCGGCTTCAGTTATCCTTCCAGATGGGTCGAGGAACGGATGATCGTTGAATACCCGAACCGGAATCATAGCGTGGATTACCATATCGGAATGCTGCATGGCTATCTCGAAGGCTTGAACTCTTCAGAAGGCGTCTATGCGCCATTTTCGTTGGGCGAGTTGAACGCGAGAAATTATGATTATTGGGCTTTGGGACATATCCACAAAAGGCAGCAGCTGCAGACGGCTCCGCCTGTCGTCTATTGCGGCAATACGCAAGGGCGCAATCCGAATGAAACCGAAGCGAAAGGCGCTTACCTGGTGACGCTCCGGAAAGGGATGGCTCCTGCATTGTCGTTCATCCCAACGGCGCCGATCGTCTGGGAGAAAGAGACAGTGTCGTTGCTTGGATGCAAAACCCTGAATGATGCATTCGCGCGCATCGAGGAACGCATGGACTACTATCGCTCCCAGAGTGAATCAAGTGTGCTGTTGTCGCTGCTGTTCACGGATATCCAGGAGCTGCATCCCGATGTCGTCAAAAAGATCGAGGATGAGGAGATATTGGAGGGTGTCAGACAACGGTTGGAGCGGCCTTTCATCTATCTGTATCAGTTGAAAATTGCGGTCGATACGGAAAAGGAACTATTTTCCTTTGATCAGGTCATGAAGGAAAGTTTTTCGAAAAGTTGGACGGAAATCAGCGCAGATGACGTATTCTATCAACAGCTGGACAACTTTTTCCAACATCCGCTCATGAGGACTACTTTCCCTGATTTAAAAAAAGACCGAAGCTTCAAAGAGGAAGTGCTGGCTGCAGCAAAGACCAGACTGGTGCAGGCGGTCGCGTTTGAGGAGGAAGACAGTGAAGATACGGAAGATTGAAATATACGGCTACGGGAAATGGGTGAACCGGACATTTGATGGTGTGCAGGATCTGCAGGTCTTCCACGGAAAAAATGAAGCCGGCAAAAGCACCTTGTCATCCTTCATCAACAGCATCCTCTTCGGGTTTCCCAGTGCCCGCAAGAAAGATCAGAATCTGTACGTCCCGAAACAAGCGCAAGCATACGGCGGTCGCTTATTTTTGGAGGACACGCGGTTCGGGGATGTCATCGTTGAGCGGGTGAAGGACCGCAATAAAGGGCAGGCCCTCGTCACGCTGCCGGATGGTGTGCAGCAGACGACAAAAAATCTCGGGCGTTTCCTGTTGGGGATGGACAGGGAGACTTTTGAGTCGTTATACACATTCAAAATAGACAGTCTGCTTTCCTTGAAAAAAACCCAAAAAGACGACCTCAACCATTATCTGTTGAGCATCGGCACCAGCGGGAGCGAACGTTTGCTGCAATTAGCCAAAGAATACCGGGATGAAGCCGCGAAACGCTTCAAACCGACAGGCAGCGTTCCGCCTTTGAACAAGAAGATACAGGCTGCTGAAAAACTGCAAAGGAAGCTTCAGCAAGCAAAAGCGAAAAATGCGACCTATGAAACGTCGCTGCTGCATTTATCGGACAGCCAAAAGCAGCAGGCCGAACTATTATCCCGTCAACAGGAACTGGAGCAGGAACAAACCGCAATCGCAGAAAGCTTGCGGTTGGCGGACAGCTATCAGGAGTGGAAACGGCTGAACAAGGAAATTACGGCTGTCGACTACAGTGAAGTGCCGGAAGATGCCCGTTACCAGTGGCAGAACCAGCAGGAAAAAATGGCCGCGTCGATCCAAGCGCAAACGCAACTCCAGGAAAGGTTAGCGCAGCTGCAGAAACAGTTGGGCGAATATGTCCAGGTGGAATGGTACAAGGTGCATCAATCGGAGTTTGCGGCTTTGCTGCACAGTGCAGCCAAAACGCAAGCGGATCTGAATAAGATGACTTATCTGGAAAATGAGATCAGCAACAACAAGGCTGATTTGGCCAAACAAAAAATGGCCTTGGGGTTGAATCTGGCCCTGCCCGCTCCGGAGCCGCTTAAGGAAGAAGAACGCGGGCGGTTGCAGCAGCTTGCGCAGGACATCCGACAGATCGAAGAACAGCTGCTTCGCTTGGACCACAATATCGGTTTTCATGCGGAACAGCTGGAAACCCTCCAGCAAGAAGAGACTCGCCTCCAACACGAGAAGCTTACTGATGAAGCGTATGCCACGCTGCAAAGCGATGTGCAACAGCCGAATCAAAGAATTGCTGCACCCGTCCCAACGAAAAGAAATCCGCTCGGCATGCTGTTTTTGGCTGCGGCTGTATTTTTAGTCCTGTCTTTTGTTCTGGCAGACTTCCGGGTAATTGCATGGGCGTTGTCTGCTGTGCTTGCTGTCGGTGGGGCTATCCTGACCAGAAGGAAGCAACAGACACAAACGAAGGACGTTGCCTCCCAAGAAGGCTCCTCCGAAAATGCGATGGAGCAATTTCTGAAGCAGGCCGCTGTCAGGGAAAGAATCTCGGCTGTAACAAGAGAGCTCGAAGAGTTGCAGGATAAGTTTTTGGAACTTTTGAACAGCCGGGAAGAAACGGAAGAGCGCGGAAACATGCTCCAAACCGAATGGACGACTTTCCTGCAGCAGAAAGGCTATCCGGCCCGAATGACGGCAAGGGAACTCCTGCAATTGGACCCCGGTGCCGTTTTGGCGGAGAAGGCCGCTCTGATAATCAATCAGGAAGCCGAAATGAGCGATCTTAATTTTGCCGTGGATAAATGGAACGAGCAAACTGCGTTCATCCGCAGCCGTTTCCACTTTGAACATCTGACAGTCACTGAAATGGTCGCACGCTTCTCCGAGATACAGAATGCCGTCGTTTTGGAAGAAAATATGGCTGCGAATGTTCAGGATAAAATCAATGAACTGCAGCAAGAGTTGGAACAGATCCAACGCGACCTTGCCGAGTCCCATCAACAGAGACAGCGGCTATTGGATCAGGCAAACGCAAAAACGGAAGCGGAATTCTACCAGTTGTTGGCTCTGAAGGAAAAGCAGGAGCAGAACCTCAAGCGCAAAGAATTGCTGGATGAGCAAGTCAATGGGCGCGAGCAACTTTTGGATCGTTATGGCGATGCCAAGAAAAGCGCGGATCTTTACGAAAAGAATGAACTGGAAATGCAGCAGTTGAAGACTGAATTGTCGAAACTGCAGCGGACTGAGGTTGAACTGAAGCATCAGCTGGAACAATTGGAAGAAGGCGGTACTTACAGTGCCTTGCTGCAGGAGTTCGCTTTGGCAGAAACCGAGCTGAGGGACCTTGCCATCGAGTGGGCCGGTTTGGTTACCGCCGGAGAATGGATCGAAGGGGCATTGCGGTACGGGAAAGAGGATCGCCTGCCGCTGATGTTGGATGATACCATAACCTTTTTCAGTCGGTTGACGGAAGGTGCATACACCGGCATCGCGTTCCAAAAGAACGGCATGAAGGTGCAGCGTAAGGACGGAACGACCTTCTTACCGAATGAATTGTCGCAGGGAACGGTGGAACAGTTGTACATTGCTCTGCGGCTTGCATTTGTGAGGAACACTGCCGATATCGTCAGCATGCCGATCTTGATCGATGATGGTTTTGTGAACTTCGATGAGGATAGGAAAAATATCATGTTTACGTTGCTGGAAGAGTTGAGCGAAGACGTGCAGGTGCTCTTTTTCACGTTCGACGACGTTTGCGTACAACGATTTTCACAGAAACAAGTATACATGTTAAAATAGGAGTGAAAGGGGCTGGTAGGGGTGGCCAAAAAAATATATGAACACGAAATAGATGATAATTTTGAAATTTATGTGCTGATCAAAAGTGCGGATATCCGTCTGGCAAAAAACGGCAAGAAATTCATCGCTTTTACTTTTCAGGACCGCAGCGGTCAGATTGACGGGAAGTATTGGGACGCAAAAGAGGAGGATATCCAGCAATTCCAGGCTGGCCAAGTCGTTGCCGTAACCGGCAAACGGGAAATGTATCAGAATAATCCTCAACTGCGCATCACAAAACTAAGGCTAGCCCGCGAAGGGGAACCAAACAGACCTGAACTCTATATGGAGCGTGCTCCGTTGAAATCTGAAGAAATGGTGGAGGAAGTCAGCCAAATCCTTTTTGAGATCACGAGCGCACCAATCAATCGGATTGTCCGTCATATACTCAAAAAATATCAACGGGAATTTTTCGAGTATCCCGCTGCAAAACGTCACCATCACGCTATCGTTGGCGGACTCGGTTTCCATACGGTATCGATCTTGCGGATGGCAAAAACGGTCATTCAACATTACCCATCAGTCAATAAGTCTTTGCTGTACGGGGGAGTGATTCTCCACGACATCGGAAAAACGATCGAGTTGAGCGGCAGCATGTCGACCGAGTACACGCTGAAAGGGAATCTGATCGGGCATATCGTCCTGATTGATGAAGAAATCACCAAAGCTTGTCTGTCACTGAACATCGATGAGGACAGCGAAGAAGTAATCTTGTTGAAACATATTGTTCTGGCGCATCACGGTAAACAGGAATTCGGATCACCGGTAACGCCGCATCTTTTGGAAGCCGAAATCATCCATCACCTTGATAATTTGGATGCTTCCATCAATATGATCGACACGGCCTTATTGCGCACGACACCGGGAACGTTCAGCGAGCGGATTTTCGGGCTGGAGAACCGCAGTTTCTATAAGCCGGTTTTTACGCAAGCTACTGAAGAAGGGCAATAACAAAAAAACACGCAAGTTACCAGCATCAAAAGGCTGGTAACTTGCGTGTTTTACATTAAAGTTATTAGTTTGCAGATTCGGATGTAGCTGATTCCGCTTCTTCAGTTGCAGAAGTTGCTTCTGAACTAGCTTCTGAACTAGCTTCTTCTGAAGTTGTTGCTTCGGATGTTGCGTCTGATGAGGTTGTTTCTTCAGCAGGCAAGAATTGATCGATCGCTGCTGCCAAGTCTTCGTCCTTGATTTCAACATTCGCTGCTTGGACGATTTTGGACATGACGGATGTCAGGTAATCATTGTCGGCAAGTTTTTCGTCCATCATCACTGTTTCGATGTTTTCGCGCTCTTCTTCCAATGTTCCTTTTTCAGTCTTCTCGATCATCTTGATGATGTGGTAGCCGTATTCGGTAGCGACTGGTGTTTGTGTCACTTCACCGACTTCAAGCGCATAAGCGGCTTCTTCGAATGCTGCGACCATCTCGCCTGCTCCGAACAATCCTGTTTCTCCGCCGTTTTCAGCAGTGGCTGTGTCGGTGGAGTTGGCCTTAGCTAATTCCGCGAAATCCGCGCCTGCATTGATTTGGTTGATCAAATCTACAGCAGTTGCCTCATCCGCAACCAAGATATGCTGTACGTTGATTTGTGGTTGGTAAGCTTCGTAATAGGCTTCCACTTCTTCATCCGTGAAAGTCGTTTCAGCTCTTACGGCTGCTTCGATCAGTTTGTTCAGATACAATACATCTTGGTATTCATCTTTATTTGCAAAGCCTGATTGTGACAAGATGTAGTTGAAAGTTTCTTCTCCGCCGTATTGTTCGATGGTAGTCAACAGTTCAGCTTCTGTTTCAGCTTCTAATTCATTGTCTCCGATTTTATCGTTCAATACGTCGATCAGAATCAAACGTTGCAAGACAGTTTCGCCGATTGAGGCTTTCATTGCGTCGTATAATTCATCTTTTGTGATATCGCCTGCTGGAGTCGTTGCGACAGTTTCGCCAGTCGCGCAGCCTGCTAATGTGATGGCCGTCAAGAAAGCAACGGACGTCAATGCTAATTTTTTTTTCATGAATGTGGCACTTCCAATCTATTTCTATTTATCTATCCCAAGAATAACTAATTATAAATATATCATAAACGCCGTGATTATGGAAAATATTCCTTAAAAACGCTAGCAAACTTCTCAGAAAATTCATATCTGAAGCCTGGTTCGGAAGCAGACAAAAAACGCAACATACAACAAAAAAAGGGGCCTCTGCCGCTTAAGGTGGCAAAGTGCTCCTCTTCTGGATTATTTTCCTCAATTCGGGCGGATTGAGGTTCTGGTCAGGAATTCCTGATCGTCGGGATTCCCGGAGTACCTTTCGCCGGTATTGAGGGTCGCGACCTTGTCCATATCCTCTTTTGATAAGCTGAAATCGAAGATGTCGCGGTTTTCTCGGATACGGCTCGGCGTGACCGATTTCGGTATGACGACGATGCCGCGTTCGATATGCCAGCGTAAAACGATTTGGGCAGGTGTCTTGCCATACTGCTCCGCAAGCTCAAGGAGCACAGCTTGCGTCAATAGGTCATTTTTGCCTTGCCCAAGCGGACCCCAAGCTTCATGGATGATTGCGTGCTGCGCCATGAAAGCCCGCAGTTCATCCTGTGGAAAGGCAGGGTGCGTTTCAATCTGATTGATCATTGGGATGATTTCCGTGTGCGACATCAGATCCTCGAGATGATGAATCTGAAAATTGGAGACACCGATGGCTTTGATTTTGCCTGCATTGTACAATTCTTCCATCGCTTTCCAAGTCTCGATGTAGTTTGCGGAAGCCCAGTGGATCAGATAAAGATCAAGATAATCCGTGCCCAAACGGTCCAGACTGGCCTGGAAAGCCGCTTTGGTTTCCTCGTAGCCGTGGTCATAATTCCAAACTTTTGAGGTCAAGAAGATTTCTTCCCTTGGGATGCTGCTTTCTTTCAAAGCTTGTCCCACAATAGCTTCGTTCTCGTAAATCATCGCGGTGTCGAAATGGCGGTAGCCAGCCTCCAAAGCAACGCGGATCGCTTCACTCAGTTCCTTTTCGTCTTTCATCTTGAAGACGCCCAAGCCCAGTTGCGGGATGGTTACGCCGTTGCTGAAGGTGATATTCTTGATTTCTTTTTCCAAATCGAACACTCCCATCTGAAATATATATGCGTGTGCATGGTTTCAGGTTAACATAGCCGAATTCAGCAAGCAAATCATCTGCGTCCAGTCGTGGCAGATTGCTCATAATGCCAATATTTGGTATCATAAGCTGATAAAAAGAAAGGAATGGGGGGAACTTTGTGAAATGTGAAATGAGTTCTGCGTTTTGCCAATGGCTGGAAATCAATAATTTTCATCTGAAAGTCGAGAGCACGCTGGAAAAAAGTTTGCAGACGAACCATAACCTTTCTCTGAAAGAGTTCTATGTCCTTTATTTCCTGTCACAGGAAGCGGAGAAAAAGCTGAAACTCCAGGATCTGGAGGAAAAGGTCGGCTTAAGCCAAAGTGCTGTATCGAGATTGGTCAGCAAGTTTGAGGCGAAGGGCTGCGGAGCGTTGGAGCGGAATGTCTGCGAGCAGGATCGGCGGATCATCTATACGACCTTGACGAAAACTGGTGCGGCGAAACTGGATGCAGCGGCTGCGACAGTGGAACAGGTGCTCACGGAATCTTTCGCGGCGATGCCGATACAGGCGCTTTTCAAACTATCCGATAATCAGACTAAATAGGGGTTCTTGACTGGACTCCTTATGACAGAAACACAGAAAAATACGACGCTCTAAATGACCGGTGATCCGGTTTGCATTTGGAACGTCGTTTTTTTAATTTCGATTATTGATTGGGTGCATCTGTCGCTGCAGGCATTTGCGATTCCATGCTCGCAGCGACTTTTTCCATATCTTCAGTCAATACTGCAATCTTATCGTTTATGCGGTTGATTCTGGGTTGAGCCTGTTGCGTAAAGCTCTCAATCGATTTTGCGACTTCCTCCGAAACTGAGTTGACGGAAGCCAACCCTTCGTTGGTCAATGATTGAATCGCATTGCGCAAACCTTGGACGCTTACGTTGAGGTCTTCGACCGCAAGTGTGTTGTCCTCAAGGTAAGCTTTCGCTTTCTCGCGATTTTCTTTTCCGCTGCGGGGGGTGTTCAGCAAGCCAAGCAGACCGCCGACTACCGTACCGAATACTATTCCTTCCATAAATGAGCGCATATCTATTCCTCCAGACTATCTTTGATGGATGCAACTACTTTTGCCAATTCTGCCTGCGAATATTTTCCTTCGTGCGTCTTCCATTTCAAACCAAAACCATCTGAATCCGAATCTTCGTAACGCGGCAAGAAGTGGATATGCGAATGGAAAACAGACTGGTAGGCTATCGATCGGTTGTTGTTCAGAATGTTCAATCCCAAAATGTCATCGCTGGATCGTTCGATTGCGCGCGCGATTTTAGGGATGCGCGAAAAGACTTCCTTCGCCAATTCTTCATCATATTCAAAAATATCAGCGACATGCTTCTTGGGTACCAACAGCGTATGCCCTTTTGTCACTTGTGATAAATCCAGGAACGCAATGACGACATCATCTTCATAGACAATGCTGCTCGGGATTTCGTGGTTCGCGATTTTGCAAAAAATACAATCTGTCATATGCTTGACCTCTTTCTGTTCATAATCTAGTTTATTCTATGCTCTAACTTTATCATATTTGGTTTTTTTTTGATATCCTGGGGTCGAATTGACGCTTCGCTCAGCAACATATTTGGGATGGGGCAAGGCTGTGCTATAATATAAGGCACAAACACATGCGAAAGGGACGGTTAAATGTCACTATTATTGGAGAATGTCACGGGCGGCTATACGCAATTGCCTGTCATAAAAAATATAAATTTTGAGGTCAAAGCCGGGGAATTGACTGGATTGATTGGATTGAACGGAGCAGGCAAGAGCACGACCATCAAACACATCATTGGTTTGATGATGCCTTTCAGCGGTAAAATCGCGATCGATGGCCGGACGCTGCGCGAGGACACGGAACGTTATCGCCAGTCCTTCGCTTTTATTCCCGAGACTCCGGTGCTCTATGAAGAACTCACTTTAAGGGAACATTTGGAAATAACGGCGATGGCCTACGGAATCACGGAAGCGGTGGCCATGGAAAAGGCGATGCGCTACATCCACGATTTCCGTCTGGAGGACAAGCTGGACTGGTTTCCGGCTTATTTTTCCAAAGGCATGAAACAAAAAGTGATGATTGTCTGCGCATTCATGTTGGATGTGCCGGTATATGTCATCGATGAACCATTCCTGGGGCTGGATCCGCTTGGCATCCACTCGTTCCTGGAGATGGTCAGGGAGAAAAAAGCGCAGGGTGCAGCCATTTTGATGTCCACACATGTGCTGGCTTCTGCCGAAAAAGAATGCGATAATTTCGTCCTGCTTCACCATGGCGAGGTCAAAGTGACAGGCACGATGGCTGACCTGCAGCGGGAGATGGGCATGCCGGGAGCAAGTCTCGATGAGCTTTACATCAGCTTGACGAAAGAAGTGGATCGATCATGAACCTGGAAACTATCTGGAAAAGAAGGCAGCAACTGCAACTGAAAAAATTCAGCCGCTACAGCAAATATATCTTCAATGATCATTTCGTCCTCGTGCTCCTCTTTCTGCTGGGAGCTTTGGCTTACCAATATTCCGAATTCGTGAAAACCGTGACGCCGGACTTCCTTTGGGGAAAGCTGCTGATCGTGTTTCTTTTTTCCGGCAGCATCTTTATCGGTAAGCTGGCGACCTTTTTGGAGCCGGCCGACCAAGTGTTCCTTTTGGCTAAGGAAAAGGAATGGGGGAGCTATTTCAGCAAAGCGAAAAAATACAGCCTGATCCTTCCGGCGATTCTGTTGTTATTTTTGGCAGCCGCAGCGATGCCGATGCTTTTTGCCGGGAGAACGATCGGGGCAAGTGATTTGCTGCCGATTTATGCAACCTTGCTGCTGTTGAAAGTTATCCATTTGGATCTGCTGGAACTGGGCTTGAAGATAGGCGATCGGAAAGTTCGCCAGAAAAATGATCTTTACTTGGCTTGCGCGGCGATTTTATCTTTCAGCGTCGCGATATTTTTTCATCCATGGGTTGCGCCGGTACTTGTAATTCTGTATACTATGTTTCTGCGTAAAAAAGTACAAGTAGCGTATGAGGCGCGCTATCCGCTCTATCAATGGGAGCAGATGATTGCCTCGGAAGAACAACGAAAAGCTCGCTTAAACCGGGTCATCAATCTGTTCACGGATGTTCCGCAAGTGAAGAGCAAAGCAAAAAGAAGAAAATATTTCGACGGCTTGCTTCGCCGTGTTGAAGGCAAAAGCAATTCCTACCAGTATTTATATGCACGGGCATTTTTGCGCGGGACGGATTACAGCGGCTTGTTTTTCCGGCTGTTGGCCATCGGGATGCTGTTGCTGCTTTTCACGCCGTCAGCCGGATTTTCTTTAGGGCTCAGTCTATTGTTCCTTTATTTGACAGGCTTCCAGCTGATGCCGCTGTATTTCCATTTCAATGAAAATATGCTGTACCGGCTTTATCCGACGCAGCGCGAAGATAAATTTGCTGGCTTCAAGCGTTTGCTCGGCTACCTTTTGGGAGTGGAAGGATTCCTTTTTGCGGGAATCATCTTCATCAATAACAGTTGGCAGACTGGCTTGGCTGCTGTCGCCTTAAACGCCGGGTTCATCTGGCTGTTCATCCAGTTCTATATAGGTGGGCGTACGGAAAAAAGGGAAGCGGCAAATTACTGATGCACGGGTTAAACTCGGTTCAGTTCCGAAATCACATGGAATATTCTTGACTGACTATGCAAAGAAATCTAAAATGATACTTGTATGCGAGTGATGGCCGTTGCGCTTTCAGAGCAAAACGAGCTGCGTCGCCGAATGAACACGTAGCGTATGAACAGAAGAGCAGACCGAGATAGCTGGGGCTTTCGTCCCGGCTCCTTCTTTTCAATGATATAAATTTATCAAATTAAAAGTGCATCACCTTTGGTGCTTCACAAGTTTGCAAAATATTTCATGCACCTAAAAAGATGTCTAGCGGTCCAAGCCTGCCTCTCGGAAATTAGATAAATCTGACCCATTGCGCTCTGCGATGCTCATTCAGGGCCAGATTTCCTAAATTTCTTTCGAGGCAGAGCGGGCTTGTACCGCTTTTCAAAACTAAAGATTAGAGTAAGGAATGAGCTCGATGGATTATAAAATGGACTCAGGGTGGCGGCTACATCCCATCGGAGGAGACACAGGACAAGCTTATATGGGCACCAGAGCCGAGGAAAGGGTTTTTTTGAAAAGAAACTCTTCACCTTTCTTAGCTGCGCTTTCCGTTGAGGGGATCACACCGCGATTGATCTGGACCAAACGGGTCGGCAATGGGGATGTCCTGACAGCTCAGGAATGGCTCAACGGCAGGGAATTGAATCCGGATGAGATGAAAGGGAAGACCGTGCGGGACATCCTGCATCGCATCCATCATTCCGAAAATCTCCTGAAGATGCTTCAGAAGGTAAAGGGTGAAATCTTCAACCCAATCAATTTTTACAACCTTTACGTTGCAGAGCTGCCGGATGACTTGAAATCCAATTCGGTCCTGCAACAGGTGACTGAATATGTGAAGAACAGCATCGCCAGCATCGACGACTCGCAAAAGACGGTCTGCCACGGAGATGTGAATCGGAAAAATTTCCTGTTGGATGAGGAAGACCGGTTGTATCTGGTGGATTGGGAAATGGTCAAAATTGCCGATCCGTTTTCGGACATCAGTACCTTGCTTGTGCAATACGTTCCCCATGAAGAATGGGGAGTATGGTTGGAGCAGTATGGCTTGCAGATGAATGACAATATGGAGCGCCGGTTGGAGTGGTACAGCATGATGGTGTGCCTCTGCCTGATCAAAAAGAGCCATTCGCAGGAACGCAATGTGGAAATGAACCAACTGATTCTGTTGCTGAAACAGCTTTATCAGAATCGCCTAAACAGTTATTTATGAAATCCTCTTCGTTTTTACACGGACGGAAAGGATTTCTTTTTTCGAAAAAAACAGTTAAGAAAGAGGAGAATTATGCGCGTAAGAAATAAACCATGGGCTGCCGAAAAATTGGCTGAAAGTACCCAATATGTAGTGATGGAACCAGCGGATTGGAAAGGGAAATGGCAGGAACGCTTCGGCAACGAGCAACCGATCCATGTGGAAATCGGCTCAGGCAAGGGCCAGTTCATCGTCGAGATGGCCCGCATGCATCCAGAAGTGAATTATATCGGTATCGAACGCCAGACGAGCGTAGCGGTCATGACGCTTGATAAGATGATCGAATCAGGTCTGAAAAATGTCCAGTTGCTGAATACGGACGGAGAGAATGTAGCGGATTTCTTTGCGGAGGGCGAAGTGGCTCGCGTTTACTTGAACTTTTCCGATCCGTGGCCAAAGTCCAAACACGATAAACGCCGCTTGACCTACAAAAACTTCCTGCGGAACTATGAGCAAATCCTGGTATCCGGTGGGGAAATTCATTTCAAGACGGATAATCAAGGCCTGTTCGAATATTCTTTGGCGAGCTTCTCGCAGTATGGCATGACTTTGAAGCAAGTCTGGTTGGATCTGCACAAGAGCGATTTTGAGGGTAACATCATGACGGAGTACGAAGCGAAGTTCTCTTCCCGAGGAGACCGCATCTATCGCGTCGAAGCAGCGTTCCCAAAAAAAGCAACGGCTGATTCAGAAAAATAAAACACAAAACAAAAGGGAGAACCAAAGCTGTGATTGCTTTGGTCCTTCCTTTTTCTGTGTTTCTTTCGAGGCAGAGCGGGCTTGTATCGCATTTCTTTTCTTTATAGTTTGTATAAGTCCAAAATGGTTCCTGTGTAGGCGTCGGCTATGAATTCATATTGTACCAACACGCCTTCTTCTTTACGTGAGATTCCGCCGTAGTACACATCCGTTTTTGAAGAATAACGACTGAGTGGGACTGGATGCAATTCGATCCATGATCCTTCAATCGGAGCTTCGGCCAAGAACATTTTTTTGACGTTTTCCAGTATTTTGTCGCCGTTTACGGTCCGTTTCTGTTCATAGCAAAGGGCTGTCACGACTGAACCAAGCACGAGTCCGGCTCCGAATAAAATACCGCCTAAGATTTCTTCTTTGTGTTTTTTGCACATGCATTTTTCCAAAAAGTTCATCATGTGTTCCTCCTCAAATTGATGCGCTTTCTTTTTTCTCCCCCAAGTATAGCAATAAAACGAAAAAAATAATAGGGAAACGTCGATTGCATAAGGCTTCGTAAAGGAAACGTTTCCTGGGCCGGACAATGCTTCGGACCGAATGGAATCGTTGCTATGACAACGATGCTGCGCTATAATGGAAAGAATAGTCAGACAATGAAGGGGGACAGGGAGCGGCATAAGGTTAAAGATATGTGCTGCTCCATTCAAATATGGAAGATAAAACATTTGCTATGATCAAAGAATTGACGGAATTGCAGGGCACAAGCGGAAATGAGCGCAATATCCGGAACTATATGCACGAAAGAATGGCCCCGTTGGTGGACCGCGTCGAAACGGACGGTTTGGGCGGTATTTTCGGAATCAGGGAGCATGCAGATAAAACGGCGCCGCGCATAATGGTGGCGGCGCACATGGATGAAGTCGGCTTTATGGTGGCAGGCATCACGGATCGCGGGCTTTTCCGGGTCGTGCCGCTAGGAGGCTGGAATGCCTATGTCGTTTCGGCACAGCGTTATACGCTGCAGACGTCAAAAGGCGATATTCCTGTTATCTCTTCATCTGTTCCGCCGCACTTGTTGCGTGGGGCCGATGAAGGAAAAAAAGTCAAAGTGACGGATATCCTCTTCGACGCCGGTTTCGATACGAAAGAAGAAGCGTTGGCATTTGGAGTCCGCCCAGGAGATACGATTGTTCCCCAAGTCGAAACGATCTGGACCGCCAACAAGAAAAAAATCATTTCAAAAGCATGGGATAACCGCTACGGGAACACGGTCGTTCTGGAGACGCTGGAAGCATTGAAGGATGAAAAGTTGCCGAACACGTTGATCGCCGGAGCCAACGTCCAGGAAGAAGTCGGGCTGCGTGGGACAAAAGGGGCCGTTCATAAGTTCAAGCCGGATCTGTTCTTCGCGGTGGACTGCTCGGCTGCTGATGACCTTACGACGACAAAGGATACTTTCGGCCATCTGGGGGAAGGGTTCCTTTTGCGGATCCAGGATCCAGGCATGATCACCTTGAAAGGGATGCGCGAATTCCTGTTGGATACGGCGGAAACGCACGATATCCCTTATCAGTATTTCGTTTCCAAAGGCGGAACGGATGCGGGAGCCGCCCATGTCATGAACGACGGGGTACCGAGCGCGGTCATCGGCGTCTGCGCGCGCTACATCCATACGCATCAGACGATGTTCCACATCGATGATTATGCGGCGGCCAAGGAAATGGTCGCGCAAGTCATCAAAGCATTGGACAAGAGCACTTATGAAACCATCATGGACATGAACTGAGGGGGAGCTTGATTATGGATAAACTGATAGATTTGGATCAATTCAAAGAACTGCGCGATTCGGGAAAAACAGTATTCGTCTTCATGACCAGCTGGTGCCCGGATTGCCATTACATCCGTCCGTTCATGCCCGAAGTTGAGAACAAATTCGCGGATTTTCGTTTCGTTGAAATAGACCGCGATGATTTCGGTACGTTGGGTGAAGCTCTGCAGATTTCCGGAATCCCGAGCTTCGTCGTCTATGCTGAGGGAGAGCTTTTGGGGCGTTTCGTTTCACGCAACCGGAAGACGCAAAAAGAGATTGAAGCCTTTTTGGAACAATTGTGATACTATTTCGTTTGGGCAATAATAAATGAAGAAACATAAAGGGGAAAATACAACATGTGGTTAAGTTTTTATAATCGTGAAGCAGTCGGGGATACATTAATGTTAACGAAAGGGGATATCGCTGTCCGCCAAGAACAATCCTGCGAATCAAAAGAGAATGTGACGCGCATTTTCAACAACCGTACAAATGAAACGATGGGCTACAATCTGTTTTCGATTTCAGAGACGCTTACGTTGGATGCAAACGGACAAGTTATCCTTTCAGATGAGGAAGTCGCAAAAGTGAATGCTTTGATCCAAGCGGCAGGTTTCAGTGATGCTGTCGTTGTCGATCGCTCACCTAAGTTTGTTGTGGGCTACGTCAAGGAATGCGTGCCGCATGAAGACTCCAACCATCTGTCCGTTACGCAAACGGAAGTGGACAACGGAGAAGTACTGCAGATCGTCTGTGGTGCAGCAAACATCAAAAAAGGGCAACGCGTCGTCGTAGCCAAGCCGGGCGCTGTTATGCCCAGCGGTTTGATCATCTGGCCGGGTGAGTTGCGCGGCGTAGCCAGCCACGGCATGATCTGCTCAGCCAAAGAATTGCAACTGGAAAACGCAAGCCCTAAAAAAGGCATCCTCGTCTTGGATGACAGCTATGCAATAGGCGCAGCATTTTCCAAATAACCCTATGGAATTTTGTCGGAAAAAGAAGTACTATTATAAAGGAATTCCATTGAAACCGGATGTAGAATTACCGGAAGCAAAACAAGAGAGGAGCTGACTGGATGAGTCGCTATGATGGACCAAGTTTTTTTCGGCATGACCATCGTTCAGGAATGGAAGGAAGTCATCCTGCAACAAATAAGTTTGATTTTCCGAATTACCTGAAAAAAGAGGATGAAGAGCATGGCATGCCGGATGAAAAAGGCGATTCTGCACAACCGTCCTCCTACATTTCGCAAGATTTGCTGAACCCAATGGACACGGTCCCGTACATCCGCCACAACAAGGAGGCATTTGTATCCTTCAGGGATAAAGCTGTGAAGCCTGCTGAAGACGTTTTTGCGGTCGAGAAAAAAAGACTGAAGGACGAAAAGCAGAAGGAGCGCCGCACGGAATTGGGCATGCACCCTTTTGCTTCGTACAAGAGCAGAAGGCCTTTCCAACTGACCGAAGTACCGGAACCGTTGAAAGGCTGGGAAAACCTGAAAGAAAAGAAAATCGATTATCGCGCGATTGCGGCATTATTGAAGAAGAACAGCTCGGACTTGCTTATTTTCGAACTTGCGTCACCTGTTGAAGACGATGTGGCTCTGGAGGAAGACAGCGTGGAAACAAGTGAGTTGCAACCGTTGGAAGGCAAATCCAAACGGGCAATGAACCGCTCGCTGCTGGGCATCATGGAGCAGGAACGCTCTTATGATACAGCCGGAAAATTCGTTCATGAGCCTGCCGATTCGGCAAGCCACTCTTATTTTTAGTCATCGGATTGAAACATTAGGCCGATTTGTGCGCTGGGTTGATGATGCAATGAAATTATTGACATGTTTGACCTCAAATTTTAAATAATTTTAAGTATTTTCTTAATCTGCACGTGCTATACTGACTGCGATTCAATAAATGGACAGCAAGTCATCAGGTCCTAAGCGATTGTTTTGAGACACAAACATCAGAAGGTAGCCGAAAGACTAACCTTCCATATTCATTTGGAGGTAATTATGGAAACGGAAACGATTTATCATTTTGTCGGCATCAAAGGTTCTGGGATGAGTGCGTTGGCATTGATCCTGCATGGGAAAGGCTATCGCGTCCAAGGATCGGATGTCGAAACTTATTTCTTTACGCAAAAAGGCTTGGATGATGCTGGCATCACAATCATGCCATTCAGCGAAGCGAACATCACACCGGGTTTAACGGTCATCGCAGGGAATGCTTTCCCTGATTCCCATGAAGAAATCGCGAAAGCAAAAGAAATCGGTTTGACGGTCATCCGCTACCATGATTTCATAGGCGACTTGATCAAAAACTATACGAGTGTCGCCATTACCGGTTCACACGGTAAAACGAGCACGACCGGTTTGTTGTCCCATGTGTTGGACGGGATTGCACCGACAAGCTATCTGATCGGCGATGGCACTGGTTTCGGTCGGGAAGATGCGGAGTATTTTGTGCTGGAAGCCTGTGAATACAGACGTCATTTCCTGGCTTATTCACCGGACTATGCCATCATCACGAACATCGATTTCGATCACCCGGATTACTATAAAGACATCAATGATGTTTACAGCGCATTTGATTCATTTGCATCCCAAGTGAAAAAAGGCGTCATCGCTTGCGGCGAAGATGCGTATGTCCGTGAATTGAAAGGCAAATATCCGGTCACATTTTATGGCTTTGCTGAAGACAATGATGTTGTCGCCAAAAATGTCACAAAAGACACAACCGGCAGTCAGTTCGATGTGGAAATAAATGGCGAAAGGTACGGTCATTTTGAAATCCCGTCATTCGGCACGCATAATATCCTTAACTCATTGGCCATCATCACATTCTGCTGGCTGGAAGGATTGGACAATGACAAGGTAGCTGCGCAACTGAAGACATTCACAGGCGTAAAACGTCGCTTCAGCGAGAAATACATTTCGGATATGGTCGTTATCGATGATTATGCCCATCATCCATCCGAAATCCGCGCTACACTCGATGCGGCCAGACAGAAATACCCTACAAAGGAAATCATTGCGATATTCCAACCGCATACCTTCACGCGTACGGTTGCTCTGCTTAGTGAGTTCGCTGAGTCGTTGGAATTGGCCGACAAGGTCTTCCTTTGCGATATCTTCGGCTCCGCTCGCGAAAAGGACGGACAGGTTTCGATCGGCGATTTGGCCGACAAAATCGAAAAAGGCGCAACGGTATTGAACGTCAACAACATGTCTCCGCTGCTGCAGTTCCATGATGCTGTCGCTATCTTCATGGGCGCCGGGGATGTTCAGAAATTTGAACTGGCTTATGAAGAGCTGTTGAGCCACAGCGTACCAACAACAAATTAATACAGTAGAACGGTTCTGATTTAGAACGGTTCTGAATCCTAGAGTTCTCCGCCTAACGCTGTTCAGGCCCACTCAGCCAAAACCGGGCTGCTTGGTCCTGAACCTCGTTAGTGCTCAAACTCTGAGCTCAGGATTCATCACACACTATTTTAGAACGGTTCTGATTCGCAGATACCGCTCCCGTTTCGCAAACAGAGGATGTCCACAAAAGAGGTGGACATCCTCTGTTCACTCCAACGTCCGGGTATCTAAACGCGAATCATCACACACTATTAGTCCAGGGATCGCTTCCTGGGCTTTTTTGATGCAAGCAAGCGGGGGGCTTGTTCCGGTTTTTGGAATAAATGGTTTCAAACAGCTAAACGGCTTTTATCGGAACGGCGTTTTTGATATGATAGACATATATGTGTTCAAAGAAAGGAAAAGTGAAAATGGGTCTGAAAGATATAAAGCTTGGAAAATCGATTGATGAAATTCAAGAGGGGGATTCGCTGACCGTCACGGAAATCATCGAAGACAAAGATATTTTGCTGTATCTTGGATTGACGAATGACGGAAACCCGCTCTATATTCAACATGATTATTCGCAGACGACTCGGTTTCATAAACCGATCGTGCCAACTGTTTTGTTGGTGGGGATTTTGACGAGCAACGTTTCCAAACATTTACCGGGTCCGGGTTCACATATTGTGGACGTTTCTTTGAATGTGATTGAACCAATCTACCACAACAGCACGATCACGTTCAATTTCGAAGTCGAGCGCGTGGATGAGCGCCGCGAACAAGTGACGATCAGCGTTGTCGGAACGAATATGGAAAATGAACGCGTGTTGGATGCTGAATTGATCGTTGAGACGCCTCGCAAGTTGATTTTTGATGAGGAAGAGAACGTGGTCATGAGCGAGCAAACTGAAGTCGGGGAAGCCGTCGTTTCGGAAGTTGATTCCGCAACCAGCACAGCAGACGATTCAGAATAAGCAGAGTTAGGATGTACACAGATGACTGATAAAAAGAAAAAATTACTATTGGTGGATGGCAGCAGTGTGGCTTTCAGATCCTTTTTCGGATTGCCGAATCTGGATGGGTTCCGCAACAAGAACGGATTGCATACGAACGCGCTCTACGCCTTCAATAATATATTGGAACGCATCTTCCAGACAGAAGAGCCTACGCATCTGTTGGTTGCATTCGATTCAGGTAAAACGACCTTCCGTAATGCCCTTTATGGCGATTACAAAGGCGGGCGTGCCAGCATGCCGTCGGAGTTGTCCGAACAGTGGCCTTATTTCGGCGTCTTGGTCCATGCTTTCGGAGGCAAGACCTATGAATTGGTCAATTATGAAGCCGATGACATCATCGGGACCTACTCGCGGATGGCAGATCAGGCCGGCTATGATGTCGTCATCATTTCAGGCGATAAGGATATGATCCAATTGACGACAGATAATATCCGGGTCGACATCACCGTCAAAGGCGTGTCGGAATTGAAATCCTACACCCCGGACGTCATCCGTGAAGAATACGGCATCGAACCGAAACAGATCATCGACATGAAAGGTCTGATGGGGGATTCCTCGGATAATTATCCGGGCGTCACCAAAGTCGGCGAGAAGACTGCTTTGAAGCTTCTTACCGAATATGGTTCCATCGAAAACCTTTACGAGCATGTCGATGAACTGAAGAAAAGCAAGATGAAAGAAAATCTCATCAATGACAAAGAAAATGCATTCATGAGCAAAACGCTGGCTACGATCGATCTGGATTCGCCGGTGACATTGAAGCTCGATGACCTTGCGGTTGAAGGCAAACAGATCGACAAACTGACCGACTTCTATCGCGAAATGGATTTCAACGGATTCCTGGACAAGCTGGGCGTGGCTTCGGAAGACCGCTCGGAATCCTTCGAAGATATCCATTTCGAAGTCCTGACGGAAATCCGTCCCGAGCATTTTACGGACCGGATGGCTCTGTATGTGGAGATGCTTGAAGACAACTACCACGACGGGAAAATCCTCGCAGTCAGCTGGGGCACGGACGAAAAAATATACACAGCTTCATTGGAAACAGTGCAGGCTAGCCATGCTTTTAAGGAATGGGCTGAGAATGCCGAAGCCAATAAAATCGTGTACGATGGCAAACGGACGATGGTCATGCTGCATTATGCCGGCATCGCGCTGGCAGGTATCGACTTTGATATCCTGCTGGCTTCCTACATCCTGAATGCGAAGGACAACAGCAAAGACCTTGCGCAAGTCGCCCAGGAATACGGCTACAACGATGTCTCCTTTGATGAGGCCATCTACGGAAAAGGCGCTAAAACTGCGGTTCCCGAAGACGCTGTGTTGCATGATCATTTGGCGCGCAAAGTGAAAGCGATCCAAGCGCTGTTTGCCCAATTGAACGCGGAACTGGAAAGTAACGTGCAAAAAGACCTGTATTACGAAATGGAACTGCCTTTGTCGTTTGTCTTAGCGCACATGGAAATCCAGGGGATAAAAGTGGAACCGCAGCGTCTTTTGACAATGAAAGAAGAATTTGCCGGCCGTTTGCTTGAAATCGAGAAAACCATCTATGCCGAAGCGGGGGAAGAGTTCAACATCAACTCACCGAAGCAGCTGGGTGTCATCCTGTTCGAGAAGATGGGCTTGCCCGCCATCAAAAAGACGAAAACGGGCTATTCGACAGCGGTCGATGTGCTGGAAAAACTGCAGGCGCAAGCGCCGATCGTTGAGCACATCCTGAATTACCGACAGTTGTCCAAGTTGCAATCGACCTACGTGGAAGGGCTCTTGAAATTCATCAAACCGGAAACCGGAAAGATCCATACGCGCTATCAACAGACATTGACGCAGACCGGCCGTTTGAGTTCCGTCGATCCGAACCTGCAGAACATCCCGATCCGGATGGAGGAAGGCCGGAAAATCAGACAAGCTTTCGTTCCGCAACAAGAAGGTTGGAAGCTGTTCGCCTCCGACTATTCACAGATCGAATTGCGTGTGCTGGCGCACATTTCCGGGGATGAGCATCTGCGCGAAGCTTTCCTGGAAGGCCAGGATATCCATACTTCGACCGCAATGCGTGTTTTTGGCATCGAGAAACCGGAAGACGTCACCGCCAATCTGCGCCGACAAGCGAAGGCCGTCAATTTTGGCGTTGTTTACGGAATCAGCGACTATGGGTTGTCCCAAAACCTGAACATCACCCGAAAAGCCGCTCAAGAATTCATTGACCGTTATTTCGAAAAATATCCAGGTGTGAAGCAATTTATGGAGGACATCGTCAAAGAAGCGAAAGAGAACGGTTATGTCGAAACGTTATTCCACAGACGCCGCTACCTGCCTGACATCCATAACCGCAACTTCAATCTGCGCTCCTTTGCGGAACGGACTGCCATCAATTCGCCGATCCAAGGCACTGCCGCAGATATCATCAAAGTTGCGATGGTCCGGATGGATAAAGTCCTCAAGGAAAAAGGTCTTCAAGCGAACATGCTGCTGCAGGTTCACGATGAACTGATCTTCGAATGCCCGGAAGAAGAAATTCCGGTATTGGAAAAATTGGTGCCGGAAATCATGGAGCATGCTGTCTCCTTGGCTGTGCCGCTTAAAGTGGACAGTAATTTCGGCGACAGCTGGTATGAAGCAAAATAAACAAGGAACAATCTGATAAAAAGAAAGGGGGCTGCTTATGCCGGAATTGCCAGAAGTAGAAACCATCCGCAAGGGGCTCGTTAACCTTGTCGGAGGAGCCGTTATCATAGATGTAGCCGTCTTTTGGGATCGTATGATCACGCCGCCTTTCTCCACTGAACGGTTCAAGACGGTCCTGCGGGGGGAACAGATCAACACCATCGAACGCCGCGGCAAGTATCTGATTTTCTTGTTGGACCACTGGGCGATGATTTCCCATCTGCGGATGGAAGGTAAATATGAGGTGAGCGAATCCGGTGAACCGATCAAAAAGCATACCCATGTCATTTTTTATCTCGCCGATGGCCGCCAATTGCGTTACCTTGACGTGCGCAAGTTCGGCAAATTCACGCTGTTGCCGATCGAAAAGCGGGATGATTATGAACCTTTCCAAAAGATGGGGCCGGAACCGACCGCGGATTTCTTCAAATTGAGCAAGTTCAAGAAAGATCTTGCCAAGTCGCATCGGGCGATCAAAGCGGTCATCCTTGACCAGAACATTGTTGCCGGCGTCGGAAATATCTATGCGGATGAGTCGCTTTTCCAAGCCAGAATCCATCCCCTTCAAGCAGCCGACACAATCGGGCCGGCTGCAGCCAAAAGACTGCAGGAAGCCATCATCGATGTGATCAGCAGATCGGTGGAAGCCGGAGGGTCGACTATCCGGACCTACAAAAACACGTTGGGTGAGGCAGGTAAATTCCAAGTCTCCCTTGCCGTCTACGGACAGACCGGACAACCTTGTCCAAACTGCGGCCATCCGATCGAAAAAATAAGGGTTGCACAGAGAGGGACGCATTATTGTCCGCATTGTCAACAACTGTCGAAGACGCGTTCGAAGGCAGCAGACATCACCGACGTTGCGTACAAAGGGGCGAGATAAACGAACATGAGTTATATATTGGGTCTTACAGGAAGCATCGCTACAGGGAAATCGACTGTAGCGAAGCTGTTTTTGTCTGCGGGCATTCCGGTTGTCGATGCAGACTTGGGAGCAAGGGCTGTCGTTCTTCCGGGTGCGCCGGGGTTAGCGGACATCATCGAACATTTTGGGGAAGCCTATCTGCTGCCTGATGGCACGCTGGATCGCAAACGTTTGGGAACGCTGATCTTTTCGGATAGGGAGAAGCGTAAAGAACTGGATGTGTTGCTGAAGGAGCGCATCAATGATTGGATACAGGCAGAAAAAGAACGCTATATTTCGGAAGGGCACAATTTGATCGTGCTGGATATTCCATTGCTGTACGAAGGCGGGTATGAGGACAGCTGCGATGCCGTGATGGTCGTCTATGTTCCGGAAGAGCTGCAATTGCAAAGGCTGATGAGCCGCAATCATTTGGATGCGGAGGAAGCCACCCGGAGAATGCAAAGTCAGCTTTCGATCGAAAAGAAAAAAGAGCTGGCGGACTTTGTCATCGACAATTCCAGGACGATCGAAGAAACTGAAAAACAAGTCAACGAATGGCTGCATGGACATCTTTCCGCCTAGCCTGATGGTCTCGGAAAGACCATCTTTTCAAGGTTTTTGAGCCACAAGTATGTTATAATGAAGCGATAATAAAGGAAAGAAAAGGGGGAAAGCCGATGCAATGCCCAAAATGTCACTATCACGGATCGCGTGTTGTCGATAGTCGTCCGGCTGATGACGGGAAAGCCATCCGCCGCCGTCGCGAATGCGAACAATGCCATTTCCGCTTCACTACATTCGAAAGGATCGAGCAAACGCCGTTGCTTGTCATCAAAAAAAATGGCGCGCGCGAAGAGTTCAGCCGTGAAAAGTTGTTGCGGGGATTGATCCGCTCCTGCGAAAAACGGCCGATCGCCCTCGAACAACTGGAGACTGTCGTCAATGAGGTGGAAGCCGAAATCCGAGCGCTTGGAGAAAATGAAGTATCCAGCATCGTCATCGGGGAATACGTCATGGATAAGTTATCCAAAATAGACGACGTCGCCTATATCCGTTTCGCAAGTGTTTACCGCCAATTTTCGGATCGGAAAACCTTCCTTGATGAATTGAAGAACATGGAGAAGAAAAAAGCCGAACAAGCGGCTGCTGAAGCTTCAGACATCCAACCATCCGATGCTCCTCCGAACGAGGCAGCCCCCGGAAAGGAAGACAATGAACAATGAGCTATCCATGGCAAAACATAAGTCCTAAGGATCCTTTCAGAGCAAGCCAGACGAACTTGATTTCCGATGTGGACCGCAAAATCCTGACCCAATTGTATCAGCCCATCATCGGGCCGCAAGCATTCAGCCTCTATTTGACGCTGCTTGCGGAGATTCCGCAGGAGAGCTATTGGAGCAAGGAGTTGCTTCACACCGAATTATTGGCTCTATCGAACAGCGGAATCCAAGAGTTCTATCAAGCGCGCGTGAAATTGGAAGGGATCGGTTTGCTGAAGACATTTCTGGTAAACGAGCCTGAGAAGCAGTACCTATACGAATTGCAGCAGCCGCTGTCCAGTCATGCTTTTTTCAGTGATGACCTGATGGGGTTGCTGTTATATGAAAAAGTCGGCGAAAGGAAATACCGCGAGTTGCAACAGCGGTTCAGCCGGCAAGTCCGCGACGTAAAAAATGCGGAAAATATCACCAAGTCCTTTTTGGATGTTTTTTCTTTCTCGGAAAGTGCCTTTACGGAGCAAGCGCGGATGAGGCAGAACGATAATACGTTGTTGGGGGATAACGCGGCAAGCCTGCCCGTGATCGAGAACGATGGGTTTGACTTCTCGTTTTTCCGGCAGCTGTTGAACAAGCAATTCGTCAAACGTGAATCCATCACAAAGGAATTGGAGCACACGATCACTATCCTCTACACGCTGTATGGTTGCGACGAACTGCAGATGGCCCAGTTCATTCTGGAGGCCGCTGACATCGAATCAGGCAAAGTGGATGGAGAAGCGCTCAAAAAAATTGTATCCGATGCCTATGAACAGAGACACAGCACCCGGTTGGAAGTAAAGGACAAAGTCACCCAGAGCATCCAACTGGCTAAAGATACTGAAAAAGGCCGGGAACAAAAATTGATTCAGGCGCGCTTTTCCAGTGAAGAGATCTCGTTCATCAAGGCGTGCGAACAATTGACGCCGCATCAATTTTTGACCAGCATCAAAAAGCAGAAAGGCGGCATCGTGACCGCCTCGGAGACGCAATTGCTGCGTACGCTGATGGAAAAGGCTGATTTCAAACCGAGTGTGCTCAACGTATTGACGCACTATGTGTTGGTCATCCTCAACAATCCGCATCTTTCCAAGGCCTATGTGGAAGCCATCGCAAACGATTGGCTGCAGGACGGCGTCGATTCGCCCGAAAAAGCGTTGGCGAAAGCGAAGCAATTCGCCGGCGAGATGAAAGCGAAAGCGGAGAAGCGGGCAGCCAGCCGAACGACCGCAAAGAATTATGGGAAAACGGTGGCGCGCAAGAAAGAAAACTTGCCGGATTGGGCTAAAGAGGAACATAAGTCGGTTGTGGAAACACCGCTGACGCCGGAAGCGCAACAAAAACTGAATGAACGCATCAAAAAATTAAAGAGTAGCGGAAAGGCAGGGGATGAGTGATGGATCATATCGGAAGAGCATTCTACAAATATATGAATAATCCCGAAATCAGCCAACGCTACAAAGGCATGATCGACACAATCATGAAGGATGCCGATGTTCAAGCGTTCTTCCAGAAACACGAAGAACGCCTGACGCGGGAAATCGTCGAGAGAAGTTATTCAAAATTGCACGAATATGTGCAGGAAAAAGAGAAGATCAAGCTGGGGAAAGAATCGCAGAATCCAGGCTATGAGCCACACCTTGTATTGAATGCCGGTTACATAGATGTCGTCTACACACCGACGGACGAGACGATGGCAAAGGAAAAAGAAAAGGAATTGCGGAGCCGCGTCCATTCGATGTCGATGCCGAAGGATGTCCGCACGGCGACATTGGATCGCTTTGTCCAATCGAACGAGCGGATGCCGGCCATTCTGGAATCGTTGAATTTCATTGATTCATTCAATGGGAATCCGAAAGTGCATCACCAAGCGCTTTATTTCTATGGTCCATTCGGAGTAGGGAAATCCTATCTGTTGGGTGCGATTGCGCATGAATTGGCGATGGGTGGCCATCTGACGACACTGATGCATTACCCGACCTTCACGATGGAGATGAAGCAGGCGATCCAGAGCAACACGGTCAACGAAAAGATCGATGCCGTGAAGAAGGCGGAGATCCTGATGTTGGACGACATCGGAGCGGAAGCCAATTCCACCTGGATCCGTGATGAAGTGCTCGGCGTCATCCTCCAGTACCGGATGCAGGAAGACTTGCCGACATTCTTCAGTTCCAACTTTACGATGCAGCAGTTGGAGGAGCATTTGCGCATGGGCAACCGGGGCGATGACGAGCCGATGAAGGCGAAACGTCTGATGGAGCGGATCCGCTTCTTATCGCGCGAGATTCCTATGACCGGGAAGAACCGCCGCTTCGAGCAGTAGGCACGATTTCCTAAATTGTCATGACTCTTGCGATTTCAATCGCTTAGTCCTGTCATCAGGCCATCCAACTGGTCTCGTAGTGAGGCCCTCTGATGTCGCACTGTGACATCAGAGTACTTGACCGTTTAGGTCACAGTGTTTCCTTAATCAGGGCTAAGCGAACCCGTTCAGCTTTTCTTATTTTAAACTTGAAAACAATTGTTTTTTGTGTTTAAATGGACTACAGATGAAACGAAAGACAAATCGATGAGAAAGACACCGATGGATGAACTGATTTTTAGCGAGGGATGGCTTGGTGGAACATCCTAATCAATCATGTATCGACCCCTTTCGAGAGATTCCCTGAAACTGCAGTAGGGGGAAACGGTACGCTCGTTATCGCGTTCAAGTAAGGATGAGACAGAATCTTAAGCGGATGCCTGTCGCACTCTTTGAATTTGGGTGGAACCACGTAGACACGTCCCATTTCCGGCACAAGCTGGGGATGGGCTTTTTTTATTGCCTTTTTTAACATGAATGAATTTACACAAAAGTTCATTCATCTAAAAAAGTTGTCCAGCTTCACGGGTTAGCCCTTCGGAAATTAGATAAATCGTACCTATTGCGCTCTACGATGCTCAGTCGGCACGATTTCCTAAATTTCTTTCAGGGCTGTACGAACCCGTTCAGCATTTCTTATCTTCACCGTACGTACAGAATTTAATTAATTGGAGGAATCAGCATGTCAGAAATCAAAATCACTTTTCCTGATGGCGCCGTAAAAGTATTCGAAGCCGGCGTAACAGTGGAAGAAGTAGCAAAAAGCATCAGCAACAGCCTGGCCAAAAAGGCTTTGGCAGGGAAATTCAACGGGGAATTGGTGGATTTCACCCGTTCATTGGAGACGAATGGTTCGCTTGAAATCGTGACACCGGATCACGCAGACGGATTGGGTATCCTGCGCCACTCGACTGCCCACTTGATGGCGCACGCCTTGACGCGCTTGTTCCCTGAAATCCATTTCGGTGTCGGCCCAGCGATCGAAACTGGTTTCTACTATGATACCGATATGGAAGTGCAGCTTGCCGAAGAGGACTTACCGAAAGTCGAAGCGGAAATGATGAACATCGTGAAGGCGAACTATCCGATCGTCAGACGTGAAGTGAGCCGCGCGGAAGCATTGGAAATCTTCGCAAACGACCCTTACAAAGTCGAATTGATCACAGCGTTGCCTGAGGGTGACGTCATCACTGTCTACACGCAAGATGACTTCACTGACCTTTGCCGCGGTGTCCACGTGCCGGCAACAGGCAAAATCCAAGTCTTCAAGTTGTTGTCATTGGCGGGTGCCTACTGGAGAGGGAACTCGAACAACAAAATGATGCAACGTGTGTACGGAACAGCCTTCTTCGATAAAAAAGCCTTGGCTGAATTCATCAAAATGCGCGAAGAAGCAAAAGAACGCGATCACCGCAAATTAGGCAAAGAGCTGGACTTGTTCATGATTTCCCCTGAAGTCGGTTCCGGCCTGCCTTTCTGGTTGCCTAAAGGCGCAACGATCCGTCGCACGCTTGAGCGTTACATTGTCGATAAAGAAGTGAGCCTGGGTTACCAGCACGTCTACACACCAATCATGGCGAATGTGGAATTGTACAAGACTTCCGGCCACTGGGACCACTACCATGAGGACATGTTCCCGCCGATGGATATGGGCGATGGCGAAATGTTGGTGTTGCGTCCGATGAACTGTCCTCACCACATGATGGTCTACAAGAACGACATCCACAGCTACCGCGAATTGCCGATCCGCATCGCCGAATTGGGCATGATGCACCGTTACGAAAAGAGTGGCGCTTTGTCCGGTCTTCAACGCGTACGCGAAATGACTCTGAATGATGCCCACGCATTTGTCCGTCCGGATCAGATCAAGGACGAGTTCAAACGTGTGCTGCAGTTGGTCATGGATGTTTATGCGGACTTCCAGATCAGCGATTACCGTTTCCGTCTGAGCTACCGTGATCCAGAAGACAAAGTGAAATACTTCGATGACGATGATATGTGGAACAAAGCGGAAGCGATGCTGAAGGAAGCGATGGACGAATTCGGTTTGGAATACTTCGAAGCTGTCGGCGAAGCTGCTTTCTACGGCCCTAAATTGGATGTACAGTTCAAGACAGCGATGGGTTTGGAGGAAACGATGTCCACTATCCAATTGGACTTCCTGTTGCCTGAGCGCTTTGACCTGACTTATGTCGGCGAAGACGGCGAAAACAACCACCGTCCTGTCGTCATCCACCGTGGCGTCATCTCCACAATGGAGCGTTTTGTGGCGTATCTGATCGAAGAGTATAAAGGTGCCTTCCCGGTATGGTTGGCTCCTGTCCAAGCAACAATCATCCCTGTCAACCTTGATCTGCATGCCGATCAAGCATATGAACTGAAAGCCGTAATGGAACAGTTGGGTATGCGCGTCGAAGTTGATGACCGCAACGAGAAGATGGGTTACAAAATTCGTGCTTCCCAGACTCAAAAAATACCTTACCAATTGGTCATCGGCGATCAGGAATTGCTGAACGGAACCGTAACTGTCCGCCGTTATGGCTCGAAAGAAATGGTTACTTTCAGCATGGATGATTTCTTGGCTGAGGTTCAATCTGAAATCAAAAACTTCAAATAATCTTATCAAATCCACATCTTTCTGAGCAAATCATGATACAATAAGTTTCAGTGATGTAGCTTTGATTCTGTTAGCTTGATGAAGGCCCGGAACATGGCAGTTTGTGTTCCGGGCCTTCATTTTCTTATATATTTTGCTTGATAGGGGATGAAGAGTTTATGTTAAGAGATGAATTGATGAATATGCTGGACGGCCGCGAAGATGACATGATCGCTCTGCGCCGTCATTTCCATGAGCATCCTGAACTGTCATTCGACGAGAAGGAGACGGCTGCGTTCATCGCCCGTTTCTATGAAAATAAATCGGTTGATGTGCAGACGAACGTCGGCAATGGCTATGGCATCGTCGTCACGATCGACGGGAAACAACCAGGGCGCACCATCGCGCTGCGGGCGGATTTCGATGCGCTGCAGATCGAAGAACAGACAGGTCTGCCGTTCGCATCCAAAAATCCAGGAGTCATGCATGCGTGCGGACATGACGGACACACTGCCTATCTGATGGTCTTGGCAGATTGTCTGATCCGCCTGCGGGACCAATGGGAAGGGACCGTCAAAATCGTGCACCAACATGCCGAAGAAATGGCCCCGGCCGGCGCCAAGAGCATCATGGACTCTGGTTTGCTTGATGATGTAGATGAAATCTACGGCATCCATTTCTACCCGGACTATGAAGTCGGCACCGTCTTTTACACCAGCGGCTACGCCTATGCTGGCTGCAGCGACATAAAAGTCACGATTCAAGGAAAAGGCGGACATGGTTCGCAACCGCACCGGTCCAATGATGCGATTGTGGCGGCTTCCAGCTTCGTGATGAACCTGCAGACCATCGTTTCCCGACGCATCAACCCTTATGACATGGCTGTCGTGACGATCGGCTCCTTCGAAGCGGTCGGCAGCAGCAATGTCATCAAGGACAGCCTGATTCTGCGTGGGGATGCCCGTTACATGGATCTTGAGGTCGGAAAGGTCATCGAGGAGCATTTCCACCGGATTGCCCGCGGTCTTGAGGAGATGTACGACGTGAAAGTGGAGATCGACTACAACTCCGATTACCCGCCTTTGTACAATCATCCGAAAGAGACCGAGCAAGCAGCCGCTGTTCTGGAAAAAAATGGTGTCGGCTCTTACTTGGAGCAGGTCATCGCAACTTCTGCCAACACTGGAGCGGAGGATTTCGGACAGTATCTGCTGAAGATCCCCGGTGCTTTCCTGAATGTCGGCGCCCGTCCGAACCAGGCAGAAGTTTTCAATAATCATCACCCGAAATTCGACATCAATGAAAAAGCTCTATTGGTCGCGGCTAAAGCAGTCGCAGACATCACCCTTGCGGCGTTAGCCGCGGAATGAGCGTTTAGGAGGATAAACATGGATTTAGAAAAGATAGAAACCGCCGTCCAAATGATTTTGGAGGCGATCGGGGAAGATCCGAACCGCTCAGGGCTGCAGGATACACCGAAGCGGGTGGCGCGCATGTATGCGGAAATTTTTTCCGGAGTCGAGAAAGACCCTGCCGATCACGCTAAGGTGGTCTTCCATGAAGATACCGACGAAATCGTATTAGTGAAGGACATTCCTTTTTATTCCACTTGCGAACATCATCTGGTGCCGTTTTTCGGGGTAGGCCATATCGCTTATATGCCGAAGGATGGACAGGTAATCGGTTTGAGCAAGTTGGCGCGTATCCTGGATGAGGTCAGCAAAAAGCCGCAGATCCAGGAACGGATCACGACGACGGTTGCGGATATCCTGATGGAGCATTTGCAACCGCAAGGAGTCATGGTGGTTTTGGAAGCCGAGCATATGTGCATGACGATGCGGGGCGTGAAAAAACCTGGCAGCAAGACAGTGACATCCGCAGTCCGTGGCGCATTCAAACAATCATTCAAATCCAGAAGCGAAGTGTTGGAATTAATCAAACTGTAGAAAAATTACACGCTGATGAGGAGAATGTATCTTGAAATTAACGACGAAGACAAAAATATATGACCTGTCGCAGCGCAGTTACATCATGGGGATCCTGAATGTGACGCCGGACTCGTTTTCCGACGGCGGGGAGTGGAACACGGTCGAAAAAGCCGTTGCCCACGCGCTCGAAATGGTTGCGGATGGCGCCGACATCATCGACATCGGTGGAGAATCAACACGCCCGGGCCACATCCAAATCTCTGATGAAGAGGAAATTGCGCGCATTGTGCCGGTCATTGAAGCAGTCAAAAAGGCGGTCGATGTGCCGCTTTCAATCGACACCTACAAGTCGGCGGTCGCCCGTGCGGCTTGCGAAGCCGGCATCGATATCATCAACGACATCTGGGGCTGCAAGTACGATCCCGAGATCGCAGCAGTCGCAGCAGCATTTGATGTGCCGATCATTTTGATGCACAACCGGGAAAAGCCGGATTATGCCTTTTTGATTGAGGATATGCTGGCCGACTTGGCGGAGAGCGTGCGGATTGCAGTTTCGGCAGGCGTCAAACGAGAAAACATCATCCTGGATCCTGGCTGCGGATTCGGGAAAACCTATGAAGACAATTTGAATGTGGTCCATCATCTGAAGCGGTTTACGGAGCTAGGTTACCCAGTGCTCTTGGGAACGTCCCGCAAACGGTTCATCGGAACGGCGCTGGGGGATCTCCCTTTCAAGGAACGCGATCTGGGGACCGCCGCAACGACTGCGTTGGGCATCGTGAACGGCGCCCAGCTGTTCCGTGTGCACAATGTGAGGGCCAATGCGGAAATGGCAAGGATGATGGATATCATGTTGAAAAAAGGAGAGAGCCCGATTGGATAAAATCTATTTGAATAATCTGCAATTCTATGCCTTTCATGGATTGAATGCAGAAGAAAAGGTGTTGGGACAACGCTTCAACGTAGATGTTGTGCTGCACACCGATACAAAAAAAGCCGGCTACAGCGACAAAATGGAGGATTCGATCCATTACGGACATGCCTACAAGGCCGTCAAAGCGGTAGTGGAGGGCGAAAATTTCAACCTGATCGAAGCTTTGGCGGAGCATATCGCCATCGCTTTGTTTGCGCGCTTCGACGGGCTGCAGGCTTGCCAAGTGAAAGTGATCAAACCGGATCCGCCGATAGTCGGCCATTATGATTCCGTTGCGGTTGAAATCTACCGCGAAAGGGAAGGGAGCTAAGCCCATGCCAGTCGTGTACATCGCCTTAGGCACGAATCTGGAACCGCGCGCTGCCCATCTCGAAAAAGCTTTGGAGATCTTCCGGTCTTTGCCGGATGTGGAAGTGAAGCGCGTATCATCTATTTATGAATCGAAACCCGTCGGCTACCTCGACCAACCGGATTTCCTGAACCTTGTGTTCGAAGCAGAAACGGATCTGTTGCCATTGGACTTGCTGGACAGCTGCCAAAGCATCGAGCAGGAACTCGGCAGGGTGCGGACCATCCGCTTCGGCCCGCGCACCTTGGATGTCGATATTGTTTTGTACGGAGTGGAGAGTATCAAAGAAGAACGGCTGACCGTGCCGCATCCAAGGATGCAGGAGCGTTCCTTCGTGCTGTTGCCGCTGCAGGAACTGAATCCGGAGTATGTCGTTCCGGAATGGAACAAAACAGTCAATGAATTGGTGGCAGAATTGCCAGCGAATGATCTCAAAGAAAT
This sequence comes from Trichococcus shcherbakoviae, assembly GCF_963666195.1. Lineage (NCBI taxonomy): Bacteria > Bacillati > Bacillota > Bacilli > Lactobacillales > Carnobacteriaceae > Trichococcus > Trichococcus shcherbakoviae. Next base: position 2,586,108 of record NZ_OY762653.1, read on the forward strand.
CTGGAAATACGCACCGGAATCCTGAATGTCTGAACTTATATTGAAAATGAATATTTTTGTTGAAATGTTCTTGACGTTTTCATCTAAACAAGGTATACTATAAAAGTTGAGAAATTAAGCAGAGGCACCCGCTTCTCGCCTAAGTGGACAATTGCGTCCTTGGGCCAGATATGTACAAGTAACTTGCAGCAATGCGAGTATTGTCGGCGGGGTAGTATGACCCGCCGACTTTTTTCTGCGTTCTTTCTCTCAAATATCATGGAGGTGAACGACCATAGCAAAAGATATGATGGTTAACGACGGCATCCGTGCCCGCGAGCTACGCATTATCGGTAGTGACGGCGAGCAACTAGGAGTCAAATCGAAAAGTGATGCATTGCAGATTGCAGAAGCAGCAAATTTAGATTTAGTTTTGGTATCGCCAAATGCAAACCCGCCCGTTGCCCGTATTATGGATTACGGCAAGTTCCGTTTCGATCAACAAAAACGTGAACGTGAAGCCCGTAAAAACCAAAAAGTGGTAAGCCTTAAAGAAGTGCGCTTGAGTCCTTCCATCGACGAAAATGATTTTCAAACGAAAATGCGGAATGCTCGCAAATTCTTGGAAAAAGGTGACAAAGTGAAAGCATCCATCCGATTCAAAGGACGTGCGATCACCCATAAAGAAATCGGACAAAGGGTCCTTGATCGCCTTGCATCTGAGCTTACTGACGTTTCGACGATTGAATCTCATCCTAAAATGGACGGAAGAAGCATGTTCTTGATGTTGGCACCAAAAGCCGATAAATAAATTTGTAACTTAATTTAGGAGGAAAGACAAATGCCAAAACAAAAAACTCACCGTGGTTCAGCTAAACGTTTCAAAAGAACTGGTAACGGCGGACTAAAACGTTGGAGCGCTTTTACAAGCCATAGATTCCACGGAAAAACGAAGAAACAAAGACGTCAATTGCGTCAAGCTTCAATGGTTAGTGCATCTGATATGAAACGCATCAGCCAACAATTATCACAAATGAAATAATTCTAAACAACAATACGAGATAGAACTTTGGTTCTAATAAGGAGGAAATCACTATGCCACGTGTAAAAGGTGGGACAGTAACCCGTAAACGCCGCAAAAAGATTATTAAATTATCTAAAGGTTATTACGGTTCAAAACATACATTATTCAAAACAGCTAAAGAACAAGTAATGAAATCTTATACTTATGCTTACAGAGACCGTCGTCAAAAGAAACGTGACTTCCGTAGATTATGGGTCACTCGTATCAACGCGGCTGCTCGCATCAACGGCATGAGCTACAGCACTTTGATCCACGGATTGAAACTTGCTGGTATCGAAATGAACCGCAAAATGTTGGCTGACTTGGCTGTTACAGACGCTGCAGCTTTCACTGCAGTAGCTGAACAAGCTAAAGCTGCTTTGGCTAAATAATTTTTGAATCGCTGCCTCCCCGGTCTTTGACTGGGAGTGCGGCGATTTTTTGTTTTTCTTGCAGTAAATGCTATACTTATCTTATGTCACTAAATCAATGGGGGTATCATTTTGGAAGAGAAAGAATTACAAATGCTGATCGAATTGACGGATGCGAGAGGCGTTCCGGGCAATGAAGGCGAGGTCCGCGAAGTCTTCAGACGTTATGCCGAACCTTTCGCCGAAAGCTTTTCGCAGGACGGATTGGGCGGTCTCTTTGCCAAACATACAGGAGCGGAAGAGGGGCCGACCATTTTGTTGGCGGGGCACTTGGATGAAGTGGGATTCATGGTCACGAGCATAACCGAGAAGGGTTTCATCAAATTCCAAACTTTGGGAGGTTGGTGGAATCAGGTCATGCTTGCCCAGCAAGTGGAAATCACCAACTCGAAAGGCGAGCGCTGCCACGGAGTCATCGGCTGCAAACCGCCGCATGTCCTTACGCCGGAAGCACGCAAAAAGCCATATGAAATCAAAGATATGTTCATCGATATCGGCGCTTCTTCAAAAGAACAAGTAGCGGAATGGGGCATCAAGCCCGGTGATATGATTACGCCGTACATTTCCTTCAAACGCATGAACGATTCCAAATTCCTGTTGGCGAAGGCTTGGGATAACCGCATCGGATTGGCTGTTGCGCTCAAAGTGTTGGAAAATGTCGCCAAATCTGGACACCCGAATGTGATTTTCAGCGGCGGAAATGTCCAGGAGGAAGTCGGTCTGCGCGGAGCGAAGACGGCCACCCACATGATCCGTCCGGACATCGCATTTGCCTTGGATACAGGGACGGCAGGGGATACCCCGGGAATGACGCCTCAAGAAGCGGATTCCGAATTAGGGAAAGGGCCGCAGTTATTGATTTATGATGCATCGATGATTCCGCATCGTGGCTTGCGCGACTTCATTGTCGGCGTTGCCGAAGAATGCGAAATTCCATTCCAGTACACAGTCATTACGGGTGGCGGAACGGATGCAGGCGCCCAACATCAGAGTTTGGATGGCATTCCTTCCTTCGCGATCACAGTGCCAGTACGTTATCTGCATTCGCACACGTCCATGATCCATGAAGATGACTATCTGAATGCAGTCAAATTGGTCACGGAATTAGTCAAACGTTTGGATGCCGATACGGTCAAACAAATCCGCGAAAACGTATAAAAACAAGAGCAGCATGAATATCTGTCGAAAAGTATCCACATATTTTCGTTGATGGATAGAGTAAGATATAGATAATGATAATGTGGGTATCAAGAAAGCGAGAGGAGGGGATGGCAGGATGGAGAAGATGAAAAGACGTATCGCAATCATCGGCGGCGGGCTGAGAGGATTGACAGCCGCTTATGAAATCGATAAAGCCATCCGGGAACAAAACCTCCCGTTTGAATATGTCATACTGGAAGAGCGAGCCGCTGTCGGTGGCATGATCCACACGATTGATATGGATGGTTATGCGATTGATGTGGGAGCATCAGCTTTCGATTCGAGAAGGGCGGATATTTCCGGTTTTCTGCAGGAATTAGGCTTGGAAAAGGAAAAGCAATTCAGCAATGGGGGCAAACTGGTGTTGTTCGATGGAAATGCGGTAATTGATGACGTTATGCCAACCTACCACGGCATGCCGCTTTTCCTTAATGATATTTGGCAGGCAAATGGATTGACCTTGGATGCAAAGCTGCGAGCGTTCATGAACAGTATTTTCCTCTCCAAGAATCTGCATGAAAACCCGGAATATTCCACCGACAACTTTTTGGAATTCCGTTTGGGGCGGGAAGTGGTCGATTATATGGCTGAACCCTATTTCCCGGATAACGTCTATGGCTCCATGGAACTGATGCCAGTAAAATTATTCGATGAAAATTTGGTGACTATCTACGGGAAGGCGCACATAGGCAAGGACAAAAAAGAGCAACTGATGCGTTACGCCGATGGATCTGGCCAGGAGTATACCTTCAAGGAAGGTTTGGCAAGCTTAACCAAACGTCTGGCCCAACACCTGGAAGGCCATCTATACATGAATCAGAAAGTGAAGTCGTTGAGCACTGTGTCAGATGATCTGCTGTTGGTTGAACTGAATGGACGCGAATCCATGCGTGCGGGAAGTGTCATCGTCACAACAAACCCACAGGAATCTCTTGGGTTTTTGGATGGATTCTCTAATGAAATTGATTTCCCAAAAGCCCAAAGCACGAGCGTAGGCACAGTTTTTTTCAAAATAAATAAAAAATCAGTCAAAAACCTGCCTGAAGGGCAAGGATTTGTGATTCCACGGAGAAGCTCTTTCCATAGCACCAAGCTTGTCGTTTTGAACAACAAATGGCCGCTGTTTGAACAAGCGGACTATTATTACGTGCTTGTGGAATTCGGCAGACGGCTGGAAGAAACCTTGATAGAATTAGCCGATGATCTTGTGATGGATATCATCAAAAATGAAGTAAAGGAAATTTTGACCTTGAGTGAGGAACCTTTGCAGTCCACATTTTATCGTTGGGAAAAGGCCGTACCTCATTTTAGTCTGCAACAAAGACAAGAGATGCTGGAGGCAGGCTATCCAGCCCGTCAAGAGTATGCAAAAAGAGGCATTTTTGTCGGGGGGAACGGGATCACTGGTTATGGAATGGAAAATGCCATCATTGAGGGGAAGCGCTTGGCTGATGAGGCGATCCGTTACATGAAAAAAATGGAAAATAATGACAGTTTGAATACATAATGAAACAGTCCGCCTATCTGTGTGTTTACAGATAATGGTGGACTGTTTTTAATTTCATATAGTGTTTAATTTTATTTGGTGCTATAATGAATCCACCGATATAAAACTGTTATCGTTTTTTGAAAAAACTGTTTCTTTTGGTTGCTATGAAAGAGTTTGCCGTTGAGGATGGCTAGAGGCATGATATAATCTGGATAGGATTCTTTGTTTATCAGATATTGGATTGGAGGACATTTAATGGAATTGACAATTTTGGGCTGCATGGGCGGCTATCCCACAAAAGATGTCGGTACGACAGCTTATCTGCTGACATCCGATGATTTCAGACTATTGATCGACGTCGGCAGCAACGCTTTGTTGTCGCTGGAGCATCATTTGGACCCTTTGGATTTGGATGCGCTCATCCTGACGCATTATCACGCAGATCATATTGCGGACTTGGGTGTCCTGCAATATACTTTTCAGCTGAAAGATCCTGCAGAAGGCAAGGTAAAAAAAGTACTGCCGATATACGGGCATACTGAATCGGAATTTTTCCGCTTGTTGGAGATGACGGGAGTGAGCGAAGGGATTGCCTATGCTCCGGATGAGACGTTGGAATTGGGGCCATTCCGGATCCGTTTTTTGAAAACCATCCATCCGGTTCCGTGCTATGCGTTGCGGATCGAGGAGATCGCCACCGGAAAGGTCTTCGTCTTCGGGGCGGATTCAGCTTATTTACCAGCATTCGTGCCTTTTGTGAAGGATGCTGACCTGTTCATGGCTGATGCGAACCTGTTCAACGGCAACGAGCGACACCATGCGCATATGACTGCAGGCGAAGTTGGGGCGATAGCCGAAGAAGCGGCAGTCAAACAGCTGATACTGACGCATTTGCCGCAAAAAGGCGAGCTATCTGTGCTGCTGGGTCAAGCGAAAGAAGCAGCACCGTCCGTATCCGTCACGCTTGCAGAAAAGGACCGGATCGTCACAATTTGATTGTGTTCATCAACCAGAACGAAGCGAAACAACAAATCGAATCAAGAATGGGAGAGGTATAAACATATGTATTTTGTGGATAATCAGGGACAGTTGGATCCCAGCGTAAATATTGCCTTAGAGACATTTTTATTGAAGGAAAAAATCTTAGATGAGCCGATACTGTTGTTCTATATCAATGAGCCGTCGATCATCATTGGCCGCAACCAGAATACGATCGAAGAAATCAATGCGGATTATGTCGAAGCGAATAAGATACACATCGTCCGCCGTATGTCCGGGGGCGGTGCAGTGTACCACGATTTGGGGAACTTCTCTTTCTGCTTCATCACGAAGGATGACGGTGATTCATTCCGTGATTTCGGAAAATTCACAAAACCGGTCATTTCCTTTTTGCACAGCGTAGGCGTCAAGGAAGCTGAATTAAAAGGCAGAAATGATCTGGTCATCGGAGAGAAAAAATTCTCGGGGAATGCCATGTATGCGACAAACGGAAGAATGACCGCCCATGGGACAATCCTTTTCGACTCTGATCTGGATGCCGTAACCGGCGCATTGAAGCCACGCAAAGAGAAAATCGAATCGAAAGGCATCAAATCGATCCGCAGCCGCGTGACCAACATCAAACCTTTTGTTGATGAGGCTTATCAAGACCTGACTACGGAAGAATTCCGAGACTTGATGCTGTTGTCGATTTTTGATGTAAAAACGCGTGAGGAAGTAAAAGAGTACCATTTGACCGAGGAAGATTGGAAACGCGTTTATGAAATCCGCGAAGAGTACTTCGGCAACTGGGATTGGAATTACGGCAAATCACCCAAATTCGAAATCCAAAAACATCATCGTTTTCCGATCGGGTCCATTGAAATCCGCATGAACGTTGAAGATGGGCATATCCAACAGCTGAAGGTTTTCGGAGATTTCTTTGGCTTGGGGGAAATCAAGGATGTTGAAGATGCTTTTATCGGAGTCAAATATGCCAAAGAGGATATGCTTGCCAAATTGAATGAACTTGACATCAAAAAATACTTCGGTAATGTGACAGCAGAAGAATTGCTTGAAGAATTGTACTGATAAAGAAAGAGAAGCCCCGCAATTTGCGGAGCTTCTCTTTTACATCTGTAGGGCTGAACAACCCGTTCAGCATTTCTTGGCCAGCTTCACGGGTTAGCCCTTCGGAAAAGATAAAGGAACCCCTTGTCTCTACGAGCCAAGGATACTATTCGACTAACCTGCTGACGCAGGAAGTCTCTCAGCATATTGCGCTCTACGATGCTCATACGGTATGATTTCCTAAATTTCTTTCAGGGCTGAACAACCCGTTCAGCATTTCTGTTATCTGTGGAGGCCGATTGCTGTTTCCATGCGTTTCAGTGTTTCGGAGGCAACAGCATTCGCTTGTTTTGCGCCTGCATCCAAAATATCATCCAGTTCTTTGGAACTCAATAACTCGTAATAACGATTCTGCATCGGTTCCAATTCAGCAATGATGGCATCCGCCAGTTTTTCTTTGAAATTACCGTAGCCTGAGCCCGCAAATTCTTTGACCAAGTCATCGATCGAGCGATCAGTAAAGGCCGAGAAAATCGTCAATAAGTTCGAGATGCCAGGCTTATTTTCTTTATCGTATTCAATAATGCCGCTTGAATCGGTGACAGCACTCTTGATTTTTTTGCGGATGACTTTTGGTTCATCCAGCAAGGAAATGTAGCCTTTTGTGTTCTTGTCGGATTTGCTCATTTTGCTGGTAGGGTCTTGGATGCTCATGATCCGTCCGCCGTCTTCGGGAATCATTGGCTCCGGCATGGAAAGGATTTTTTTGCTTTTGCCATATTTATTGTTGAAACGCTGCACAAAATCCCTTGTCAATTCCATATGCTGCTTCTGATCTTCGCCGACAGGGACGAAATCCGTATTGTAGAGGACGATATCCGCTACCATCAAAGGAGGGTAAGTCAGCAATCCGGCCGAAACCGTCTCTTGTTTGGATGATTTATCTTTGAATTGGGTCATTCGTTCCAATTCGCCCAAGTAAGTGTTGCATTGGACGATCCAAGCAGCTTGCGCATGGGCAGGGACTTCCGATTGGATGAAGATGGTCGACTTGTTCGGATCGATTCCCAGCGCCAAATAAAGTGCCGCCAATCCACGTGTTCTTTCGGTCAAAGTGGCTGGATCTTGTGGTACGGTGATCGCATGCTGATTTACGATGCAATAGGTGCAGTCGTAATCTTCTTGGCGTTGGACGAATTGTTTCATCGCTCCGATGTAGTTCCCGATTGTCGGGATACCGCTGGGCTGAACGCCGGAAAATATTTTCTTTTTCATAGAAAGCCTCCTAGGTTAAGTACGTCATTATTTATTATAACGCAAATCGGGTTTGTATTCACGATTTAAATCGAATGCACAAAGTCGGATGACTGTGGAGGCAATGGAAGCGTTTTTAAAATTTAGACTGAATTCGGAAAAAAATAATTATCAAACAATATTTATTATAAATTGTAAAATTTCGAATTTGAGATACGTTCGGTTAAAATGCTGTTAGATAAGGTTTTCACAAACTTCTTGCTGACTATTGAAAAGTGAAGATGTGTCGTAAATGTGACAGAATTTTGTAGAACCCTAAAAAAAAGGATAGCTATTGTGTGCGTATTGGTTTATAATAGTATATGTAAGTGATTCACAAACAAAACTTACAAAAAAAGGAGAGATCAGAGATGGTAACATTATATACTTCCCCAAGTTGTACCTCATGTCGCAAGGCACGTGCATGGCTAGAAGAAAATAACATCCCTTATACTGAAAGGAATATATTCTCCGAACCTTTGACAGAAATTGAAATCAAAAGCATCCTGAAAATGACTGAAGAAGGCACTGAAGAAATTATTTCCACTCGATCCAAAGCGTTCCAAGAACTGAACATCGACTTAGACGATTTACCTTTAAATACATTATTCACTCTGATCGAGGATAATCCCGGCCTGTTGCGTCGTCCGATCATTCTGGACGAGAAACGTTTGCAAGTGGGATACAACGAAGACGAAATCCGTCGTTTCTTGCCGAGGGAAGTCCGCGCGTTGGAACTACAAAAAGCGCAAAGATTGGCAAACTTCTAGTCAACAGCAACTAAACAGGAATCAACAGACAAGTGCACCGGATCAACGGCTGTACTTGTCTTTTTTGACCGCAAAACGTTGGCATTTTGACAGGAAAGAAACGCTCAGATGAGAAAACAAATGAGAAGTTAAAAGATTTTGTGCTTTTGTCTTTACATTTTTGCGATTTGATTTACAATGGGTATAAGAAAAATAGGGAAAGAAAAGTGGGGTGAAGCATGATGGAAATGGAAAACATCAACGAAAACACAATTCGCGTTTTGATTGAGAATTCTGATTTAGAGGAAAGAGGCATCACCTTTCTGGATTTATTAGGAAATCAAAAGCAAATCGAGAGCTTTTTCTACAGCATCCTGGAGGAAGTCGATGTTGATAATCAATTTCATGAATCAGATGCAATTACTTTCCAAGTGCTGCCTAATGGGAATGGCTTAGAGTTATTCATCAGTAAAGGGATGAATAATGAAGACGACTTCGACATGGCGAATGGCTCCAATCAATTGGAGCATGTAGTGGATTACATCAAAAAACAGACAAAGAGCTTCAACGCACGGGATAAAACGGATGTTGAATCCGAAGAAGATGATATGGCACCGGTGGAAGTCGTATTTAAATTCCAGAGTTTTGATGATTTCTTGGAGCTGGCGAAACGGATGTTTTTGGAGAGCGGCGTATCTTCGCTTTACTATTATGATAATCAATATTATTTGACGGTTGTCTATTTCATAGATGAGATGACGGAAACGAATATCGATAACGAAATTCTGAAGGCTTTGGAATTTGCGGAGGAATCTGATATCGCTGTTGAAATATTGGGCGAATACGGTAAGTTGGTCATCCAGGACAACGCATTGGAATCAGCCAGACACTACTTTAAATAATCTGATCCGACCCCGAAAAGGGTCGGATTTTTTGTATTTCAAGAAGATGATTATTTTAAGTGAAATATGCTGCATTCCCAACCGATGGCTAGCGTTCCAAGCCTGCCTCTCGGAAAGAGATTAAGGAACCCCTTGTCTCTTCGAGCCAAGGATACTGTTCGACTAACCTGCTGACGCAGGAAGTCTCTCAGCAATTGCGCTCTGCGATGCTCATTTGCATGGGACTCTTAGGGATTCATCCCTTAGAGTCCCAGTATAAGGTGACCGTAGGGAACGTTGCGAGGCCAGATTTCCTAAATTTCTTTCGAGGCAGAGCGGGCTTGGAACGCTTTTCTAATTCTTTTGCGGATATTATGGGAAACGGAGAGAAAGGGCGGTTGCTTATGCTGATCGCTAGAAATGCAAGTGGAGAATTGATTCAGGCTTACCAGGCTTCAAAACAAAAAGGCAAGAATCTCGAAGAGTATTATTGTCCGGCCTGCAAAGGGAAGTTGGTGCTGAAAAATGGAAACATCATGGTTGCGCATTTTGCCCACCATCAACATTCGGATTGTGCCGTTTTTTCGGAAGGCGAAACGCTTTCCCACCTAAAAGGGAAGCAGTTGCTTTTTGAAAAATTCAAGAGTGAAGGTTTTGAAGTCACACTGGAGTGTTGGCTGCCGGAATTGCAGCAGCGCCCGGATCTACTGCTAGTTCTTGGGGATGGAAAGAAAATTGCTGTGGAGTACCAATGCAGTCCGATCTCGCCTGCCGATTTGTTGGCGCGGACGAAGGGATACCAACGATTCGGCTACGAAGTATGGTGGATTTGTGGGATGAACTATCAACCGGGCAGCACCAAAATGACGCAGTCCATCTATCAATTCTTGAAGCATTCCGTCGCACTTGGAAGTTGGATCGGTATTCTGGATACCCAAACGGAAGAAATGGCCATCTATCACCACCTCAAGTTGGGAAGTGATGATCGTTTTCATTTTGTGAAGACTGCGATTCCTTTGGATGGACTCAAACTTGCTTGCTTAGAGAATCTCTACAGGGAGGGGCATTTGCCAGGTGCTGCCGATTTGATGCCTAAAGCTTGCGAAAAAAATGTCCCACGAAAGCATATGCAGGCGAAGGATATCAATCTGTTGCGGTACCGCACCGACCCGGAGCACCGGAAATTTCTGTTGGCGGTCTATCTCGATCGGAAGGACCTTTATCATTTGCCGGCATTCCTGTTCGAATTACCTTGCCGAACATTAGGCATCCGCACACCGGCATATATTTGGCGGTACTATCTTCTCCGGGATTTCAGCGATCCGGAAACGACAACGCCTCTCACCAAAAAACAGCTGCTTGATTGGCTGTCAAAATGCATACGCATGAACATGATCCGGACAAGGACGTCGAAGGAAGCTGATGAGGCGAATTTATGGGAACCGTTGCTCCAATTCATGATGCGTCTGGTCGAGGATGGGCATGCCGCAGCCATCGGCAGGGAGGAATGGATCCTGCTTTCCGCGCCGTTGGAAGGGAAAACGGATATTCAGCATTCTTGCTTGGGGTAGAACCTGTATATTCTTGCCAGTATCCTTTCGGTCCCAAGGTATGATAAAATTATACTATTGAGAAATTAGAGGGGGAAACCGCATGACAAACACACAAAAACGACTGAAGAGAGCGGAGGTCCCGGAGACTTCCACATGGGATTTGACAACGATCTTTGCGACAGATGAAGCTTTCGAGAAAGCGTTGGACGAATTAGCGGGTGCAGTGCCGTTCGTGAAGGCCTTGCAAGGATCCATCGGCTCAAGCAGTCACTCCTTGCTGAAAGGGATTGAAGAAGTCCTCAAGATCAACCAGAAATTGGAACGGGTCTATGTTTACTCCCATCTGAAGAATGATCAGGATACTGCGGACAGCCTGTATCAGAATCTGCACGACAAAGCTTTGTCGATCTTGACGAGCGTCAGTGAAGCGACTTCTTGGTTCGAACCGGAAATACTGGAGATTCCGGAGGACGAGCTGGAGAAATACTTGGCAGAGAACGAAAAGTTGCAGCCGTATGCGCATCTTTTGGATAGCCTAACCTCTGCTCGTGAGCATGTCCTGTCCGCCAGAGAAGAAGAGTTGTTGGCGGGGGCTGGGGAAATCTTTGCTGCGCCAAGCAAAACCTTCTCGGTTCTCAATAACGCAGACATCACCTTCCCGACAGTCAAGAACGAGGAAGGCCAAGATGTCCAACTGACTCACGGTTTGTATGGGCAGCTGATGGAAAGTCCGGATCGGGAAGTGCGCGAAGGGGCCTTCAAAGCGCTCTACCAAACGTATGAGGGTCTGAAAAATACGTTTGCGACCACCTTATCCACGAACGTGAAGGCGCACAATTACAAAGCCAAAGTGCATAAATATGAATCTGCCCGTGCAGCGGCGCTGGCGAACAATCACATTCCGGAAGCGGTTTATGATACGTTGCTCCAGGTGGTCAATGAGCATCTGCCTTTGTTGCATCGCTATGTGGACTTGCGCAAGCAATTGTTGGGTGTCGAGGAGTTGCATATGTACGATATGTATACCCCGTTGACAGGGGAGGCACCGATCAAATACAGCATCGAGGCGGCGACTGAAGAAACCTTGCGCGGCCTTCAGCCGCTGGGAGAGGATTATCAGGCTATCCTCCAGGAGGCATTCGGCAACCGTTGGATCGACTGGCTTGAGAATGAGGGCAAACGCAGCGGAGCTTATTCTTCCGGCGCCTATGACACGAATCCGTATATCCTGATGAATTGGCAAGATTCATTGAATCAACTGTATACCTTGGTCCATGAACTGGGTCACAGTGTGCACAGCTATCTGACGAGAAAGAATCAGCCCTATGTGTACGGCGATTATTCGATTTTCCTGGCCGAAATCGCTTCGACAACAAACGAAAATATTTTGACTGATTATTTGCTGAAGACCCAGACCGATCCCAAGGTCCGCATCTATATCTTGAATCATTACCTTGACGGCTTCAAGGGAACGATCTTCCGTCAAACCCAATTTGCTGAATTTGAGCACTACATCCATCAGCAAGCCTTGGCAGGTGTTCCTTTGACACAAGATTTCATGACTTCTTATTATGCAGAACTGAACGCCAAATATTATGGTCCAAGTGTCGAAAAGGACCCTGAGATTGGAATCGAATGGACCCGCATCCCGCATTTCTACTATAATTACTACGTTTACCAATACGCAACCGGCTTTTCGGCTGCGACGGCATTGGCAAAACGGATCGTTGAGGGAGAGGAAGGCGCGTTGGAGCAGTACCTTGCCTATCTGAAAGCAGGAAACAGTGACTATCCGATTGAAGTGATGAAAAAAGCAGGCGTGGATATGACTCAGTCCGCTTACATTGAGGATGCCATGAAAGTGTTCGAGGAACGTCTGAACGAACTGGAACAATTGATTGCGGCGCAACAAGCTTAATCAAAAAGAATCCATGTCATAAAAGCGTCTCGTCAGTAAAATAAACAAAAAACTTCGCGGCCAATTGGGGCCGCGAAGTTTTTTAGCATCAGTGTGTGATGCGTAGGTAGTTTTTTCCGATTGTCGTGATATTTGTTTTTTTCATGTTGGCACTCTTCTGTTCGCATGCAACCGAGCAATCTTTGATCACTTCATGAAGTACCTCGGCAGTGATGTTGTCCTCCAACAAGAGGCCGTATTGATAATTCAGATTATCAAAGATGACAAGAGACGGATTCGTTTTGATGTTCATCTCTTGCGCGATGTGCTGGTCCGCTTCGTAGCTGCTTTTTACGAAAGGTGATTCCTTATCCTCGAAGAACATATCGACGTCCAGTTTGGCTTTGACGGCGACTTCAGCCAACAGTTCATTTGAATAGATGGTCTTGCCATCCGCAAGTGATTTCTGCAGATGGAGCAAAAAGTTGCGGCCGCGTTTTTTACCTTGCATCAAGGCAGCCTTGTATGCCAATGAGGCATCATAGATTGAACTATATATTTGATTACGTAAGGTAAGATCCTTTTCCGGTAAATTTAATCGCTTCATATACTGAGTGACGGTATTGAAATTATGGAACGTTATGAAACGGAAGTGGACTTTAGGTCCATCCAACGAACTCATGAATTTCAGGACTTCTTGTTCCGTACGGTAGCATTTGTAGCCGATCGGGTTCACAAATAGATAAAGCTCAAAAATTTGTTGAGGAGAAGAGATAGAATCAGTTGTATTCTGTTTTGACCTATACATTTTATCCCTCCCTCTTTCCTATTTTGCTTACTTTTAGTTTACCAAAAAAAAGCCTAAACAAGTAGCAATAAGGCTTTTCTAAGAACAGTCTTTTCAAAACAGGCTATTCTCCCGTGCAACCTTCATTTTTCTTGTTCAGTATCACTTGTTTTATTGTCAAGGTGTATTTTACGAGACAATTTACATTATTGCAACTAAATCGACTGATTTTTTTATCTTGTATGGCCTAGAATCCGATTTAAATAGAAGGATTTCACGTTTTTGTCTGTTTTCGCGCAACGAAATAAGCAAAAAGACCCATTCTCCGCTTGGACTTCCGGAGGGTAGGTCTATCTGTATGAACCGTTGTCGGTTACCGATTATTGGTGCGTAGTCGAATTGGGATAGGCCAGCATGCGTTCGATTTTTTGTTTCGCTTTTCGGACTTTGATATCGTGAAGTTTCAGGAAAATTTGGAACGCGAGAGCCCCTTCTTCCAAAGACTCGGACTCGAATTCCAATTCGTAATCCATTTGATCTTGGTAGAAGCTTTTATCCAAGAAGTAGGTACCTTTGTCCCCGGGGAAATCATAACGGATGGTAGAGAGCTGGCCGATGATCCTAAGGTCTTCTGTCGCAATGCCCAACTCCTTCAGTTTATCGGCCACATTTCCCGATGCTTTGATCCGGTGGGAATCGACCAATGCTTTTGCTTCATCAAGGGTCAGATCATCGTTCGTTTCCAATTTTTCATTCTCCTGAATAGGTGTTTTCAGTGTGATTTCACCTTTATGTTCATACATACGGATGCGCAGTCCGCTGTTCAGGCCCTTGAGTTTAAAGTCAGGTGTATCGAAATAGACGTTTGTTTGTTTGATGGGTTCTGTTGCTTCAAGGTTGAAGGCAGTAAGCAACGCTTCGTATTCTTCTTTATTCAATAGGTTTTTGAATTCTTTTTCAATATTTTGGCTCATCGTCATTACTTCCTTTCGGTTATGAGGTTCGTTTTGGTCGGAATCGCTGATCAAAAATTCGAGCCTTCGTTGCGGGCCGTTCATCAGCATATATACTGGCAGGCGATGCGAAAACTTATTCTTATTGTATCATAAGTTTTGCGCAGTTGATTATTTGGAGATGCTGGCGCGGATAACGCAGCCTAATAATATGAAGAGAAAATGAATTCGGTCCTTTTCGACAAGAATTGTATAGAATCATAAATAATTGTGATAAAATAAAGTAGCATATACTATATGATAGGGTGTCGTTCTATGGAAAATAAGGAAGTTGAAAACTGGGATTCATTTTTAGCACCGTACGAACAAGCGGTAGAGGAATTAAAAGTTAAGCTGAAGGGAATCCGTAAGCAGTATCGCGATGAGAATGTGCATGCACCCATTGAATTCATCACTGGGCGGGTCAAAAAGAAGGAAAGCATATTGGAAAAGGCGGAAGTCCGGGATATTGACCTGACCAGACTGGAACAGGATGTGCAGGATATTGCCGGCTTGCGGATCATGTGCCAATTTGTAGAGGATATACATGAGGTTGTGCGCCTTCTGCGCGCAAGAAATGACTTTGAAATCATTATAGAACGGGATTATGTTACACATAAAAAAGAGAGCGGTTATCGCTCTTACCATATGGTGATTGAATATCCGGTCCAGCGTATTTACGAAGAAAAGAAAATATTGGTCGAAATTCAGATCAGGACTCTGGCCATGAATTTTTGGGCAACGATCGAACATTCATTGAACTACAAATATCGGGGCGAATATCCGGAAGAACTGCATGACCGTCTGATACGTGCGGCAGAAGCCGCTTTCCGTCTCGACGAAGAGATGTCGGAAATTCGCGAAGAAATAAAGGATGCTCAACGCTATTTCTCTGACAAAAGAGATGATAGCCGATGAGATCGGTCGAGAGGAGATCAGATATGAAAATTGCACTGGTCCATAACCAGACGCCAGAGACTTTATCGGTTGCGGCGAAATTCAAAGAGATGTGCCTCGCTGAAAAGATTGAGATTGTCACGGACCATCCGGATCTGGTGGTGTCGATCGGGGGAGACGGCACCTTGCTGTCAGCTTTCCATAAGTACGAAGACCAATTGAGCCAAGTGCGTTTTGTGGGGATCCATACCGGGCACCTGGGCTTTTATACAGATTGGCGGACCTACGAACTGCCGGAGCTTACCGAAAGCCTAAAGCATGATAAAGGGGAAAGCGTGAGCTATCCCTTGCTCGATGTCCGCGTCAAGTATGCGGATGAAGAGGAAGAAACCCGCTACATCGCTTTGAATGAAGCGAGTCTGAAGAAAATGGACGGAACGATGGTTTGCGATATCTACGTGAAGGATGAACTGTTCGAGACATTCCGTGGCGATGGTCTCTGTGTTTCCACACCAACAGGTTCGACGGGGTTCAGCAAGTCGCTGGGAGGAGCCGTTATCCATCCACGAACGGAAGCCATCCAGCTGACGGAGATGGCCTCGGTGAATAACCGCATCTATCGGACGCTGAGCTCGCCTATGATCATCGCGAAAGACGAGTGGATCGTGATCTATCCGCACAAGGAAGATCGTTTGATTTTGTCTGTGGATCACTTGACATTCAAGAAAAGAAGCATCGAAAGACTGGTTTATCGGATTGCCCGAGAGCGTGTACATTTCGCACGTTATCGTCATACGCATTTCTGGGATCGGGTCGAAGATGCATTCATCGGCGTAAAGAAAAACGATAGGAACGAACGGGCAAAGGAGCAGTGAATATGGCGACTAAAAAGTGGCTGCTGAAGACACGTTTGAAGGAACAGCACATCAAAAAGCTAAAAGAACTCTATCCCGATTACGATATGGTTACCGATGATGCTGAAACAGAAGCGTTCAGTGAAGTCGAGTGGACTGTCGGCTGGAACGACAGATTGACCACACTTTTGGAGGAAGGGCATTTGCCTGCATTAAGATGGGTCCAAGCGATTTCGGCCGGCGTGAACAGCCTTCCGTTGGCAACCTTTGAAAGACAGGGAATCTATTTGACGAATGCGAGCGGCATCCACAGCGAACCGATTGCTGAATACGTCATCGGCGTATTGCTTTCGCATATGCGCGGATTGCGGACTGCGATCTTGAATCAGCCGCAACGGAAATGGGAACAGACGACGGAGCTCCAGGAGCTGAAAGGCAAAACGATGATGATTGTCGGAGCGGGCCACATCGGCAATCGCTTGGGAGAATTGGCTAAAGCCTTCGGAATGAAGGTCATCGCTGTCAATCGCAGCGGCAAGGAGATACCCGGTTTGGATGTGACTGTCAAAATGGATAACATTGGCACGGTCATAGACTTTGCAGATGTTGTCGTGGACATTCTCCCCCAAACGGATGAAACCTACCGTGTTTTTGATGATGCTCTTTTTTCACGGATGAAAAAAGGCGTTCTCTTTGTTAACGTTGGGCGTGGCGTCACGGTGGACAGCGATAGCCTCATCAAGGCTTTGGACAACGGGACAGTGGCCTTTGCGGCGTTGGATGTGTTCGATGAGGAACCGTTGCCTGCCGGCAGTCCTTTGTGGAATCATGAAAAGATACTGATCACCCCGCATTTTTCGGGTGTGGTTGAGCATTTCCGCGACAATCTGTTTGAGGTTGTTTCAGAAAATGCAGAGAGTTATAAAAAATACGGCAAACCAAGCCGCAACCTGATTGATTTTGAAAAAAAATACTAACAGTAAAGCAGGGCTGCACCAGCGATTCAGATGGTGCAGTCCTTTTTTGTTGACATTTTTTTTCGCGATGACGGGGCATGAGTTGTGGAATGCCCTTATTTTGGTTAGAATAGGAATGTATGTTGCCGAGCGGAATCCTGAAGGTTCCAAGACCATGGGGTTTGTTGGGTAACCTGTTCCAAGTTTGAAATAGCTCGGGACAAACTAAGGCGGCAGGCCCGCACACAGAGATTCGGTATAGAGTAGGGGTAGTGTAAAGTGATTTTTAGCTGGATATATGAAAAAGAAGAGACGACACTGATGAAGACTTTTTTACGTTCAAAGGGCGTATCAAAAAGTCTGTTGGCCACCATCAAATTCGATGGAGGCTGTATCTGGCTGAACGGCAAGGAAAGAACGGTATTGGCGACCTTGGGAAAAGGCGATAAAGTGATGATCCGCATACCGGATGAAGGGGAACATGAAACGACTGTCGGAGTGGACATGCCTTTGGACATTTTATTTGAGGACGACCACTTTTTGGTTGTGAACAAACCGTTTGGCGCTGCTTCCATCCCATCGAAGGTGCACCCGCGTCTTTCCATGGCGAATCGCGTGAAAGGCTACTATCAGCGTCAAGGCTACGTGGACCAAGTCATCCATATTGTCACGCGACTGGATCGAGATACGACAGGCGTCATGCTTTTTGCAAGGCATGGGTACGCGCATGCTCTGATGGATACGCTATTGCGCAACAAAGAAGTCGACAAAACATACCGTGCGGTTTTATCCGAGACCGTGCTGACGGAAACGCATGGATTCATCGATGCCCCTATCGGCAGGACTGAGGATTCGATCATAACGCGAATGGTGCGGGAAGACGGGAAACAAGCGCTGACGGAATACTGGTTGGATAAGTCCTATCCGGATGGACAGACTGTCAAAATCAAGTTGCATACGGGCAGGACCCATCAAATTCGCGTGCATTTCACCTCAATCGGTGCGCCTTTACTTGGGGATGACCTTTATGGAGGGAAAGCTGACCCAGACATGTTGCGGCAAGCCCTGCATTGCGAGTCA
This sequence comes from Trichococcus shcherbakoviae, assembly GCF_963666195.1. Taxonomy (NCBI): domain Bacteria; kingdom Bacillati; phylum Bacillota; class Bacilli; order Lactobacillales; family Carnobacteriaceae; genus Trichococcus; species Trichococcus shcherbakoviae. The sequence continues at coordinate 2,604,258 of NZ_OY762653.1, forward strand.
TTGGCATTTGTGCATCCGATCAGTGGAGAAGCTTTAAAGATAGAAGCACCATTGCCTGATGATTTCATCAAATGGGAAAGCAGACAGAGGGATAAGGAGGCTGATATCCATGCTGGAACCACAATATGAATTTGAACTGGACGAAGCGTTGGCAAAAATCCGCGAATCGTTCCAGGGAGAGAATATCGAAAGATTCCGTTCCGATTTTTTGGACTATCACCTCTATGATCAGGCCCAGATTTATCTGGCGTTGTCCCCTGAAGAACGCATAACGGTGTACAATTATCTCTCCGCGAACGAAATGGCGGACATGTTCGAAATCATCGAAGAAGATGTGGAATCGATTGAAGAGTATCTTTTGGAAATGAACAATCAATACGCGGCCGATATGTTGGCAAACATGTATGCCGATAATGCAGTGGACATGCTGAAGCAACTGAAGGATGAACGGATTTGGCTTTATCTGCGCTTGATGCCTACAGAGGCGGCGAAAGAGATCCGTGCCTTATTGAGTTATGAGGATGAGACTGCCGGGGCCATCATGACGCCGGAATTTGTCTCTATCGTAGCCAACCAGACGGTCCGATCCGCGATGGCTATCCTTAAAAGTAAAGCGCCTGACGCGGAAACGATCTACTATATCTACGTCGTCAATGTGGATAATGTGCTGGTCGGGGTCATTTCCTTGAGGGATCTGATCGTGAATGATGAAGATATGATGATCAGCGATATCATGAGTGAACGGATCGTATCGGTGAATGTAAAAGAAGGGCAAGAAGATGTTGCCCATAAAATCAGGGACTATGACTTCCTGGCTGTGCCGGTAGTCGACGAAAACAATGTATTGCTGGGTATCATCACCGTCGATGACATCATCGACGTCATCGACGAGGAAGCCGTCAGCGACTTCTCCGGATTGGCCGGGGTCGACGTTGAGGAGCAATCAGAAAACCCTTTTGTGGCAGCATCCAAACGTTTGCCGTGGTTAATTACGCTATTATTCTTGGGTATGGGTACTTCCACTTTGATCAGTCAGTATGAGGGGTTGATTTCGGATGCATCGATTCTTTCCGTATTTGTCACCTTGATCACCGGGACATCCGGTAATGCGGGGACACAATCACTTGCCGTCGCAGTCCGGAAAATCGGCATGCAGGATGATGAGGAGAAAAATTTATTCCGTACAATTTTATCCGAGTTGGCGACCGGTTTGATCTCCGGGTTGGTTACTGGTATAACGATTGCGCTTGTCATCGGTGTTTGGAAACAGAACTTCATTTTGGGTGGGATCATCGGTATTTCCATGTTGGTTGCCATCACGGTGGCGAATCTGGCCGGTAGCTTGATTCCGGTATTGATGGATCGCCTTGGCTTTGATCCTGCCGTCGCAAGCGGTCCGTTCATCTCGACATTCAGCGATTTGACTTCAGTTTTGATCTATTTCAACATCGCAAAACATTTTATCACCACACTCATGTAGGTGCAAAAAAACAGGCAATGGAAAAGCATCCGCTTTGGCTGTGTCCATTGCCTGTTTTTTTGGCTCAGTGCTATAGTATTTTATCCATATCATGGTGCTGGATGCCGGCTTCTTCGTATTCTTCGCCGCAGATTTTGTAGCCGACTTTTTCGTAAAAACCGATGGCGTGGTTTTGTGCTCCGAGGAACAGGCGCTTGCCGCCGATTTCGCGGACGTGCCTTTCGATTTCCTTCATCAGGATGCTGCCGTATTTCTTTTCCCTTACGGCTTTGCGGATGGCGACGCGCTGCACCTTGTATTTTCCGTTTTCCATCGGATAAATGCGGGCAGTGGCAACCGGAATGAATTCTTCATATCCGACGAGGTGCAAGGTTTTATCTTCCAAATCGTCGATTTCTATGGAGACCGGCACCTGCTGCTCCTCCACGAATACTTCTTTACGGATGTCCAAGGCATCCCTGTAGGTTTTGGATTTTAAGTCTTGTGTCCATTCAAAATGCAACAATGCGTATTCCTCGCTTCCAAAATTTGTTGGGTTCGCTGGAACCTCTTTTCTTATTTTACCTGAATCGGCATTTTTTGTCTGAATTAATTGTTTTTGCCTCATTTTGTTGGGTTCTTTTGCTATACTTATATAATCAGCAAGAGGAGGAAATAATTTATGCCAGACATAATTGAAACGATCCAACAATTGACAAACATCCCATCGCCGACTGGGTATACCGCGGAAATCATCGATTTTTTGGATGAAAACCTGAAACGGAAGGGGTACCAACCTGAAAGGAATCATAAGGGCAGTCTGATGGTGACGGTTAAAGGCGCTGAAGATCAAAGCAGACGATTCGTGACAGCGCATATCGATACGCTGGGAGCGATGGTGCGCGCAATCAAACCGGACGGAAGACTGAAAATCGACCTGATCGGCGGCTTTACCTACCATTCCATAGATGGGGAATATTGTACGGTCCATAGTGCGGCTACAGGGAAAGATTGGACGGGAACAATACTGTTGCACCAAACGAGCGTCCATGTCTATAAGGATGCACGTACGGCTGAGCGAAACCAGGACAATATGGAGATCCGGCTGGATGCAGAAGTGCACACCGCCAAAGATGTCTCTGCGCTTGGCATCAGAGTAGGGGATTTCATAAGCTTTGCGCCTCGGACAGAAATTACCCCGTCCGGTTACATCAAATCAAGGCATCTGGACGATAAAGCCAGCGCGGCTATCCTGCTGCAGTTCCTGCACCGCATCGCGGACGAAAAATTGACACTGCCTTACACGACTTGTTTCTTCTTTTCGAACAATGAGGAAATCGGCTACGGGGGCAACTCGAATATGCCGCCGCACACGGTGGAATATTTGGCCGTCGATATGGGCGCGATGGGCGACGACCAGCAGACTGACGAATACACCGTGTCCATCTGCGTGAAAGATGGATCGGGTCCTTATCACTTCGGACTTCGGCAGCAGTTGGTCGGATTATGCGAATCACAGGAGATTCCTTATAAGCTGGATATCTATCCGTTTTACGGCAGTGATGCTTCCGCAGCCATGAAAGCGGGTTGGGACGTCCGCCACGCGTTGATCGGACCGGGGATCGATGCAAGCCATGCTTATGAACGTACCCATCGGAAGTCCTTGGAAGCCTGCTCCAAACTGTTGGAAGCGTACCTGTCCGCCCTGATGATCGGCAAACTGCCTGAGAAACAAGGGGATATTGAATGGAACAATTAAGGAAAACGAATCTGCTTTACTGGAGTGTTTGGCTTTTAGTGATGGCGTGCCTGATATGGGT